>PBXE01000032.1 GCA_002727485.1 Methanobacteriota archaeon | reverse complement strand
CATCTGGTTTGAGATTGGGTGTTCAAGAACTAACAAGAGTAGGAATGGGAACGGATGAAATGCAAGACATTGCAAGTTTTTATTCAAGGGTGTTACTGAAAGGCGAGGACCCAGCATCCGTTAAAGATGATGTAAGGGAATTCAAATCTAATTACCAAGTGATAAGGTATTGCTTCAACGAAGATGAAATTTCAGGTTACCCGTTGTGAAACCATGCCGATAATTGATGAAAATGATCAGTCATTTGACAAGCGACTAATGAATGAAGTATCTAAAAACTTTTTTTCAGAACGTGGGTTTATTTCAGATATACACGGGTGGTCATGGTTACTTTGGAGAAAAGACGAGATAGAATCTTGGTGGAGAACATTTGAAGAAATTATCAATCATCCTCTTGGTCGGAAATTGTCTAATTCTGCATGTGACCAACACGAGATGATGATTACAAACATTAACCCAGATTTTGGAAGATTTTTTGTCAAAAAGAAAAAAATAGACTATATCAAAAATTATTGGAAATTAAATGGGTGGGGTGAACCTGAGTTATCAGATAATACCATAAAATCTGGAGGTCTAAGTCCAATATTTTCTGGTTTCTTCCAAGCTAGCTTAGAATGGTTTGAGGAAAAAAGATTCAAAGTTACTTGGCAAGATGTGAATTCCGAATTAATCTCACTCAACGTAGAAGACAGCGAATCGAATATTCCTCCTCCTGATTTATCGATTGGTAAGTACATTTCAGAAAGACAACTACAAATTGATCTTGAAACAGGGTGGCGTATTGATGGGCAAAGGCATCATCTGCTTCCAACAGGATTATTCTTTCGACTACAGAAATCATGTGCTGGTTATGCTGCTAACATCGGAGAAGATGAGAGATTTGGCTGGCCAGAAATGGATGACATTTCTATAGCAATGGCAATTGCTGCTAGAAAAAATTTCATTTTAGGGGAGGAATTATTTTTAGCCGCAGATGAAAACGGCTGGATNAGTAANATTAAGTCGATATTTNCAAAGAANGGGTTAGGTAACCCTANTTCTGTAAANTATATCGATNNNAACGGAGGNGTTTNANTAAAATTTGAAACTTATCCAAATATTCCANTATTGTTNGGTTCTTTGTCTGGTGCTTGGACTAGGTGCGAAGGTAGACCTGCGAAAATNAATTTTCAAGAGAGAAATAACATCCTAGAAATCACGATAGAAAGTAAACAAAATATCGCATGANGCTTCTATTTCGATACCAAATTTTTGTAGCATCTATCGTCAAGGTTTAAGACTATGATTGAATTGGATNGAATAGCATTAGTGCAAAAGGTGTATCAGAATGTCAGTTTCACACAACCAAATGGCCTATGTTGCAATAGTATCAACCCTAATTTTTGGTTCCTTATTCGTAGGTGCTACAGGATTCTTCCAAACCAGTGATGGAGTTGGTGATTATGAAACTGCAGCCACAGATGANATCATAGGAGACGGCTCCAATTCTGGAGAACAAGGAGACCGTGATGATGATGGCTTACCAGATGCTGTGGAATCACAATATGGTACCGACCCAGATAATGAGGACACTGATGGTGATGGGATGCTTGATGGNTGGGAAGTTGAGAATGGATTGAATCCGCTNGACAATGGAGAATCTGACGACGTAGAGAATGATCCAAGTGAAGCAGATGCTGATGATGCGGAAGTNCAAGAAGAAGATGATTCNTGGCCAAATCCTGACGATGGCCCNAATGGTGACCCTGACAGAGACGGTCTAATCAATTCAGTCGAGGTTACAGAGGGGACTAATCCTCGATTGGCTGACACTGATGGAGATGGACTAAACGACAAATGGGAAGTAACTTACAAAAGAGAAGTAGCGCATCCAAATGGTAATTATACTCTATTCGACCCTTTGTCTGGTAATTATGATTGCTCGGAACTTACAACTGGAATGAAAGAGATACTTGAAGATTATTTTACTGGTGATAACGGACTGCCAAGTTGGAATAACATGGCTAATGCCAGAAATGAACATTCTTGTGATCAAGTGTTGGATTCTGATTCTGATGGATTGTTCAATCTTGAGGAAGAAGCATATGGCACAAATCCTAACTCACCAGACTCAGATGGTGATTTACTAACNGACATTCAGGAAATTTCCAATTCTACTATCCTGTATGCAAAAGACACAGGTCAGAATTGTGGTGTGCCATTGATTGACCCAGTAACAAGAGCGGCTCCTTTTGCATCCCAATCCCTTGAATTTGGATTGTCATGGTTCAAAGAAGATATGGATGGAGATGGACAAAATAATGGTCCGTCAGATTGGGATACTGACGGCGACGGTATGCCCGATGGTTTCGAATTCTGTTATTCTATGATAAATGATCACCCTNCATACAACACAGCTGCGGCGACAGCAGGTTCGCAATTACTCGACCCAGCTAACAACTCTGACGGATATGGCGATTGGGATGAAGATGGAATGAACAATATCGAAGAATACCAAGTTGCNTGGACTTTTGGTGAAGAGAAATTCACATCACCTTGGCACAAGGATACAGATGAAGATGGCATGCCAGATGGCTGGGAAGCAAATAACGGCCTCGATCCAAGAGACGGTTCAAATGGTGATGAAGACCCAGATAGAGATGGGTATGATGTTGATGGAGATGGTAGTGTTACATATGACCAACTTGAAAATACTGCTAAAGTCATTAACATAAACGTAGCAGAAGATGATTATGTGGATGCCAACGAAACCATTCTTACATTGCAAGTAATTCTATCAGGAGGAAATCCTGTGTCAGTTCCAATTAGAGCTCCAGTAAGTGGATATGTCTATGCAATTCACGTGGACACCACAGATAACAAACTGATTGAAAGCAGATTAGATGTCATGGTTGAAATAGTCGAAGAGGAAGAACGATTTACTAATTTGATGGAATATAANGCAAGAGATATTGACGGAGACGGTATTATCGACGGTCGTTCCACAGACCCATTGAATCCAGACACGGACGGAGACGGACTAAAAGATGGAATTGAAGTAATGGGTTGGGATATACTCGTAGTTAATCGAGGAGTCCAGAATGTACACGTTACATCAGACCCAGGTTTGTGGGACACAGACGCAGATGGGCTATCTGACTTCAAAGAATTCAGTGGCGTATGCGACATGGGTTCCAATGCATCTAATGCAGACACTGACGGCGATGGTCTAGGTGACCAAGCAGAAGCGCTGAATGGTTTTGCGTGGTACGGCGAAGCTTACTTCACCAGCCCTTGTATGTATGATACAGATAACGATGGATTAGAAGATGGTGAAGAAGTAATCCTTGGTGCAGACAATTTCCTAACTCACGCAAACAATTCTGATACAGATGGAGATGGTTTGATAGATGGTCATGAGGTTTTGTTCGTCCCTAGACCATTCCAAAATCCTACTAATCCACTCATCAACGACACAGACGGAGACGGTATGCTTGACGGTTGGGAGATGCAAGTAGAGTCAATTGAAGATAATACAAAATCACATTCGTTATGGGTAGCTACAGATTTATGGCTTCCTCCAGGTTGTGATTCAATGGTTGAATGTGGACTTGATTCCGGTGGTTACATGTGGAAAAACTGGCTTGGTGGGTTCATCCTTGAAAAGAAATATGATGTTTACGAGATGAATTTAACAAATTTCATAGTTCCTAAAAATCCACTTTGTAATGACTGTAATGGTCGATGGGCTCTTGACCCGTCTGAAAATTCACTAAAAGATGATACATATGACATCGATAATGATACATTGGCTAATGGTGCTGAAGCACCAGACCGATGGAATACTAACCCTGTAGATGATGATACAGATGGGGACTTGTTGCCAGATGGTTGGGAAGTAAGATATTCAGAAGAGGCACTTAACATTGGTTTGTTTGACAATTCNACAAGTGGTGCTAACGGTGCCCGCGGTGTAATGGATCCATCGCTAAAGGATTCTGATGGAGATGGCATAGATGATGGAATGGAAGATCCNGATAACGATGGATTGAATCGTTCTGGATTGATTGCAAAGTATTGTCCTTCNTACGACGATCCTACCTCAAGCAATTGCCATATTGACCCAGATACTCCTGACGGCAAAACTTTCTATGACAATTTGGAAAACTACACTAGTTACGAAGAATTTGTAAACGGTACAAACCCAATTCGAAACGATACAGATGGTGACGACTGGAACGATGGTCCAGAGGTTTATTACCAAGACCATGATGATGATGGAATGGCTACTGGATGGGAATATTACTTCAATTTCGACCCTTATGACGGTGCTGATNGAATGTTAGATACAGATGGTGANGGACATATCAACTATTGTGAATACAAGTGGGATACTAATCCTAGAGACATCAACAGTTTCCCTACTCAAGGACAACTCTGCAGTGCATTTGAGGAGTAGTAAATGAATAAACTGTTACGGGCTAGCCTGATATTGGCTGCTGTAATGATGTTCATCATTCACTCAGAAAGTGCGGAAGCGTCTTCCGAAGATGACAGAATTACTACACAAATACCGAATGGAATTTGGATAAACGAAACTCTGAATATTTCTGGCTCGACCACTATAACCCCGCAAAGTGCGAATTGGGTAATCTATAATGTTACAAATCCATACGACGAATGGGATGTTATTGCAAATGGCGATTACTTTTCATCTGTAGTGCCTGTCAGCGAAGGTATTTGGATTTGGAATCTGGAAGTTAATATGACAGGAATTGATTGTACTTGTTGGCTTGAAATAAACCAACCTTATGGTATGCAAAAGGAAATTCTCAACAGAGTTATTTTTGTTGGAACCGGTCCTCATGAGCCAATAATCTCAAGAAATCACGATTTGAATTTATTTATTGATGAAGATATAGAAATAACTGGTGAAGCTACATTATCAAGAGGTAATGTGCAAAACTCACAAATGAAGATACAATGGTGTTATTCNCCTCAGGGTGCTTGTAACGGTACACTCTCTGAATCTAATGTGGATGTAGATTGGGATGGGTTGACATACACATTCAATATTAATGCATCAGANCTTAATTTGTTTGATGGCAAATGGAATTTGACATACTTTTTACAGGATGAATACTTAATGAATTCTCCGAATATATTTACTACCTTATCCGTAGATCAAACAAACCCTGTTGCTGTTCTAATTGCACAAGATAATGCTTCAGAGGGGGAAGTCGTTTTAATTGATGGTAGTGGCTCTAGAGACGGAATTTGGGGTGACAATCTTCAAACACTTTGGTACATTACCAATCCTAATGGTTCAATTGGTGTAATTGACGGAACCTCAACTCAAAAACTTACACATCAATTTACTCCTAAATACCCAGGGAATTATACAATAAGATTGGATGTATTTGATTCGGTAGGAAGAACTTCAAGTACATCAGTCAATATATCAGTCACCAATCTTCCTCCTGATTTTGAATTTAGAATAGATGGACTAAATTCGTCNNAAAACTCGAAATGGCGTGTCTATACTAATGAANAAATCGAACTCTCAGCAATAGTTTTCGATAGTCAAACAGATATTGACAGCATGTCATATCGTTGGTTTTTAGAGGATGAAATGATGTCTGAGGATTCCAATTTTAATTTGAGTTTATCTAAATCAGGAACTTACATTCTAAAATTGGAGATTGAGGATAATGATGGTGCGATTGTTGTACATGATTTACAAATAATCGTCGAAGCAAATGAACAAACTGATAAAAAACATACACTGGAAGTAATTTTTGTAATTTTTGTAATTTCCTTAGTTGGAATTATTCGTTTTGTTAGAAGTAAAAATCGTAAAATAAAAACCATTGATTTACCAAAGTGGAACGAGAATAAATGAAAATCAATATTTGTATGTGAAATCGCTTTGTTTGGCCACATTAAATCAAAGCACTGAAAAATTAAAGTTGCCAGCGTATAGGTATGTGGGAAGACTCTTTGGCAGCAATCGGTGATGAGCCAGCAAGTATCTCTATGGATGAATATGCATCCAGACAGAATAGATTGTTTGGACAACTAAAGGGCACAGACCTAATTATCATCACAAATCCAAAGGAATCTGTTCGTTCGAATGATGTGCATTATCATTACAGGTCAAGTTCNGATATGTTNTACCTTACNGGGTGGAAAGATCCCGAATCAACATTTTGTGCATANCAAAGAGAAGGTAAGTGGATTAGGACACTATTTGTTCAGCCAAAGGATGTGTTGAAAGAAATTTGGGAAGGCCGAAGACCGGGCGTTGAAGGTGCAGTAGAGGGGTGGCCTGTGGACGAGGCATATTCCATTCATGATCTAGAAGAGAAACTTTCAGAGATGCTCGTACAATGCTCTAGAGTTTTTGTCAAATTAGGAGTTGATGACAGCGTAGATAAAATTGTAGAGCATGAAGTCAAAAGAAATTCCAGGGACCGCCAAAAATTTGGCACTGGCCCAATGAGTATTGTAGATCCATCGCCAGTAGTCAATGAATTACGATTGAGAAAATCTGAATCTGAAATCGCACTTATGCGTCATTCAGCAAAAATAGCTAGTCAAGCTCACATACAGGCGATGTCAAACACAAAACCTGGAGTTGGTGAGTGGCAATTAGAAGGAATAATCGAAGGCCTGTTCAAGTATTGTAATACTGATGGGATTTCATATCCTTGTATNATAGGTAGTGGGGAAAATGCTACTATTTTGCATTACAACGTAAATAACGACACTTGCAATGATGGTGAAGTTATACTGATAGATGCTGGCTGCGAATTTGAAGGTTACGCTTCTGATATTACACGTTCATGGCCAGTAAATGGGAAATTTACACCTGAACAGGCTGAAATTTACAACATCGTTCTCGATGCACAATTAGCTGCCATTGACAAATGCAGAGTTGGAAACCCATATGATGCACCACATAATGAAGCGAGAAAAGTATTAGCAGAAGGATTGATAAGAATTGGTGTTATTAAGCAATCTCTTGATGAAGCATTATCAACAGATGGTGAANTGAATAACTGGTACATGCACGGTACAGGCCATTGGTTAGGCTTAGATGTTCACGATGTTGGAGTTTACAGGCCAAACGATAAACCAAGAGTTTTCGAAGAAGGAATGGTAATAACAGTCGAACCTGGNTTGTACTTTGGTGCTTGGCGACCAGATGTTGATTGCCCTAAGAAGTACTCTAATTTAGGTATCAGAATTGAAGACGATGTTCTTGTAACTATTGATGGTCCAGATGTACTTTCAAGAGATTGCCCAAAAACAATTGCTGATATTGAATCAATTGTTGGGTCTGCATGAGTGGGTAAAATGGATTGGAGCGAAATCCTCTCGGATATCTCATCGTCTGATCGTCGTTTGACGGTGTCTGAAGCCGTCGAACTATACACAAATGCTCCTATTCATTCNTTAAGAGAAGNAGCACATANAAAGCGGGTATCTNTGAATGGAAGTAAGGAAGTAACTTATCTAATTGATAGAAATATCAANTACACTAACATCTGCACTATCAATTGTCAATTTTGTTCNTTTTACAGACCTCCTGGTCATGAAGAAACTTATACTCAGACAATTGATGAAATCAGTGCAAGGGTCGCAGAATTAGAGAACATAGACGGCGTTAGAATCTTGATGCAAGGAGGAGTTAATCCTGATTTAGGAATCGAATACTANACCGAACTTCTAATGGAACTTAGAAAGAGGCACCCAAGCATAGATATTGATTGTTTTTCACCAATCGAAATTGAAGGAATTGCCGACGTAACAGGTCTTACAACACTAGAGGTACTTGAGAAACTGAAATCAGCTGGAATGCATGGATTACCTGGTGGCGGGGCTGAAATTCTAGTTGAAAATGTCAGAAATGACGTATCTCCCAAAAAAGGTCATCCTGATAATTGGTTAAGAGTAATGGGAGAAGCTCAATCATTGGGCTTAATTACCAGCGCAACAAACGTATTCGGGTTTGGAGAATCCTATGAAGATAGAATTGAACACATGGATCGCATTCGCAAATTACAGGATTTTAGTATCGAAAATTATTCGATTGGATTTACTTCATTTATTGCCTGGCCAGTTCAATTGGAAAATAATACCTATGGTAAGAGAAATCGAGGACGAAATAAAATTGAATTAGGTGCTGGTCCAACAGAATATCTNAGGCATGTTGCCGTAAGTCGCTTGTTCTTCGANAATATCCNACATATCCAAGCATCTTGGCCTACAATGGGTCTCTCTATTGCCCAGATGGCGCTACTTGGAGGTGCGGATGACGCAGGTTCAACTATGATGGAAGAAAATGTTGTATCTGCNTCTGGAACCGATAAAATGNAAGCCACTGAAATTGAACTGCAAGATACAATACTTCGAGCGGGATTCACTCCAAGAAGGAGGAATTCTCGTTATCAATTACTAGATACTCCCAGCCCAAATGTTAGTTTGGAAGAAATGCCCGCTCCGCCTCCTACTCAATTTTGAGCATACCACACTAGCCAGATGTTTGCTCTAATTTGTCTGGAACCACCATTTGTGTCCTGCGGAACGTATTCCTGGCCATTGAATAATCCTCTGTATTGTAGATTGTTTTCTGTGGAGTTGTCCACCCAATCTGTTATGTCATAAGTCCATTGTTTGACATCTTGGCCAGCACACCATCCTGCTCTACCGAAAGGCCATGAACCAAACTGGTTAGCAACTACACCCCTATCTACTTCTTTTTCACACCCTTGATTGTCTTTGACAATAGGGTGCCATTCATAGGTATGATAATTATTCAAGTAATAGTGATGTTCATGATCACAGAATTCTGCACAATTTGCTTGGTCTTGATTAAAACCATGGCCTGTAATTGTGGCAACAATTTTGACTCGGTAATAATCTTCTTCTGTAGTAAAATTATGTTGTCGTTTGTATAGAGTTTCGTTATTGTATTGGCCATTAAATTCTCCACCAGTGAAAACTTGTTGGCCAGCAAAACTTCTTTCACCTTCTCCCCAATTGGAGAAAAGTAACTTAACAGTCATTTGTCCTTTATTGGCTCCTTGATATTTGAATGTCCTAATATCATCTTGTTCTAACATGAATAAGTATGGAGTAATATCGGTAAGCCATCGGCCTTCTCTCCCATATGTTGTAATCCATCGCATGAATTCTGTTCCACATTTTGATGCATTGTCCCTATTGCATATCTTCATGTAAGCAAGATAATCCCATTCATGGCAACCCCCATAGGAACTATCTGCTTTTTGATACCTATTTCTCCTATCTTCACAGGCGTGTTCATGAAATACTTCGAGTGTGTCGTAACTGGTAATATTGTTTGGCAGGCTTATGCTAACATTGCTGTATGTGGATGTATAACCAGCACTCCATCCNCCACTATGCCATTCTTCATCCACTATTGTGACAACATCGATATTAGGGTCTGTTTCTCTTATTTCGACATCATATTCATAATTGTACATTCGAGCTTCATATGCCCAGTGTGTTATGTCGTTGGTGGAACTTGTCCACGCATAGATAGAGCCAATTTCTCTTGCTCTTTGGAATCGGTCTATTCCGTAGTATAATGTGTTCCACCCATTAATCAAATCTCCAAGTCCACCTGTTGCTGTTGACATATCTTGGTCGATGTAGTGAATCCTGTCCTGCCACTTAATTTCTTCATCAGGATTCAATGATGCCAGAACTGCATTTTTTCTAGCAGTAACATCATTTCTGTATGAATTATCAAATGAACCATAAAATAGGTGAGCATTATCTGGTAATTGTCGAATCATTGAACCAGGATTTTTAGACCAATCACCATTATTTCCATTGCCAGATGAATCAGTATACTTGAATAAAAATATGTATACATCATTTCCGTTCCACTCGTTCTTGAATGACCATGTCCCATCTAATGTTGGTACTGCGAAATTAGCCACTGTGTCCATTCTAGCGTTTCCATGGCCAGTTTCTTTCCATGCCACAGGTAATTGATTTACGGCACAACCCTCTGAATCAACTGTCCATTTTTCTTCTGTGTTTGAACAATTATCAATGTTTGAATAAACACCGTCTCCATCNAGGTCGGCACATCCTAATGAGTTTACTTGATTATTCGCAGGAGTTCCTGGGCATTGGTCATCGAGATCGGATACNCCATCATTATCAGAATCACGTTCTGTTGCATCACAACCGTTCTCATCAACATCAGTGGCATTTAGAGGTGATCTGGGACACAAATCCAAAATTACTCCTGTTTCATTAACATCATTTACACCGTCTGAATCGTCGTCAGCATCTTCTGTTGAATCATAACATCCGTCTCCATCATAATCATATTCAGGAGTACTATCCCAGTTCATATAACCTCTCCAACAATCATCGTTGATATCTAAAACATTGTCATTGTCATCATCAAAATCCTCAGTGAGGTCTCTGCAACCGTCGTTGTCGTAATCAGAGTATGATTTTGATTCCCAATTTAACTCTCCTCGTGGACATTCATCGTTCACGTCAATAATACCATCATTGTCATCGTCATCATCCTGCAAGTTATCTGAGCAACCATCCCTGTCATGGTCGGTGGTTTCATTACTAATCCAACCTAATTCTGATAAACAATCATCATCAAAGTCAGGTAAAAAGTCACCGTCGTCATCAATATCTTCTGTCAAATCTTCGCAACCATCTCTGTCATAATCAGTATCAACGGTTGAAGTCCATCCCTCTTCTTCTCCCATTCCGTCTGGACATCTATCCACATCATTTTGGATTCCATCACCATCAGTATCTATTTGATTTGATACGATGATTTGAACCGATTTAGAATCGTAAGATTTCGTCCATATGCCACATGTTGTTGAGATAGTAATTTCTTGGTTCTGGTCTACTAATCCAAGAGATATAATGAATTCACCATTTGCTTCTATGGGATATGTTGTAGATTCAACGACAAGGTCACAAGATTCTATATTGCTATGAGAAACGCTACCAGTTATTGTAACATCTTTAACCTCATCCAACTCAATAATAGGTAGCGTTGTTATGACGGCGTCTCCTTCATCTGGAATTTTGACCATGAATAGAGATTCACTAACTAATGCCTCATCAAAACTCTCAACGAATGCTTTGGCAATAATGAGCCACTCACCAGGTTCATCAGGAGACAATATGATCTGTAAATTTCCTTTATCCAAAATCATTGAATTATCTATATCTCTAATCCCACTGGGTGTGAATATGTCATAGGTTACCATTACCTCTGTATCTACGGGATTGATATCAATATCTCCTGATATAATTACTATATCTCCTACGTCCGCTATATTTGGATATTGATTGAGAGTGAATGAAGCTGTAATTTCCACATTTTCGTCATCATTGTTCACTTCCTCGGTTACGGAATCTGATGATAAACAACCAGAGAGCAACATCAAAATTACTAGGAAAGCCGCTTGAAACACTTGACCCTTCATGGTTATGCACTATAAGACAAGCAAATGAATTCTTCTAAAGAATATCAGATTCTGTTCTACCATCCTGAATCATGAGATTCGGATTTACTATCTCGTTATCTGAATGTGATACGATTAACGGTTGAACCCACATTAAAGGTCCACCAGATTCCCTTTCAAATGTAATGATACACTCCCAATGAACACGTATCAAGTCNCCGTAGACAGTTCCAGGCCATTCTCCTTCNGGTGGTTCTAGATTAAATTCCGAATTATCCATNGTGATTTCATCTACACTTCCAGTACTCATTATTCTCATAGGCCTAAGAAACATACCGCCTGGAACATCGTGCCTTTCCATAGGTGCGTCTTCTCCCATTCCTGTTCCATCATCAAGTCCTTCCTCCCAG
The DNA here is from genome assembly GCA_002727485.1 of Methanobacteriota archaeon. The sequence goes on along the minus strand of PBXE01000032.1, from coordinate 60,953 downwards.
TGATGTGGAAGAGCCGTAGTAAGGCCAGGTGGGGGTTGTCCAGCAGGATCTAAATTCAATGCGGCAAACAATCGATGGCGAGCAGGTGGTAAAACTCCCACACGCCACGTAATTTTCATTGATTTTGTTTCTATGGGCAGTCGGTCAAAAATCACCTTTCCCTTCAGATTTGAATCATTCTGAATTTCATAAAATTCTATTTTTGGGCTTTTTGGAGCATTCGAAAGGAACTCTTTTTGCCTAGTCAAATCACTTAGATTAGCTGCGACTCGTAATATTATGGGTGTTATTAGTAGCGGGACAATAAAAACGGCTAATACAGGATAATCCAATAATCCAAGACGAATTTTACCAGTCCCAAAAGTAGGAATTCCCAAGGACGCTTGAAGAGGTGCTGTAAATAGATAAAACAAAGCAGTCATCATAATTATTACTGCTATGTTGATGAATTTTCTAGCCTTTGAGTGGATAGGATTNGGAAGTATATACCATCCTGTTCTTTGCTTTTCAATGGTGGATGGAATATTACCATGATAAGCNGAGTCAAATTGATAATCACCTTCAACTATTCTTTCCACAAGCCATGATTTTTCAGATCCCAATTTGAATGGTGGANCAACATTTCCTTCTATTTCAAAAGAATTCTCTGCAATTGGGATTTCTTCTGCATTCATCTTTGATGATTCAAAGGGAGGATACCTAACACGATGTGTAACCTTAACCATGTGATCCCTCATGCAAATAGTAACTTAACGCCTGCTCGAAGGGCTAACTTCCTAAATTCTGGAACCCTTTTCAATAATGCTAAACCTAATGGAACAGGATGTTCTATATCCCCTATTTCATTTATGAGTTCTAATATCTCCGGGCGATTGAACATTGCAAAGTGAGAATCTAATTCTTCGTCGTCTGGTATTGTAACTAACAAATCACGTAATGCTCTCGCACGGTCTAAATCTTTGCTAAGAGATTTGTATGGTTTACATACCTTCGCTAAATTACTTGATTTCAATTTATCCTCTTTGATGCATTTTGACAATTTTTCAATAATTGCTTCAACCTGCCGGAACCCTGGACCAATCCCTCCACCTGTTGTTGGCTTGGCCATCCCAGCAGCATCTCCGATTACCATCACTCTATCCTTGAATGGTTTTCTAATCAAACCACAAGGAACTGGACCACAATATCNAGATATCTCTTTCACATTCGCAAACCTATCCTTCCATAATTCATGACTTATTAGAGAATCATAGCATTGTTCCATGCTCTTGCCGTCCAAAAGATCTGCTTTAGACCAGATTCCAATNCGGTGAGTAGAGTCACCTGTTGGTATCACCCATGCAAAGAAACCAGGTGCTATATTTCTTCCAGTATACATTTCTAGCCAGTTGTCTTTTCCTTCCAATCCCTGAACATCCGCTTGGAAACCAATCATCATTTCTTTTGGTCTTCCCATTCGGAATTTTCTTCTTGTCCATGAGTGTGCACCATCAGCTCCAACTAATAATTGACATTTCAAATTTATAATTTCACCATCACGGTTAATTGTAAGATTTACGTTTTCATTAGTAATTTCTGCATCTACAGGTTTCGATTTTANCCAAAGGTGAGAACCCGCTTCCATTGCTTGCCTTACAACTCCTTGATCGAATTTTTTCCTGCAAACAACGTGGGTTCTTATCACCTCATCATTACCTACCGGGACTTGAATTCCAGATGGCGAGTGCATTAGCGCTCCATTTATGTCTTGCAATATCGTATCTTGTAGATTAACGGCTTGCATTGCAGGAGGGTTAACTAGTCCAGCACATTGGAATGGTCTACCTATTTCCGAGTGTTCTTCAATCATTAGTGTACTTATTCCTCTTGATGATAATTCGGTAGCCAATCTGCCTCCGACAGGCCCAGCCCCAATGATTACCACTTGGTACATTACCACGCCGTGAAGTTTCTCCATTGTCAAGGTTGTGTAAATTTATTTCTTGGCAAAGCGATATCCAATCGATTCATTGGCTTTCATGTACAATATTGCAGTAAATGGTTTTCCAGATTTCTTTGATACAAAATCATCGAAAGGTCCTATTTTCTTGTTCTCAATCAATTCTTTTGCTTCGGCCCGTGTGATTTCCCTTTTACTCATCTCTCTAGCAATTGAGATTTTGCATCCGCTTGTGTTGGACTCAGACTGATAATGTGTTGGAGTTTCAATCACACCAACATTATGCTTTGGACAAACACCAACTATTCCTTCAACAACCTCAAATTTCTTTGCATCTGGCGATATTGCTCTAGGCAGGAATTCGAATGTAGTTTTTACGTCACCAAGAACTAAGTATGCAGAAAACGGTTGATTCCTCCTTGATGTAAAATCTTCAATTAATTCGGATTTTCCTTCAGTGAGAATTCGTTTAGCAGTTTCTTTGCCAATTTCCCGTTTACAAATTACTCTTCCAATGCCACGGAATTTACAATCCTCACCGTCACAAGAGTAGAATGATGCGCCTATTCTGATGTTGCCACTTTCACATTTTGGGCACTCACATAGGATTTCATCATCTTCTCCTACAGCATTGTCAGCATTCCCGCCCACCGATATGCCAGTTTTCACTAATTTCACATCGGCTTCGTATGTTTCTCCACTCATAGAATAGAAACCATGCAGTTTTTCCAGTTCTTTTTCCTGTAGTAATTTAGTTACAGTGGTACGATCAAACCAACGGCCACTCGAATCTTTCCAAATTACGAAAGGACATCCTGAATCGCGACCCTTATTTTCTTCACAAATATATGACATTACGGTTTCTTTCATCACCCCGTTACATTCGGGACAGCATCCAACACTATTTTCATGAACATAAAATTGATTTCTATCATGGTTTCTTATAGACTCAACCAATTCATTTGCTAAAGATGATATTGTTTCCATGTATTCTGAACGGGTGACATTTCCTTTTTGGACTCCTAATAATTTCGATTCCATTTCTCCTGTTAGNTCAGCAGATGTTATCCACTCAACAGGAATTCTGCGAAGCATATCAATCAACCTAATTCCATGAGGATTAGCTCTTATTGATCCACCCTTTCCTCTTGAAATGAACTCTCTCGAAATCAATTTTTCAATTGTTTCAGCCCTGGTAGCGGGAGTTCCAAGGCCTTTGTCTTTCATTGCAGCTGATAATTCCTCATCGTCAATATCCTTTCCAGCATTTTCCATGAGTCGTAAAAGTCCAGCCTCTTTCAGCCTTCCAACGGGTTTGGTTTTTTCTTCCTTGAATTCATGACTTAAAATTTCAGCATCAATTGGGTTAGATTTCAACTCTCCCCAACCGTCTGGGAATTTTTGATTCTTCGGCCTAACTGCCCTCCAACCGGGTTCTTTGATATTTCTTGCTTCCTTGACAAATTCNTGTCCGCTCTTACTTGCTATTCTTTTTTGAACTGTCCATACTGCTTCTGGGTGGAATGAAGCAAGGAATTGTCTAGATATCAAATCATAAAGTTTAGCGGCATCANTGGAAAGATTTCCGTCGGGTAGTTTTCCAGTAGGGATTATTGCAAAGTGGTCAGAGACCTTAGAGTTGTCAAAGTTTCTTTTTGAATTTTTCAGACCATTATCGACTAAAAATTTTGAATGTGGTTCAAAAGAATCTTGAGCACCAAGTTGCCTCACAATTTTAGATATTTCCTCAATCATGTCCTCTGGTAANTGCCGGGAATCCGTACGTGGATATGTTGTCAACTTGTATGTGTCATACAAGTCCTGGGCAACAGATAATGTTCTTCTAGCCGACCATGACCACATATTATTCGCTTCTCTTTGCAAACTCGTTAGATCAAAATTCAATGGGGGTTTTTCTTTGCTTTCTTTATTTTTCTGTTGAACCGAAAACTTTCCTTTGGAACTCAATACTTTTTCTACTGCTTCTTTTTCAGAAATATCAGTAATTCTGTGAGATTTTAGTTCCGGCTTTTCTGGGTCATCTTTGTGTCCTACTCTTTCCCATCTTGCAGACCATTCAGCATCATCTGCCGAAAATTTCGCTTCCAGACTCCAAAATGGTTCTGGGTTGTGAGATAAAATTTTCATCTCGTGGTCAACGATCATTCCTAGTGTGGCAGTTTGCACTCTGCCCAAAGATAGTGATTTCTTGTCTCGCCTTCCAACTCTGAGTAACGTTGAAGCAACACGAGACCCATTCATGCCAATTATCCAATCAGCTTCTGCTCTTGATTCAGCAGCATCTTTAAGATNGTTATAATCCTCTGAATCCTTTCGATTGTCCCAAGCTTTCTGTATAGCATCTTTTGTCATAGATTGCAACCACATTCTTGATGATGGCACCTTTATTTTGGCATGTTGCACGATTCTTCTAAAAATTAGTTCACCTTCTCTTGCGGCGTCACACGCATTTACAACTTCAGTACAAGATTTCGCAGTTATTATTTTCTTAATTGCAGTTAGTTGTTTTTTGTTTGAACCCCTGCCACCGATTGGTTTTAGTTGAAATTCGCTGGGGATAAATGGTAGTTTGTCCAAGCTTTTGTGCCAGTTTTTGAAAGATTCATCGTACTCTTCTGGTGTTCTCAATTCCAACAAATGTCCGACAGCCCAAGTAACAATAATTTCATCCGATTCCCAATGTGTTTCCATTTTTTTCTTCACGTTGAGAGTTTGTGCTATGTCGGCGGCAACACTAGGTTTTTCGGCTATGATTACCGCTGGCATGTTTCCAAGGGGGAAAACCGGCGATACTTGAAGTCTCGTTTTGATTGGTTTTGTCACAGTTACTTTAGTAACTGTAAGAAAAACNCATTCTAAATTTCGCTCATTTTTTTTCTACGGAGGACTTCATTCCATTCGCCCTCTGCACCTGGGCCTCCACAGCCAACACAACCAGGATAACCCGCTTGAAGTAATTCAATCACCTGTTCCTCAAAGTCCGACCAGGTTGCTTCAGGCACCCAACATGTTGCAATGTCTGGCTCCAAGCCACCGATTTGGAAAAGCCCGTCAGATGATAGTATTCCTATGTTCACAAATGGTAATTCCAACCTTTCAGGAATGTAATCTGCAATTAATTGAATTATATTGTGTGCGTCAGTTTCATGTTCTTTTGGAACAAGTATGTTACATCCTTCTGTTCGAAGAAATCTTCGAGCGGCCTCTCTCAGCGACGGCCACCTTAGGTCATTTATCTGCACATATCATCCCAGGTTTGGGCAAGATTTGAAGAATACGGCTTTCAGGGTTAGTTTCATGGGAATCGGGTACAAACTTTTTGCACGCCCGATTCTTGCTCTGCAAGATAGTGAGAAAGCACACAAAAGATCTCTGCTTGGGCTTAGAGTATTAGCTTGGACATTTATTGGGAGAATGCTTCTTCGGATACTNTACAAACCAAAAAAGATAGATTCAGAATTGTTTGAATTAAATTTTCACAATCCACTTGGATTAGCGGCAGGTATGGACAAAAAAGCTGAAGCGATGATTGGATGGGAAACACTCGGTTTTGGTTTTATTGAGATCGGTGGAGTCACTGAGCAAAAACAGGATGGAAATCCCAAACCTAGAATGTTCCGTGACGGAAAAAATCTTGCGTTAGTGAATAGAATGGGTTTCAACAACCCCGGAAGCGTTGAAATGAGTGAACATCTAAAAAATGTGAAAAAACCTTCAGTTCCGGTATTCCTTAATCTTGGTAAATCCAAGACTACAAGCCTTGAAGATGCGCATTTNGATTANGCCAAAACAGTCGAAAGATGTGTCGAATATGTCGATGGTTTTGTNATTAATGTTTCATCACCAAACACACCGAATCTAAGGGAACTACAAAAGGACGATGATCTTGCAAGAATAATACTCGAAGTTCAAAAATATTCAGGAAAAAAACCAGTATTAGTAAAGATATCACCAGACCTTGAGGACATGCAGATAAAATCCATTGTCGACACATCGAAGAGTCTAGGCTGTGCGGGTATAGTGGCAACTAATACAACAGTATCAAGGCCCAACAATGAAGGGGTAATGGCTGAGACGGGTGGATTATCTGGTGAACCACTAAAATCTCGATCAACAGAGGTGATTCGCATGATTGCAGACCATACTAACGGCCAGTGGCCTATAATAGGAGTTGGTGGCATATCTTCGGCCTCTGATGCATATGACAAGATATCTAATGGCGCTTCCTTAGTGCAAATTTATTCATCATTAGTATTTGAAGGACCTGCTGTGATAAAACAAATCGTTAATGGCTTAAACAAGAAAATGAAAGAAGAAGGAATAGCAAATTATTCCGATTTAATTGGTTCGGCGAGGTCGTGATTTATGCTAACCCACAGAACACGATTACTCCTGATTGGTGGACTTCTTACAGTCGCTTTGGGTGCNACCTTGTTGCTACAAACACCNGAAGCAACAAGATCAATAGATGAAGTAATGGAGTCGCCGAGTAAATTGGAAGGAAGAGAAATCGCAATTCGAGGCGAAGTTCTTGATTACAGTATAGATGATTCTAATTCAACTTTCATAATTCATGGTGAGGAGTNTCAACTGCTTGTTGATTTCAGTCAAGCAAGTGTTTCAAACGGTTTAGATAACAATAGGACTGTGTATGCCGAAGGAGTTTTGGTATATACAGACGGAATTTGGATATTTGAGGCTGAAGTTATCAAGACCAGTTGTCCATCAAAATACGAAGAAGCGGAATGATTGTTCATTCGGTGGGTTCAAAATGGTAAGGCCTTACGGCGTGATGGGATAGGAGGGGAGTTTGCGTGCCCTCTTCCGCAAATCGCATATGGCGGTCCGAAAGCCAAGGGGCGGCTCAGCCGGCTCATGGATTCCTACAGGCGGACGTTGATGTCTCGCCCCCACGTGACTCGGGTGTCACGAACCGAAGCCGGAAGGAATCGGGAAATGGATAACCGGGGGAACAGGTCAGGCCGGGAACGGAGCAGCCCTACCTGGGGCCATGGGTGCCGTGGGGATACGGGATGGAGAAAGTCTGTAGATTTGGTTCATGGGTACGAGATTCCACCTTTGGAATTCCCACCTCCTTCGGAAGCAAAATAAAGGTTCGAATTTGCTAAGTTTACATGCAATCCGATAAACAAAACTATGTATTCTGTTCTTAATTCAACGCTACATGGATACTATCGTGCTTGTGACTTTTTGGTTTTCTTCAATTGCAATATTTCCACTATGGATTATGATGTGGTTTTTCCCGAAGCATGCTAACACAAAAAAAATAGTTGGAGATTTGCGATTCAGCATGCTACCTCTAGCAATATCATATGCTATTTTACTANCACCAAATATACTGAATGTTTTGGTCACACTTGGATCAAAAATGCCTACTCCTGAAATTGTGATAGAATTATTTTCAGATGAACAAATGATTATTCTTGCTTGGCTCCATTTTTTGGTTATGGATACTTTTGCCGGCAGATATGTTTGGTTAAGAATGGTGGAGAAGGATAAACCAATCTACCATTCTATGCCAGTATTGTTTCTTTGTATGATGGTTGCTCCGATTGGATTAGCTCTCGGAGTATTGACTACAACAAGCAATGATGAGTTCAAATTAGACTAAATGTCGAATACAACATCAGCGTACCAACCTGGTCCTTCAAATGTTGGAATTTCCGGCCATTCTGAAGAAATTATTTCACCAACTGCTATTTCACGGAAAGAAAATTCATGAGAAGTCACGGCTTTTATCTCAATCTCCATTGCAACATCGGATTTTGGGATTGTAGAAACTTGCGCCTGGATTTTATTTTCTCTTATTATTGGTTGGCAATCGATTAAAAAAACATCATTNACTTCTAAATGAAACAAAACTTCATCCAACCATTTGATTACTAAGATTTCGATGTCACCATCATGATTTACCTCCCATTGTTGGGTATTTCTAGTTACAGAATTAGTATCTTGACCCTTCTCGATTAGAATAGATTGCATACCCAGAGTGAGTTCCCTTAACAGATCATTTGGATTAAGTCCAAATGCCCTTATTCCAATGTCTGCGGTTGTAGGTCGCTGCCAATAACTCACAAATTCACCTCTGTGATATTTGTAGGCTCCAAGCAATTTCTCCTAGCCTATTGGCTAAGTCTCTTGCTGTTAATGTGAAATTTTGAGTTCCACTCATAATACATTCACATGCNGCATTTGCAAGATGAGCGATGTCCTTTACACTAATTCCTAAATTAACGCCAGCCGCAACAGCAACGGCAGCAGCATCTATAATTCCAATAACACCTCTTGGTTCTGCTAATGTACATGGAACGGATATCACTTCCTCGTCCTTTGTGTAGACTGTTACTCCGTGTTCACCCTGAACAACCATCAGATGNCCCCACTCATTTTCCTTGATTAACATCTTAGCGGCTTCAGAAGAGTCATTGAATGCTAATCTTTTTGCCATCAAATCCAGACCACGAGTCTGGAAAATTACCCAATCTGCACCAAATGTTCGATGCAATCCAGTTAATTTAGGGTCACAAATCACAGGAACATTTGCTAATTTTGCAGTCTTAATTAACCTCAATGCATTTTCATCAGTAACTACTCCCTGTCCATAATCTGAAATAATTAAAACGTCAGAATCTGGTATTTCTGAAACAGCTTTGTCAGTCAAAGAATTCAAAACTTCAGTATCTATCTGAGTATCGTCTTCAATGTCCCATCTTAGTAATAATTGCTGATTAGAAATTAGGTATTCTCTTCCTGCGATCAATCTAGTTTTGACAGTTGTAGTTCTTCCATCTAATTCGATAATCCCAGAGCAGTTTACATGCTCATCCTTCAGAGCGCACAATATAGCCTTTCCAGAATCATCTCCTCCAATAATCCCGAAAAGTTTTGAATCCAATCCAATATTTCCAAGTCCTCTAGCTACGTGTGCTGCTGCACCGACGTCATCATATCGCTTTGTTTCTTTTAGTACTGGAACTGGNGCCCTAGAATTAAGGTCATTTGCATAGCCATGTATGTATCTGTCTAACATTATGTCACCTACCAAAACTACATTTCCTGATAGATTTTTAACGCTGGTCTGTAATCCAGTCAGTCTGTCATGTGTTTCATGTTGTTCATCGTTCATTCCCATGTTNTCACCAATCAATTTTTACTGTCTAATAATTCTGCCAATAATGACGCATGTATTGAATCAGAAATACCTAAACTTTCTCTCAATGTTGCCAACATAGCATCCTCATCGCTTGTTATCATACCATCTTTCAATGCTGTAATGAGTGTACTTTTGTACGCTTTAGTCGCATCATCTAATACCGGTTCTTTCTTAGCATCAGATAACAACTTTCGATGAGTTTCATCATCGATTCCGAAAGAATCACGCATGGTTTTCAATAATGCAATTTCATCATCAACGATCTCACCATCAATCAATGCNTGTCTTAGCATATCAAGATAAACTTCCTCTGGTGGAGGTGCATTTTGAGTTTTACGTGCTTCTTCTGAAATTCTTTTCACACGCTTAGGATGCATTCCAATAAAATCAACAACTTCGTTTAACAAATATTGCTCATCCTTTGTTATTTTTCCATCCTCCCACGCTCTGGCAAATAATCTTCGAACAAGATTTTCACCTGCTTGAGCGTCTAGCGATGCAGTTCCCTCCGGATTAGATATCGGAGATGTTACTGGATTATCATGAAATACAAGACCTTCATCTAAGTGTGAAAGTAATTCTAATGTAAATTGCCCACCTTTTCTTAAGGTTCCTAAAACGACCTTATCCCCATCTTTGAATACACTGATTGAGAGCACTTTATCGCGAATACTGGCTGCTCGCTTGAGTCCTTTTGGAGTGAGACCGTAAACCATTCTTCTTTGCTTAGCACCGGGAACATGCCGTTGATTAGAGATTAANTCATCATTTTTTTCAAGTCTCTTTAATGTCCTTGGAACATGCTTCCTTTGGACATGGACAGCAGCGGATATACCGGCTTGTGTTATCGCAGGTGGTGCTTCCCAATGTCCNTCTGGCAGTGGGTTATCGAACAAATGCAACAGAGTTCTTTCCTCNGTTGTCATCGTTCCGAGATATCCATCTACCATGGTCTCACTGATNCNATGTAAGAGGGGGAGGCACATAAGAGTGGTCGCCTACGGCAAACCATGGCAGGGGGGAGAAAGAGCAAACCAAGGGTCAGAAACAAACGTCCTATCGGGTTGAAAAATGAAGGCTCTCCTTCAAGGAAAATTCCAATTCCTGATAAATTAGAAGGTGGCTGGTTTGTCAAAGAGCCAGTTGCTAGTAGACTGTATCAAAAATCTGCAATCGGTGTACCAACTGAAGGNGGTATTCTAATTAATGATGAAGAATTAATGTTTTGCCATTGGCATAGGCATTTGCCTTTACCGGAAAATTGGCTTGAAAACAAATTAAATTCAGAACCCAATTTTGTTCATCAAATTGTAGCNTATGATACAATAAGAAGTTCTGGGGACAAATTGGTTAGCAAAGATGGAGTTTGGCATCTTTGGAATAGAGAACATCATCCCTCGAATAGTATGCATGCTTCCGAAGTTAAATGGTTCAGATCTAGAGATACATTCGATTTAGACTCAATTATTGATTGGACTATTGGTCTAGAAGATTCTGTTAATTCTGATATAGCCATCGTAGATGAGGAAATGGATGTTACAATGTATAGGGTTAGCGTAGTTGACCCAAAAGGGGAACTTATCCCATCTACCAAAGATAATCACCCAAATCTAGGTGTTGAACATTTATCAAGAGTCTTCTACAGAGACGATGAAATAGATTGGATGAATNATAGTCAAAGTAGCGTGACCGAATTATTTTCCGAATTGAATTCTAGAGGTTTACTCGTTCGTCCTGGTTTCAAGTATGGCTGTAGGTGGCGAGTTTATTCGACTCCAATTGAACAAGATCATGCTCCTTGGCTGATGCAAATGTCTGATGATGTTTCACCTAATTGGGAAGGTGTTTGTTTATCTGTAAGGCTCGCGGAAGGCGTCAATAAAAGTTGGGTCATCGCTTTCAAGAGGGACAGTTGGAACTTCATCCAATTCCGAAGACACTTGCCTGGTAGATGAGTCCATTCCCAAAATTACCCATAACGATGCTAATAGCAGCGCTACAGGAACTAATACTGAAGGTTCACTCCATTCGTTGAATTTTTTATCTTCATCTATCGCAGTTAATTCCACATCGATATAATAATTCTCTCCTGAATCAGTAGCTAATACAACTTGACCTCTAATTAGCATATTTTCGACAAGCAAATCCCCAGGATTAATCTTCAATTCGATTACAGAACCATCGCTGATTAATTGAACCTGTTCTGTGGTTGCAACTCTTGATAGCGCACCTTCTACTCCAATTATCCATGTCTCTTGACTAGTTCCAATTGTTTTAACAGGAATTTTTACAATTGATGTTCTATCATATGGTATATCGGATTCAAAATCATTTTCTACAGGAATATTACCAAGTATCTCGAAATTATGTCTGATGTTAATTGGAGTTCCAGAATCACATTCGATAGTTCCTGAAATTACACCAATTACTCCAACAACCCCTGTTTCTTGAAAAATAATTTCATTATTTTCAACAGTAATTGTTCTACCATCAGAACTGGTTAGATAATATTCTGGACTACTACAACCTCCATATGTTGTGCCCATAATTGAAAATTCTATTGACCCTTTAGGGGTTAAAACAGAGGTATAGTCAGGGAAATCAACATCGGCTAAGTGCCCGCAGTTTTCAGACTCAAATTCAATGCTAACGTCTGTTCCGTTTACATTTACTGTTGCGACCCAGTCAACTAAAATCCCATCACGGTTTCGAATTTCAATTCCCTGATATCCAAATTGATCACCATCCCAATACAGGTCAGATTGTTCTCCTTCATTCGCACTAGTCACTAAATCTTGGTTCCCATCAGCTTCTAATACGATTAACCAAGGTTTATCCGGATGGGAATTGACTAAATTATCTTCAACAGAACCAACATTCAAGTCTTGTTGCATGACTAAAATCCCATTTCCAGGAAGGCGAGAATCAAAGCCATAATCGCTCCGATATTCGATCCAAATAAATTCGTTTTCAGCGATTGGGATTTTAAGAGAATTTCCTCCTTCTGATAGTCCTACTAATTCTACTTCAGGCCCAGAACATGAATCTCCTGGCAACCAATTTAGATTCATCAATTGATGTCTGTCAACACCTATTAATTCCATAGTTGGTGAGGTGGGTAGTGCTGGCCAAGCCCCGTTTCCATTCCAATTACCACTAGCCATTATGTCCCAATTGCCAACACCTTTCCATGATTGCGTAACAGTTGTAGATTCAACAGGATAAAGATCCGCTGCGCCGAACTGGTGGTACATTTCATGGATTATCGTTCCAAAATTATTCGAATTATATTGGCTTGCAATACTGTAATAGGCCAATTGCATGTTATTTGGAAGATCTACTACATTTTCAGCCATTGAGAAATGAGACCAAATACGCGATGACGAACCACCTCCGTCCTCTTGAGGTTTTACGCAATGTAGAATTAAGAATCTATCAACCCATCCATCATCATTCAAATCGAACTTCTCCCAATCTACTTCATCTGAGACTGCAGTGGCTACCTCCTCAGCCAAAGTATGTGGGTCTACGCCATTTCTTCCTACATCGTTTTGACCATTAGCATCATGCCCATAATCAGCCATTCCATAAGTTGTTGTAACTATTCTCTCGTGGTAAAAAATTTCTAGGCTACTATTTGGGTGCACACTTTGATTGAAATATTTGGCTGCAGATTGGTCTATCAGTGTTGATGCTCTTTGTTGATTACAATTTGACGATTCGGTCTGATCAGGGAAGTCAATTAACACGACAAACCATTTCTCTTCCGCCTGNACCTCAACAATCTCTCCAATTTTTTCTTCGCTTGGCTTTATTGAATTATTTTCTACCCATTCATTAATCGCTTCACCATTGATGAACCCACCAATTGCCATGAAGGCAAAAAGCAGAGCCAATGGCCAAGCTATTATGGGTCGCATTGAATATAGTGAAGTGCTAATTGTGTATCAATCAATTGCTAATATCAGTCAAAGAGATTCCATTTTTCTTAATTGAATCGAGAAGATTTAGCGTAGGTGATTGAATCCATACCTCCGTAGGTTGCAAATTCAATCCAAAAATTAGTTCATCAGAGTATTTTACATTGGTAATGTTATACTTTGACAATACGTTCAAGCACCTTTCTATCATTTGATTTTCACTCCATGGATCTGTCAATAACGCCATTGCTATTTCCCCATCAACATTGGTATCGTTTGTGTGTAAGTTACTCAAATAAGCAAGAGATAATGTTTGATAATCACAACCAAGGAATCTCAGATTATCAAGGAATGCTGGAGGAAATGAATCTATTACGCAACCAGAGAAAACCACCTTGTTAACATTAAACCTGTTGACAGAATCTATGATTGAATTTTGCTCACTAACGCTACGACATACTGAGTCAAATGACATAATACCCATTCCTGACAAAGGCTCAACATTTGGTGAGGTTCCGCAACAACTACAATTAGCGTATAGGATTCTGTGTTCTTTCCCTTCATTGTCCAACAAATCTCTCAACCCATATCCAATNGGCATTGGTTTTCTAAATTGTTTATAGCCAATTAACTCAACAAATCCTGTTGCTGAAACAGTCAAAGTTACAAATAATCCTGGCAGGGAATTTGGCAAGATTAGCCAGATTAACATCAACATCATACCATGAACCCTTATCCTCCACCATTCTGAATTTCCTTTCCATAGCAGACCCATTTTTCCAGCAATAATGATTACACTAGAAGCAGCTAGTATGAGAATTAATGTCCATGTAATAGCGATAGATATTTTCAACATTTCAGCAGCATCGTATCTGCCCACTAAGCCAGTATCTTCATTGAAGGAATGCCCATATTCGTACAAATTTGGAAGTAATGATGTAGATGTATAATACAATGTCAATATGGATAAAATCCATATTACAAACATCCAAGTCACTAAAGCAGTTCTCTCACTTGGCAATAAGCCACTTTTCCCAAATGAATATATTTGCATTATGATAAACGGTCCAGCGGTGAAAATTGCTAGTAATCCTGCAGACAACCATCTAGTTCCCGCCCATTCTTCTGGAGAGAATATATTCACACATGAAGCATCACAAGGGTCTAATTTAGTCAATAAATGATTGAGAATTTGGTCGATTGATAATGACCAAATCCCGGTTAAAATTACAATTAAAACGACGATAATACTAATTCGCCTAAACAATTCTTCNAAGTGGGATTGAAATGAGTCTTTGACATCTGATGGCAGATGCAAATCATTCATGTTATCATACCTGGTCTTCTGGTTTCGCCTCTGCTCTTGCCTGAACNACTGTTCGATATACGCCGAATATTGACCATAGCATCAACATAGCAATTACTAGATTGTACCCCCAAGGTAGTCCCGAATCTATACCCCAACCTAATCCGATCGCAATACCAANAGCCAAAACTCCTCTTCTGATTCCTTGAGGGACTGCTAGACTCCTGTCCAAATGAGGTGGNCCGCCACCAAATTTCCTTTCGTAAAACTCACCTTGAATCACAGCGGCTACGATTATGATTGAAAGGGTAGTCCAAAAGTATAGGTTCCCTTGCGTGAAGTAATCATCAGCAATACCTGCTTGTCTCTCAGCCTCTATCTCTTCTGCTGTCTTCTGGCCAAACAATGAATCATAATCTCCAACACTGATTGTCCTTAGATTAGAATCTTCATCTGGTGTCGATGTTCCAGGTGCACTAATCATGAAGGACAATGTTGTCCAATGGTCACCTGCGTCTGCATTTTCACTTCCATCGACAATGTTTCCTGCCAGAGCAAAATTGATGTCACCAACATCTTCNGCGGGTGATGTCCATGGAATAATCCAGTCATTACCAACTGCATTTTGTGAAACCGCTCCACCGGAATCTTCGACGTATATTGTCCCGTCAACTGTAGTGAAATTTCCAGAACCGTAATCCCATATCATGAAACCACCAACATTGTAGGTGGAATGTGCTAGTGAGATTGTGAAGTTATATTGGGTATTAGCTTCGTAAACCCGAGGTACTCCAGATACAGACAATATGATTTCAGATGATGGTGCGTTCCCGGCTCCGTGACAAATGCATCCTTCTTCAGGAACGATGTTATTATTTTGAATCCAAGGTGGTCCTTCAGACCATCCAATAGCAGGTCCTGCAAGCAAAATAGACAGGGTAGCCACCAGGATGAACGAGATTCTCCTTGACATTGGTTCAGCCGACTTGAAATTCCCTATTGAATATTGTCACAATATGCAGTTCTGCAAAATATGTTTCACAAATCCTTAATTGCATTATTCAGGTCCGTCATCATTGCTTTTCCATCACCAAATAACATCATTGTTTTATCTTCATAGAACAAATCATTGTCGACTCCAGCATATCCTACTGAAAGGCTTCTCTTGATGATAACAACCGTTCTTGCTTGGTCAGCATCAATAATTGGCATTCCAGCTAATGGTCCTTCACCACTTCTTGCAGCAGGGTTACAAGTATCATTAGCACCAATTACCAATGCCATGTCACATTCTGGGAACTCAGGATTGATTTCATCCATCTCAATAAGTTGTTCATATGGGACGTTTGCTTCAGCCAGTAACACGTTCATGTGACCGGGCATTCTTCCGGCTACTGGATGGATTGCATATTTCACTTCAGTATCAAACTTCTCTGCAACCAAGTCTGCAAACTCTTTGACTTGGTGTTGGCACTGACTTACTGCCATTCCATATCCTGGAACTATGATTATCTTTTGAGCGCCGTCCGCCATCATAGCAACTTCTTCTGGATCGCTTCCTACCTTTGTTCTGGTTAAGGACTGTTTTTCACTTCCTCCAAATGACTTGAATAATACATCACCTAATGTTCGATTCATAGCCTTACACATGATAAATGTGAGAATCAAACCAGATGCACCAACTAAACTTCCTGCAACAATTAAAACACTATTTCCTATAATGAATCCAGTGAAAGCAGCAGCAATTCCAGACAGGGAATTGAGTAGTGAAACTACAACAGGCATATCTGCTCCTCCAATTGGTAAAACAATAATTATGCCAAGNATAAATGATATGATTATTATCAACCACATGTATAATTCACTGGTTTGATTGTTTATTTGTAGGCCAATTAGAACAATGACTGCGAAGAACATGAACCCTTTGATAGGATTTAGCCATGATGGACCCCATGTTGGGGTCTTGTACCATTTTCCGAAGATTTCAACTCCGCCCTTTAACTTGTACATTGCCAAAAGTGAACCACTAAGTGTCATCCATCCTACTAATGCAGACAATCCAGCGGCTGTGTAAATTACACCTAGATCCAGTCCGACAGGTAATTTATCACCTTCATAGATATATTTCCAACTTTCTGACAATGCGACAAGAGCAGATGCTGCTCCACCAAAACCATTGAACAAAGCAACCATTTCTGGCATACCTGTCATTTCAACCTTTACTGCCATGATGTAGCCAATTATGGAACCAATTGCAATTCCTCCAACAATTATTCCCCAATGAATTCCATNTTCATTGTTGAAATGAATTGATAGAAGTGTAGTGATAACTGCAACTGCCATTCCNGCCATGCCGTACATATTACCTAAAGGTGCAGTCTTTGGATGTCCCAATTTCTTTAATCCAAAAATGAATAGAGCAGCTGAGATAAGATAACCAAATTCTATCCACTGATATGCTTCGTCCATATCAAGCCCTCCTGTTTTTCTTGCCGGCAATCATATTCAACATTCTGTTAGTCACGGCAAATCCGCCAACAATGTTGATCATAGCGAGGACAATTGCACAAAATGCAAGAATATTCGAAGTCATGTAATCGCCACTTGAACTGGCAACTTTAGCACCTATCAGTGCTCCAACAACGCTAATTCCTGATATTGCATTCGCACCACTCATCAGTGGAGTGTGCAACATCGATGGAACTTTTGTAATTAGTTCAAAGCCTAAGAAAATAGCTAAAACAAATAATGTTATTGACCCNATTAATAGTGCAGGCGTAATCATAGAATCCCTCCTAATCTGGTTTGCTTTGGATGTATTTTCCCGTCCCTACATAGGAGAACTCCTCCCATTCCAGAAACATAGAAGTCACTCCCTTCTGGAGCGCCCACTAAAATATCATCATCATCAGAAATTGTAAATCCATTTTCTTTGTCTACAAGGCTTGTGATAAAGGTTGTAAGATTGTTTGAATATAGCATAGATGCAGTATTTGCCAGTGTACCTGGNAAATTAGATGTCCCGACGATAATCACTCCGTTTTCTGTAGTAAATATCTCTCCTTGTTTTGTGGCTTCACAATTTCCACCTACATCTGCATTCATGTCTACTACAACCGCTCCCGATTTGAAATTAGTAATCGCTGAGTTTGGAACAGTAATTGGTGCAGGTCTGCCAAATATTCTTGCTGTTGTAACAATAATATCTGCATCACTTGCAACTTCACAAACTGTGTCATTTACTTTCTGAATAAATTCGGGAGTTAGGGGTTTAGCGTATCCAGATTCATCTTCAAAATCATCCATTCCATCAACTTCGATAAACCTGCCACCCACAGATTCAATCTGTTCTGCTGCAGATTTTCTAACATCGGATGCATAAACAACGGCACCTAATCTCTTCGCAGTTGCTATAGCTTGCAATCCTGCAACTCCAGAACCCATTACTACAACCTTTGCCGGTCTAACGGTTCCTGCTGAGGTAGTCATCATTGGAATTCCACGTGGTACGTTAGCGGCTCCCAATAGGACTGCTTTGTATCCTGCAAGATTGTCCTGGCTTGAATTGACATCCATGGATTGAGCTCTGGACAGTCTTCTTGGAATCATGTCCATGCTCATTAGTGTTATACCAGATTCAATACATTTCGAAACCATTTGAGGGTGTCTGAAAGGATCTGCAACGCAGGCCAATATTTTGCCACTTTCTACTTTGTCTAAATTTACAAGTCGAATTGAAATAATAATATCGCAACTTAGTACATCGTCAATAGTTCCAATAGATGCTCCCGCATCGGTATATTCTGAATCGCTATAGTTGGCGCTTAAACCAGCACCAGATTCGACGATTACCTCAAATCCTGCTTTTGACAATTTTTTCATACTGCCTGGTACGATTGCTACTCGAGTCTCACCTTCAGGTTCTTTTGGTACTCCAATTTTCAAGACATTCACCTCCGAATTCAGTCTCTATGTTTGTTCCGAACTAAATCCGGTTATTGAAAGACTCGGTTGACTTTGTAAAAAGTGGTGTTTGCCGCAACACCGTCTAACCTTATGGATTGGGTTTGACTGGAACAGAATAAGGGAGTGTTATTTTGGCTACTGGTAGAAGGAAAATTGCAGTAATCGGTGCGGGTAATGTTGGTTCAACATGCGCATTCGTTCTGGCTCAAATGAAAATCGCAGATATTGTGTTACTTGATATCTTTGAAGGATTTGCAAAAGGTAAAGCTTTGGATATGAGCCAAAACAGTAACATCCTAAATTATGACGGATCTATAACCGGTACAGCTGATTATGCAGATATTGCTGGGAGTGAAGTCATCGTTGTCACAAGTGGTTTTCCAAGAAAACCAGGAATGACAAGAGAGGACTTAATTGGAAAAAATGCTGAAATTGTTTCTCAAGTTGGTCAAGGCATAAAGGAACATGCCCCCGATTCAATCATCATAATGGTCACAAACCCATTAGATTTGATGACTTACCATATGCAGAAAGTAACAGGCTTTCCTTCACACAGAGTTATTGGACAAGCAGGAGTACTTGATAGTGCTAGAATGGCACATTTCATTGCATTGGAATTAAATTGTGCAGAAGAAGATGTCTCNCCAATGGTTCTTGGAGGGCACGGGGACACTATGGTTCCTCTCCCTAGATACACCACAGTTGGAGGAATTCCAATCACTCAATTAATGTCTGAAGAAAGAATTCAAGCAATTAGTGAAAGAACAGCAGGAGGTGGCGGAGAAATCGTCAAATTACTCGGTAATGGCTCTGCATTCTATGCACCAGGTTCTGCCGCTGCTATAATGGCGGAGTCTGTTCTAAACGATAGGAGAAGGGTAATACCTGCATCATGTTATTTGACAGGTGAATATGGATTGGATGATATCTATATCGGAGTTCCTTGTATAATAGGTGCGAATGGTGTTGAAAAGATATTTGATCTAGAACTCTCAGATAGTGAACTAGAATCTCTTCAAGGTTCTGCAAATTTCTACAAAGGACAACTCAAAGATATCCTAAATTACTAATTTTGAATTCTTTGAATTCGTAACGAGTGAGTTTCCCCGACTGTTGTTGCATCTTCCACAGGATTTTCAAGCCGAACTAATTCTTTTCCTTGTTTGCCTCTACTTCTCATTCTAGCAAGTATTTCTTGCCCGACATAGCATCCTTTTGCTTCATGAACTAATTCACCTAGGCCACATGCTAGTGGGTGTAAATTCTGGACGATTTCATGGCCTTGGTAAGGGATTAAATTTTTCACCCTATATTCCGAAAATTCATCATATGATATGTCTTCTAAAATTTCTGTGTCTTTTGGAGTAATCATNATTCTACCAATTATTGATTCATGTATCGTTGCATTATCTACTGTTAATGATTTGTTAGTGTTAAGAAATACATTATTTGAATTTGTTATGTCAAAAATTTGAATATTTGCATCTAATATTCGACTGCTGATGTGAGATATAACGGAATCCTTGTACAGGTTATGGCCGACTAATGCAACAAAATCTTCTTTTTCAATTACATCTACCATGTCAATAATCTTTGCATTTTTATCTGTAAAAACAGTTGTACAACTCCCATCGACTTTATTTGTTGAAATACCATCTATGAATTCTAGAAGATTATCTCCCCTTAAAATCAAGACATAGTGGTCGAGTTTAATTGTTCCCATTGAACCATCTCATGCGAATGATTCTCCACATCCGCAGGAACTAGATGCGTTTGGNTTGTTGATTTTGAAGCCACCACCCATAAGACGATCTACATAATCGATTTCTATTCCGTCCAACAAATGTGAGGTTGCATTTGGCACGAGTACTCTGAATCCATCTATCACAAGTTCTTGGCAATCTTGCTCGGTCTCTTCTACAATNTGAAGATCATACATATATCCAGAGCAGCCTCCTGATAAAACTCCNACAAGAAGAGCGTTCGATCGGTCTTCTCCAAATGCTCCAGAGAGCATTTCTTTGGCTTTGTCTGTAATGCTAAGTGTAACTTCCACGACAGTAGGTTGATTGATCACTATGGCCGTACTGGAGTCGCATGTATTGCAGTCCATGAATACCCCAGCGTGTTGACTGATATGAATATGTGGATAAATAGAATCAATTCATTTTCCTTTGCTGCTCTTTCTGCAATATGTTACATCTTCGAATTTGTTCTTTTGCTAATTTTTGTTGACTCTTGTCCAAACCTCTCGGTATGGCTTGCTCAAAACANTTGATTGCGTCAGTAAATCGTTGCATTTCTGCATAAGCAGTTCCCATGTTATAGAGTGTTTTTCCTTGAACTCCTTTTGGATTTATTACCATAGCCTTGTGATATGATTCTACACACTTTGGATAGTCTTCAAGATAATACAAAGCATTTCCTCGACCGTTCAAAATTCTGATGACCATTTCATCATTATTTGCAAAAGAAGGTAGTGCCCTATCGAAACATGAGAGTGCTTCTCTATACTTCTTGTCTTCAATCAGACCAACTCCTTTATTGTACCATTCTATGTCTTGATTTGCTATTGAATTTGAATTTGAATCCATTACTCTACTTCTTTCCACATTCGCAGTTGCTTCTAATGCTGCAGCTGCCAGATCAACTTCAGGTCGTGGTGCGCTTTGAGGTGCTTCTGGTGCGGGAGGGGGCGTAAGTTCAGGAATTAAATTAGGGGTTGGTTGCGGTGCGGGCTGAACAGGTGGTTGGATATTAGTAGTTGGCCTCTCTGGGATCTGAGTAGGAATAGGTACCGATGTTTGTTCTGCCGGGTTTGCTATTGAACCTGGAACTGGAGCTGGCACAGGTNTTGGTACAGATGTTGGCACTGGCGTTGGTACTGGAGTTGCCATTGGCGTAGGTTCTGGTGGTGTGTAGGTGATTTCATTAGAGGACATTTGTGTATTTTGTACATTTTCTTCCATTAATGCATCTAATGCATCTGGCTGTGGTTCTGGCTCTGGTGGTGAGCGTAAGGATTGAGCCTTTTCGTGGCATCTTTGTGCAGAGCCTATGTCACCTGCTGATTCCAATGCTCTGGCTAAACCTGTCCATAAATCAGGATTTGATTTATCTGTTTGGATTATACTTTTCCAAGTAATTACTGAATCTGTATGCTCACCTGCTGCAGATTGGGCTCTAGCCATCATTTTTGTATTAGGTTCACAGTACCCCATGGCTTCTTTCGCCAATGACGGTCCTGCTGGCATTGTTGGAGGTAACCCGCTAGTGTTTTCCAAAATAGTTGCTTCTCCTTCTGCTAATTCAATTAGGAATAATGCATAATCTTCTTTGAATTCATCTTGATTGGCCAAGGATTTTTTTGCATATGTTAACGCTTCTATATCCTTAGTTATCTCAGCAATATTTACAATTCTAAGGGCTGCTTTTGAATAAGAGTTGTCTAACTCCAATGCTGATTTGAAACATTTTATTGCCGCCTCANAATTGGATTTTCTTTCATGGATTGCTCCAAGATTAAAAAACGACTTTTCATCTTCAGAATTTAATCCAATGGCATGAGTATATGCAGAGATAGCATGATCATCTAATGACATAGATGCCATAGCCCCTGCAGCTATCTTCCAGGCATCATAATTTGCAGATGCCTCTGCGTGTAGGTATGGTTTCAAAATTTGTAATGCGCCTTTTGCATCCCCTTGTGAGAGCATCAATGTTGCTTCATTACATATGGAATCCAAATCAATCGTGTCTTCGCTTGATGGTTCTTCAATNATTGGCTCNTTTACTGTATGATCTTCAATAGAATCATCAGGTTCAGCNGATAATTCTATTTCGGATTTTACGTTAGCAGAATTCGAACTTGTATCCTCAATTGTTGCTGAAGAAGAATGCGATAGATTTTGATCCACGAGTTTCTCTTGTGTTTGGGGAAATACTTTGGGTGTGGAACTNGCAACACCACCTGCTTTTTTATTATCTTCTAATATTTTGACAAGATACGGATGCCCGGGAAAGAATTCTAACGCTCTACTTGCAATTTCAATAGAGCCATCATTATCTCCTAACCTATCGAGAAGAACTGCTAAATTCGCAAGAGCAGGTCCATGATTTGGGTCAAGGTCTAGGCATATGACGAATGATTGTTTAGCACCTTTCGGGTCTTGTTTTGATTCAAGTAAAACTCCTCTGTTGAACCAAGCCATTGAGTTTGAAGGATCCAGTGCTATTGCTCGATTAAAAATCTCAAGCGCATTGTCATAATCTCCAGACCTATGAGCTGCTTCACCTTCAGATACCAGTTCATCAACAGTAGCACTGATTTCTTGTTGATTTTCTTCTAACTCTTGATCCATATTAGAAATTCTTTCTTTTTCATCTTCTAAAGGATTGTTTTCTTCTTCTATTGAAACGCCTTTCACAACTTCAGCCAAGGATGAAATCATTGCGTCATTTATTTCATTAGCAGCATCGAAATTCTCAATTTCGTCACTATCCATTTAGTTCACCTAATATGTTGAGAATTCCATAGTGGATAAGGATTGCCCGTCACCGTTCAGTTTAATTGATACGCATTTTCATTTTGGGCGATAATATGAGGCCATCATTTTCTAATGAATATGGTGGTACATTCCTGCTAATCGAGCCTGGAAATAATTTCGAATTTTCTTTAATTGATCCTATATTTGTGGGTGCTAGACCCGTCACACAAGTTGAGTGGTCTTCAATTATGGGCTTCAATCCTTCTAAATTCAAGGATGGTTGGTCTGCAGGGCTAAGGCCTGTTGAATCTGTCACTTGGTTTGATTGTCAAGATTATATTTCTGAGTTAAACAAAATAGACAATGAAGACAAACTTGGTCTTGGNGGTTTTTTCAGGTTGCCTACAAATGATGAGTGGGAATATTTTTGCCGAGCAGGTACTAAGACTAAGTGGTATAATTCTCAAAAAGATGCTGACGTTGATGACGTTGCCTGGCATGCAGGTAATGCTGGNGCAACAACACGTGAAGTTGGCCAAAAACAACCTAATGAATGGGGGCTTTATGACTTACACGGCAACGTATCCGAATGGACATCAACACTAGAATCTGGTAAATACATTGCAAAAGGTGGTTCATGGCTTACAGAGTCAGAATCTACCAGTGTTGTATCGAAAAGACATTTTTCTCCAAATAAAAAAAGTGATTCAATCGGTCTAAGGCTTGTATGGCAGCCAAATTAAGGTGAATTGACATGAAACTATACCATAATCCCAGGTGTTCAAAATCAAGGCAAGCATTGCAGATTTTAGAAGAAAGAAATATTGATTTTGAAATAATCAAGTATTTGGAACAAGGAATTGACAAAAATGATTTGGATATTCTATGCAACTTGTCTGGAATTATCAGAACTAATGAGCCAGAATTTAAGAATAATAATATCGATACTTCAAACCCAGATTCTATTAAATCATTGTTGATTAGATTTCCGAAATTACTTCAAAGACCGATTTTGATAAAAGAANACAAAGCNGTGATNGGTAGGCCACCTGAGCAAATTANTACTCTTCTTCCTTAGGCTTGAACATTGAAACAACATTCAATCTTATAAATATCTCAAGATATGCTTTGATTCTATCTTGGACGGGGGCTATATCTTCATGATACAATGAATCCATAATTGAGCATATCTCTCCTACGCANCTATCCCCATTTATCAACTCCCAAAGCATTGATTGAGTATGGTGCATAGTCCTTCTTACTGTTTTAGGTGCTCTAAGNAATTTCGACAGGAATCTCTCAAACTTTGTGAATCTCTTTTCAATTATCAAAACTACATTTCTTCCTGTCACACCATCAATTTCTGGATGTAATCCTACATCGCCGACATATTCCCATTCTACGGGCAAACGAACTGGAATTAAATTAGACCAATCCCCTTCTATCATCTATGCCCCTTCCATTGTAAATGTCACATATACTAATCCTAGCATCGAAATAGCACCCAATATGCCTGAAATTTTTTTGAAATTATCAGATTGAGTAAATTTATCTAAAATCCAAGTTAAAACTCCTAATATTGACACTAGTGTGAGTAAATAGTACCAAATCGGTGGATATTCACTCATGACATGCCGTACTAGCCTAAGGTTGTGAACCTTGCGATGCTTGCCAAGCTTCGTACTCGGCCATTTGACGATTGTATTCTTCTAACTGACGTTGATATTCCTCCATGGCTGGGTCTGTGACTGGTGTTTGTTCAGGCTTATCATCAACAAATGCTGTGGCAGGCGGGCCTGCCATTGGAGCATCATAATTCTCTTCGTCATCGAATTCTTCTTGGAATTCGTCATCATTTTTCCTAGTCAATATGAACAAAACCATTCCGATTATTACGATTGCAACTAGGGAGCCACCAATCAATCCTGATTGGTTGGAAAATAATCCCTCACTTGTTACTTTTTTATTCCAAGATAATTCTTGAGTTATATTATAATTTAATCTGGAATCTTCTCCCATAATTGATATTACAACTTCTCCGTTGTAACCACCATTCTCCCTTAGGATTTCGCATCGCATATTATGAATCTGTTCGTTTATGCTCCCTTCTTTTAACTCAATTTTTGCGTCTTCTAAGTGAATTGGATATCCGTCACAAATTATTCCCCAGCCATCCTCAATTTCTGCTGAAATATCAAATCGTTCTGCAATTGTACTAGTGCTTGTTAGGTTAAGCCATAAGATGTGTTTTTGATCGTATTTTATTGTCTCTAGCGGGACTTCATTAGTCTGCAATGTGACACTTCTTCTTTCGCCAACCATCAATACTGCACTAATTTCTTTTGAGATGATTCGTCCAAGATTATCAGCTCCGCCCTCCAACTGCAATTTTGCTGAAACAATTGTATTTAGCGAACATTCTTTGCCAACTATAATATCAACCGTCAATAATGTTGACTGTGTTGGTCCGAGATTAAGTGACATCCATTCATTGGCTGATTGGGACTGTCCCATAGAGGACGAAATGAATCCAACAACACATGTTGATGGCGGTGAGGTTTGAATTACTAATTTTGCTCTCATATTTGTATCAACTGCATTACCTATGTTCCAAGCTGTAGCATTGAACGAATGTGTGGAATCTGTTTCAACAACTATTTCACCGAAATAACCATCTAATCTTGGTTGTTTTATGACTTCAGTTATTGCTTCAAACATTATTGAATTGTCTTCAATGTAGATATCTTCACCAAGTGATGAACTTACTCCAATAGTAATTTCATGTACCTCACCTGGTGACTCTAGAGGTGGTAGAATAATCCACATACTGACATNTTTTACATTTTCCAAATCGTATGTTGCTGATAGAGGTATTCCCTCTGTTACATTTACTCCATCACTCAGTGCCCACCATTCCCACGAATNTGGAGACCAAGGCAAATCTAGAACTCCAGTATCTGGTCCATTACCATAATTCGAAATTCTGAGATTTATACTAATTGGAATTCCAGGGGTAAGTGTTTCAGGGCGATCTATTAACTCAATTGTAAGATTTCTGTATGCAGATACTTTAACCCCCTGCCAAGCATTGCCAATTATCTCATCACCAGATCTAGTGGAAATTGCTTTTGGCGAGATTGACGGACCAACATCATTTGATTGTGCAGTTTCCGGTGCGGTAATTCTGACAGTAAATGTTTGGGACGAACCAGGTGCAATTGCTATATCTGGCGTATCGACTAAATTTACATTCCAACCAGGTACCTGGGTTGAAGTTATTACAGGTGTAAATATATCAATCCGACTTGCATTGTTCCATATTCTAAAACTTACCTCGACNGACTCTCCCGCATTAACTAGCGTAACATCCCGAAGTTCATGTGAAATTTCTGCGTTACTATTCATTGCAGCTGAAATATCGATTACTTCTGTATCATACTTTCTAGAATCATTTGTGCTTGTGGCTGTAACATACACCTCTGCAGTAACATCTGGTTCCACCCCATCTGGAATTGTAACTGTTAACCAAATGTGTTGAGGATTATCTGTGCGTACTAAAATTTTAGAGGACTGATTCCATGCCANCGAAACTGACCAACCAGTAGGTACAAATTTTTCTTCAATTGTTATGTTAAATACATCGGTAGCTTCTCCAACATTTCTAACTTCAATCGGGAAATTACAACTATCTCCTGGTTTACATCTCGGAGTAAATTCAGGTATCACTACATCAGGAAGTCTTGATGGTAGGATTTTGATATTACTTGAAACAGAATCTTGTATATCCGGATATGCATTTGTTGTCATATTAATTATAACAGGGATATTGCCTTGACTGGCGTTTTCGTCAACTAAAACCCTCAAATCAAATGTTTTAGTTTCACCGGGTAATACTTCTAAACCATTTGAACTAATACTGGCACCATTTGGGTTAGCGAAATAATATGTCCAATTACTAGGAATACCGTAAGCGGTAGGTGTGTATTTAGCAGAAATATTACCAACGTTTTCAATTTGTAATCTAGTAGTAGCCCAGTCACCTGGAAGTCCACCGATAGTGTTTATGGCGTTGATATCAAGAGCGTACTCATCTTTTTTAGCAGCCTGATCGTAAATTATTACAAATTCATCGAACCAATATCCGATATCTTCCGAATTACCATCGGATGTAAATGTAAACCTAAATTGTGTATTAGCATGAAAGTGCTCATTTCCTAAGGGAACTAAAGGAGAGTTTCTGTTTTTATGTTGTATGCTGAATGTATTCCAATTTGTAGATCCGTCTTGGAAATTATTGTCAACAACAGTTTGAATGTTAAAAGTCTCATCCCAATTTCCACTATCGTCCAATGCATAACCAGTCAGTCTGTCACCTGAACCTACTCCACCGGTGTAAAAGAATGAGTATCCAATTGCAGCCCTGTGTCCGCTTACATCGTCTGCCAAATTTAATGGTGGCGTGGTGAGAGTTGATGTAGTTGAGGATGAATATGCGGAAAACTCTCCATTTCCAACGTGGAATGCGTAAGGAGAGGTTATGAAAATGTCACCGTTTGTTTTCCATTCACCTGTGGTAGACCAAGCCGACATATCATCGCAATTATCATAACTGTAAGCTATGGTTAGGTGACGATTTTTTTGATTATTCTCTGGAANATCATCTCCATTAGAGTTTGAAACTTTGATTTGTAATGTATGATTTCCAGCGTATGTAGGTTTCCATAGAACATCGATAGCAGCGTTTGAAGAACCAGGAATCGGACTAGTTCCCGTGGTATAATTTAACAATTCAAACCGCGTATACTCGTTATGGAGAACATAGACCTGAACATCTACAAATCCTGATTGTGTGTTTCCTAAATTGTTAATTTCAATATTTATATTCATGTCAACGCCTAATACTCCATCTGTAACATAGAGATTTTCTGGTTTATTAAATCCTAAAATTGGATAATTAGATGAGAACATCTGATATTTTGATCGATTTACCGTGTCAGGGTACGTAATAGAAATATCGCCCACAGCAAGGTCAATATTAGTAGCTCGACCGCTTGTTGCTCCAACGCTGGTAATCACAGGCAAAATAAGAATTGCAAGAACAACGATGGCGACTCTTTTCATCTGGCTCATTACAAGACAATATTGCAATGAATATCATACCTTCGGCAGCATTATTCGCTCTCTAAATCTATTTTCGCTTGTTCTAATTTTAGTTCTAGTTTCTTTTCTTTGGCTCTAGCCGCGAAATATATTGTGAAAGATGGAACTAAAACCATACTGAAGCATCCTATAACAGCCGCTAATGCCCACATGAATTCAGTAGCAGCATCGACTTCAAACATTTCAACGCTACTGAGTTGTTCACTTACGCTTGTAAAAACTACATTTGGCTCCACAGTTTTGTCACCCTGCTCTACTATTGTTATGCTAAATGACGACTCAGAAAAATTAGTTTTGATTATCTTTCTTGCCTTTTCAATTGCCTCTTCTTTAGAGTCTGCATACACAGTTCCTTTTCCTCGAAGTGATGGGTCTGGATCTGTAAGTCCGATAATTTCAACTGAGTCAGATGTTGAATTGATGCGATGCTCAGTTGCAAAATTACAGTTATCAGAGCAAGAAAAGTCTGTTGCATCTGGGTCGCCCAGTGATGGGTGGCTGTAATAACCAGCAGCATTTGAAATGTAGACTAATGTACCTTCAGTTAATGAGGAAACACTTAGATTGACCCATGAAAGATTAGTTGTATTTACATCAACACTCCATGTCCAAGTAGTACTGTCAGAGTTTTCATTATAGTATCGTTGTGAAGAATCCATGTCGTGATTAGTTTCTTCTGAATCAGATGAATAAATGTAGTACTCCGTGCTAACAGTGGCGCCATATACTGCATAACCAAGCAAGAAAATTAATGTCAAACCTAGGCCGATAAGGGTCCGCAAAAGGTTGGGGTTTTGAGCCAGTGCTTTTCGCATAATTTATCCCAAGAATTTCCCATTCATGAATCCTACTACACTAGGTTCGCAGTCATCGTTTCTGTAACACCTAAATTCAAGTAAGAACAGTGTCCTTCATATATGCGAGTTAGGTCGGCAAGTTGCTTGGTGTTACAATGACGACGTTTTTTGATGTTCCAGCAGAACTATTGAACTCAGCTGTCGCAGATAAATTATCCGATGTGGATAAAATTTCTAGGCCTGAATGGGCGGACTTCGTAAAGACTGGAGTTCACAGAGAAAAACCGCCAGTTCAATCAAACTGGTGGGAAATGAGATGCGCAGCAATCTTACGCAAAGTAGGAAGAGAAGGTCCGGTCGGGGTCAATACATTGGCACAGGCTTTTGGCGGCAAGAAAAATAACGGTTCAAAACCGAATACTCCTGTAATGGGTAGCAGGCACATTATTCGTACTGCACTTCAACAATTGACTGAGGCTGGGTTAGTCGAAGCAAAAGAGTTGAAGACAGTAGAATCTGAGGACGGAGAGCAAAAACTCTACGCAGGTAGAATTCTCACAGCCTCAGGTCACAAAATGCTAGATGAATCTGCACACTCCGTTAGAAGTGCCGCAGAAGAGAAGTACCCTGGTTTATCCAAGTATTGATGGAAGTGATGGAGTGGCTAGTATGTCTTCGAATGTCGATGATGAACTTGCTGCAATTCGTGCAAAGCGAATGTCAGAAATTCAAGGTCAATTAGAAGAACAAGCAGCAGCCCAGGCTGATGCTGAAATAAAGCAACAAGTTGCACAAGCTGAAGAACTTGAGTTGGACAATGCAATGAAAACTATACTCACATCGGAAGCACGTGGTAGACTAGCAAGACTACAATTGGTAAATTCCGAGTTAACCAAACAAGTGAAAACACATCTCTTGAATCTATCTTCTCAGAACAAGATACAAACTCCAGTAACAGATCAACAGATTAAGAAAATACTCTCAGGACTCTCAGAAAATAAAAGAGAAGTTTCAATTCGTAGGATTTGAGGTGAATAATATGGCAAGAAATAAACCAGCAGCAAAGAAAATCAGATTACTAAAAGCGGGCAAGCAAAACCGCAGGGTACCGGTTTGGGTTATGTTGAAAACAGCAAGAAATACAGTTTCACACCCAAAGCGTCACAATTGGAGGCGAAGTAAACTTCAGAGGTGATATTATGGCAAGAGCAGCAGTTAGTGAATTAGTGGTTCCTCTAAGGAATGCTTGGAATATAACAAGGTACAAGCGTGCCCCAAGAGCAATTCAGATTATTAAAAATGAAGTTGTTAGGCATTTAAAAGTTGCAGAAGATGAAGAAGTATGGATTGATCCGGCAGTAAATGAAGCAATTTGGTCTAGAGGCATAGAAAATCCACCTCGCAAAATCAGACTACAGGTTACTCGCCACGACGAACCAGACATTCCTATCGAAGTCAAACTCATGGAGGAATAATAATGGGAAACATTCGACCAACATTCATTAAACTAAGAGCAATTAGATTGTGCGAAGAACACGGAGAGAAATTTACTAATGATTTTGACCACAACAAAAAAGTCGTTGAACAATTAACTGATGTCGAATCTAAGAAACTACGAAATTGGATAGCTGGTTATGTCACAAGATATCGTCAGCGAAGAACTGACTGAGGAATTTCAATGGCGATTCGTGTCGCCTGGGATAGAAATCCTGTGAGCATCCATGGTGATAAGGAACATCTCCAAAGGCTCGTAGAGCATCTCAGAAATAATCATAATTATAGAAAACATTCTCTCATAATGCCCGATAGAGAAAATGATGAGGAAGCAGTCCTTTTCCTATATGGCGCATGTGATCCTCGATGGATAGCAGAGGTGATGTGAATGGGCGACAGGCAAAACATACCATTGCCTAAATCAAATTATGAACTTGAAATAGTGCTAGTTGGTATCAATCATCCTGGCAATCTTGGTGCAATATGCAGAACCATGTTAAATCACGGATTTGACAAACTCATTTTAGTAAATCCAAATTGCTCTCCTGATGATGAAGAAGCAAGAAACCGAGCAAAGCACTCTGGCAGAATATTAGATTCTGTCAAAGTACACACCAGTTTGAAGAGTGCAGTATCGGAATCTTCTCTTGTTATAGGAACCAGCGGAAAACGTGAGGTTGGTTCAAAAATTCTAAAACGACATTTTGTACTGCCGTGGGAGTTTGCAGAAATGCTAAGAAAGTTCAATGGCAAAGTATCATTGATATTTGGGGAAGAAGGCAAGGGATTATCCACAGAAGATTTAGATCGATGTGACTTTTTGCTTACCCTTCCAACCTGGGATGGGTATCCTATTGCCAATCTTTCTCAAGCAGTTGGCCATTGTGTTTACGAATTGCACCGTGATAGAGTGATAAATGGTGCTAATGTAAAAGGTGTACAAAAGGAGAGGGCTTTGTCACCTGAGTTGAGAAAAATATTGAAACAAGCGATTTCAGAATTTTGTGAATCACTTGACGGGGACAAAAACGAATTGATTTCCGACGTCTATGATAGAGTTATACTTCGAGGATTACCTATTGATTCTGAGGCAGAAAGGATGATTGGTGCTTTTGTTCAAGGAGCAACAGCCCTTCAAAAACATTCAGGAGACGAAAATTGGAGAAGAGAACGAAGGAAAAGAGTAAGGCCAGAAAATAATCAAAATCTTCCATAATGCGCTGATTAAATCTGTCTCTTGCATTTAGCACTGTTTGAACCGTGTTCTCTGACTGTAACACTTTCAACCCAACACCTATCTCCATAGATTTCTTCAATCATTTTACTTGAATAATCCATGGCCATTTTAGCGAACATTTCAGCACCGGTTGCATCTACAAGTATCATGTCAATGATGTCATTTTCATCTAACTTTTTGAATTCAGGTAATGCTGGGTCGTCCGAGGCTACTAACGTCTTGTGATCAAAATTATCTCTTAACCACGATTCTAGTCCTTTTAGACCACCAAAATCAACCACCCAATTCTTGTCGTCTAATTCATTAGCACCAAATTCAAACTCAAATTCTAGAGAGTATCCGTGTACAAATCTACAATGACTATCAGCTTTCCATTGTCTAAAAGCTGCAGATAGTCCTCTCTCNTGCCCGTATTTTTTGATGGAAAAATATTCGCTCACATTAATCACCCTTGAATTCTAAACAAATTGAGTTAATACAGTATCTTGGCCCTCGAGACTCATGGAATAAATGGCCTAAATGCGAATCGCACTCTGAGCAGCGAACCTCTATTCGAACCATGCCATGGCTTGTGTCTTTCAATTGAGTTATGTTTGCATTGTGGTCTTCCTCACTAAATGCAGGCCAACCACTCCCTGAATTGAATTTTGAATCGGATGTGAATAACAGTTTATCACAATCTGCGCAATGATAAGTACCCTTTTCGAAATGTTTGTCATATTCGCCAGTAAAAGCGCGTTCTGTTCCATTCTCTTTCATTACGTAATGACGTAGTTGTTCTTTCTTTGCGTAAGATAACACAGTATCCCATGAATCTTGATATTGAATAGGGTCTTTTCTCCCTATTGAATCAAATGCTAGAATTCTTTCAACATCTGAACCACTTTTGCCACTTGAAATACCATTTTCATCTGGATTATACGATGTAATTGTATTTCCGAATATTATGTCAAAATCTAGTTTCAATTTTTTGCAATTTTTGAGTGAATCTCGCAAAATGTATACTTTGTCGCCATTGATATATGGTAAGTGAAAGTCAATCCGCTCACTACCCCAATTACCAATAGAAAATGCATTGTCCAAAGCGTGATAAAATTCTGGACGACAATCTGGATAAATTGCGTGGTCACCTGAATGTACGCCAAGTGCGATCTTTACATCGGTNGATTCTGTTTCTGAAATTGATAATGCATATCCATAAATTATTGACGAAAAAATTGCATTACGATTAGGTACAACTGTCGATTTCATTTGTTCTTTTTCATAATGTCCTTCTGGAACTTTGATTTCATTTGAGGTCAATGCACTATTNAAAATCCCAATGGTTGATGTCAAATCAATTACTTTGTGTTCTACAGCGATATCATTTTCTTTTAGGTAAGTGATGTTTTTTGCAGCCTTTTCAATCTCTATCTTGTGCTTCTGTCCATAATCAAAAGAAATGCAACTAACTTTGTANCCTTCAGAAATTAATCTNATCAACAATCCTGTTGAATCCATTCCACCGCTTAAAGACATTACAGCACGCATCAATCAACACCCATCCATTTGTGAGTTTGAAGTGAAAGCCTCCAGCCAGGGTTTTNTTTGACAATAGATTCTACGGAAGCGAATAGTTTTCCATTATCTTCAACCGATAAGTTATCTAAATAACAGGGTTGTATGAAGTTATGAGTGAAATTATTTCTTAAATCGTCGTACATACTCAAATCTTGACCACAATATACAACCTTTAATTCATCGCCTTTTCTCTGACTAATCTTCACATTTGGGTATAATTGATCTTTAGGTGAAACACATATCCAATCAATTATTTCAGGTACTATGATAGTTCCGTTTGTTTCAATTGACAGG
The DNA here is from genome assembly GCA_002727485.1 of Methanobacteriota archaeon. Next base: position 27,598 of record PBXE01000032.1, on the reverse strand, counting down.
TGTTTGCCATTTTCTTTTAACCTACGGCCAATGGTTTCCAAATCTTGTAAGCATGGCTCTCCACCTGTGAAAATAACCCTTTCACAGTCAAATTTTGAAATCTCTTCAATTACTGTATCAAGTGACATTTCTTTGAATGTCAAAAAGTCAGTATCGCACCATTCGCATCTCAAATTGCAATTTCCAAATCTTACGAATATATGTGGAACTCCATTATGAAAACCTTCACCCTGAACAGAATGGAATATTTCCACAATTGGATATGTAATCATGATAACACCTCAAAGTGATTTACTTTGAATTAATTGCATCAATTCTGTTCTTGCTTCTTTCTTGTCAAAAAACACTCCACGCATTGCACTAGTTGTCATGACAGAGTTTTGTTTTCTTACGCCCCTACATTGCATGCAGCCATGTGCGGCTTCAACTATCACCGCACAGCCCAATGGGCTTAGATTACTTTCAATATCGTCCGCAACTCCTTNGGTTATCCTCTCTTGATTTTGTAATCGCCTAGAATGTAGATCGACAATTCGAGCAAGTTTACTTATTCCAACAATCCTATCTGTTGGGATGTAAGCAACATGAGCTCTACCTTTGAAAGGCTGGAGGTGGTGTTCGCATGTTGAATGCATTTCAATATCTCGAAGTAATATGATTCCATCGTATCCTTCACCATTAAATGTTGATGACAGCACTTCTGTTGGGTCCAATTTGTAACCTTCATATATTTCTTCAAATGAATCTATGACTCTTTCAGGTGTTCGTAAAAGACCCTCTCTTGAAGCATCTCCTTCAATATATTCTAAAATAACTTTGACAGCATCCATAGCTTGTTCTCTAGTGGTCATTNTTTTACCTCCAATCTGCCATGTCGCGCATCGATTTCNTCTAACTGGTCTAACATTTTTCTGCAAGCAGTTCTTATCGCGTCCGCAACAGAGATGAATTTACCATCATCTCCAACATGTTTTTTGATGTCATCCAATAATTGAGATGGGACGTCTAAACTTATCTTTGGCACATTAGAATCCAAGAAAACTCATTATATCAATATTCCTAGAATAATATTATAGGAATACCTCATGAATATCCTAAGATATTGAAGCGACTAAGTCTTCGCGTTTGAATTGTCTCGCAGCATATAATGCTGCTAATGTTGCATATATTATGCTAGAAATCAGCCATATTATGACATGCTCAAATATTACTCTATCAAGAAGCAATTCACGCATAGCCAGAAGGATATTTACTAATGGAATCGCAAACCAGAAACTTTCAATTCCATCCAAGTTTATGACTTGAGTAAACAGAGCAGGGAAAATTATCATGATCACCACTGGCCCAAGGAGAGTTCCTGCTTCTTTCACGCTTTGAGCCTTCATCGCTAAAGCCAATTCGAAAGCTACAATCATAATAGCGAATATTAGTACTGCGGTAAACATTAACATGATTGCCAGTGCAGATATTTCAGGTACACCTATTATTGAATTCGATGCAAGATAGGTAATCGCGAATAATAATCCTGCTATTTGTAGACCAACTCCTATGCTGGTGATGAATGCAACAGCAGTCCACTTGCCTGCTAACAATTGCAATCTTGATGCAGGCAGGGATAGCAAGGCTTCTAGAGTCCCCCTTTCTCTCTCACCAGCAGTCATATCAATTGACGGCTGTATTGCAGATGAAGCAGTCCATATTGCGATTACTAGAGGAATNAATAACGATAATGCCAGACCTGCTTGTTCTCCTTTAGTGGCNGTATCGGCATATTCCCAATCTCCGTCCCATTTAATTGGGTCTAATGTCTCATTTGGATCTAGACCTGCCTTGACTAGAGTGCCATTTACAACCTGGCTTTCCCATACATTAATTGAGTCCAAAATCCTATTTCGTGCTTCATTAGAAGACTCACTAGTCGAAAGATACAATACTGCAAACTCCCACTGGTTTGAATCATTGGTAAGCCGTAAGATTGCGTCTACCTCTTGATTTCTTACTCTTTCCAAATCTGTAGATGGAGTTGAAAGGTTGTCAATTCCAGAAGGTATATCTTCGAATATAAATCGAATATCAGATTGGTTTAGAATATCATTCAAATCTGAATTATAATCGCCTTGCCAGGATACATTGACAGTTAATGAATCTAATTCATCTGCTTCTGATTGAAGCAATAGAGGGAATGCTATGAATAGTACGGGAAACAATAGAAGAGGAATAATAATTATTGCCAAGATGGTTCTCCAATCTCTTACAAACTCAAGAACTTCTTTTTTTGCGATTTGTAAAACAATATTTCTACCATTATTCATCCTCGCCAACCTCCTTTGGTGTAGTACCTGTCAAGAATTTACTCCACCATTTAGAAATTCTACCTTCCTTTTCTTTGACGTCTGACCTTGGTCTAGCTTTATCTTTAGTTAACTCGACATATGCTTCCTCAAGATTTGTAGTCATTGTTGATTTAATCAATTCTTCAGGATGACCGTCTGCTCTTATTGTTCCGTTATGAACTATAATTATACGATCACATACTTGTTCAGCCTCTGCTAAATGATGAGTGCTGTANATGACAGTGCCTCCTTCATCCCTCAATTGTCCCACAAGATGTCTTACAGTCCTTGCACTAGTAACATCTAGTCCTGCTGTTGGTTCATCTAAAAGCAAAATATCTGGNCCATGTGCTAACGCTCTAAGCAAAGCAATTTTCTGACGCATCCCTCTGCTGAATCCTTTTGTATGACGTGATAATTCATCCTTTATGTCTAACCTTTTAGCAAAGTGATAAGTTCTTGCCCAAGAAACATTATCATCGATTCCATATATCCTCGAGTGGAATCTTATGTTTTCCCATGCGGTCAGTCTTGCATATAATCCAGTAGATTCTGGTACAACCCCTATTCTCTCCCTCGAGTTTGAAACTTTTGTGTCCTTGAACATTAAACTTCCAGTTGTAGGTTCCAAAACACCTGAAATCAAACGCAACAGAGTGGTTTTCCCTGCTCCGTTTCCTCCAACTAATCCTATTACTTGTCCACTGTTAATGATAACGTCGACATTTGATAATGCTTCAATTTCACCAAATTTCTTACTAACAGCAGATATTGTTAGCAATGGCTCTGGTTTATCCACAATGTATGCCCCCACATTTTGTCGACTTAATATTGAGATAACTCTACCAAAACTCCGCCAGTACTTCTCGGATGAACAAATGCAATTCTAGCACCGTGTGCGCCCTTTCTTGGNATTTCATCAATCATCTCGATGCCATTATCAATGAGTATTTGAATACACTCGACTATATCTTCTACTCTGAAACATACTTGTTGCACACCAGGTCCTCTTTTTGAGATGAATTTACCTATTGGTGTATCTTCAGATGTAGGTTCTAATAACTCAATTTTCGGTACTTTTGGNTCATTATCTGATGTAGAAAAAAACCTAGTTGTTACACCTTGGTCTTCTACTAATTCATCTTCACCTTGTATCAAACCTAACAACTTCCAAAAACCCGATGAATTTTCAAGATTTTCGCAAGCAATACCGATATGATCAAGATAAATCTTCATTTCAATCACCTAGAATCCACTTGGAGCCATCCATGTTCCGAAGACATCTTTCATGACACCTATAATTTCTCCAAGAGTACAATTCGCCCTCAAAGCGTCGAGAACCAATGGGAATAAATTATTTCCATTAGAACATGCAGTTCTTATTTTATTCAATTTTTCAGTAGTCAAATCTTCATCTCGACTTTCACGGATTTTTGCTAGCTTAGCGCATTGATTTACTCCTATGCTTGGATCTGGTTTCAAGATAGGGGGCATTTTTTCATCATCGAGTATAGCATAATTAACNCCTACAATCTTGCGTTCACCACTTTCAACTTGACCCATGTGTGTCCAAGCAGTTTCGTGAATTTCTCTTTGTTGATAACCTGCTTCAATAGCCTTTAAGGCTCCACCAAGAGATTCGATTTCATGAATTTTGGAAAGAGCATTTTCATAGATTTGATTTGTTAGTTCTTCAACTAAATACGAGCCACCCAATGGATCAACTACATCACCAACTCCACTTTCCTCTGCAATAATTTGTTGTGTTCTCAATGCGACTGTTGCACTTTCTTCGGTAGGGAGGCCAAGGGCTTCATCAAATGAATTAGTGTGTAAACTTTGAGTTCCACCACACACTGCTGCAAGCGCCTGGATAGTTACCCTGGATATATTGTTTAACGGCTGTTGTGCAGTTAGAGAAACTCCTGCAACTTGAGTGTGAAATCTTAATTTCNTACTCTTTTCATTTTTTGGAGAATATCTGTCAGTAATTAGGTCACACCACAATTTCCTTGCGGCTCTAAATTTGCTAACTTCTTCAAAGAAATCATTGTGACAATTAAAGAAAAATGATAGCCTTGGGGCAAATTCATCAATATCAAGCCCAGAATCAACAGCTGCTTGAACATATTCCAATGCATTTGCAATAGTGAATGCGATTTCCTGAACCGCTGTAGATCCTGCTTCCCGAATGTGATAGCCAGATATGGAAATGGTATTCCATTGTGGAATTTCTCTATTGCAATATTCGAAAATATCTGTAATCAAACGCATAGATTCTTCGGGTGGGAATATGTATGTGCCTCTGGCAATATATTCCTTCAATATATCATTTTGAATAGTTCCTCTAATTTTGTTTGAATCGACACCGTTTTCTTCAGCTACAAGTACATACATTGCTAGTAAAACCATTGCTGGTGCATTAATTGTCATCGATGTTGAGACTTTATCCAATGGTATGTCTTTTAGCAATATACGCATATCATCCAAACAAGATATTGAAACACCCACTTTACCAACTTCGCCCACACTAAGTTCATCGTCAGCATCTAAACCTAGTTGTGTTGGCAAATCAAAAGCAACGGACAATCCTTTTTGACCACGTTCTAGTAANAATCTAAATCTTTCATTNGTCTCTTCTGCGCTTCCAAATCCAGCATACTGGCGCATCGTCCATAATCGAGATCTGTACATTGTAGAGTGAATTCCACGAGTATATGGTGCTAAACCTGACTCGTCTGGACCATAAATGCGAGAGATATTCAACCCGCCAAGGGTCTGCCAGACATCCTTCCTCTGGCCATTCAAGAAAACACCTCAGTGCTGAACTCCACCAACGCCATGAGCATGGCCATGTGAAATCTCTTCTTCAGTTGCATCTCGAACTTCCAAAACTTCTACATTGAATTTCAGAGATTTACCTGCTAACATATGATTAAAGTCAACAATTACCGTGCTTTCTCCTACTTCAGTAACTTGAAACGGCCCTACATCACTCATGAGTGTCATCCCTACTTCAGGCGCAATATCTCCGAACATATCTTTTGNAATTTCTTGTACTGCATCGGGGTCTCTTTCTCCATAAGCATCTTCAGCAGACAATGTAAATTCTACTTTATCTCCAACATTTGAACCTAATAACTCACGCTCAAAACCAGGTATCATGTTTTTGTNTCCAACCAAAAATAGCAATGGGTCTCTTCCTTCTGAACTATCAAAAACCTCGCCTGTATCTGGCAGCGTTCCTTTATAGTGTACTGAGACTACCTTGTTGTTTTCTACTTCTCCCATATTTTCACCTCTTAGTTGTGTATCTTTTAACTAGTGTTTTTAATTCTAANGCGACGTCAGATGGGATAATCAATTCATTTTCTTTTTGAGTTATGAATTCGACAGCGGCTTCTACACTTATACGCTCGCCTTTTGCCCATATCTGGCCTAAAATATTTGAACGGTGTTCTTCTTTTATCAATTCATTATCGAGTAAATCTTTAGCTGCATACTTGTATTCTAACATCTTACGCCTATCCAATTTTTTGGATTGTGGTTGTCGCCCACCNCCTTTTTTGTCTGCAGATCTTCTCTTCTTACCCTTCCTATCTTTGGATTTAAATTCGGTTTTGATGGTTTTGAAAACGTTTGAACTTTGCTTTTGTTCTACAGCCTTTTTGGGATGTTGAGCAATTTCTGCTGTTGCTTCAATGGCTTCGGGCTGTGNTGGTAAATCAACTTCGACTACAATCTGCGATGATTTGATTTCAGTCTCTGCGATCACTTCTTCCTTTGCACTTTTTGCATCTTTGGCAAACTGCGCGGTCGCTGCTGATTTTTCTTTTAGTTTTGCTAGGCGTTCTGCCCTTGTTTCGGATTTCGGCTGTTCAGATTCCTTCTGAACTCTTTGAACAGGTTTAGGTTCCTCTGGAACAGATGTTGCCTTTGGAGTTGGTTTTTCAATGCTGGCCAATTTCGCAGCCTCAGCCTCTCTTCTAGCATTTAATTCTTGGAGAGCGGCTCTTCTCTTCGCTTCGAGATCTTGTTGCGGTGGCCTAGTTTGCTGAACAGGTTTAGGTTTGTTCTTTTGAGATTTTTCTCTTCTTTCTTTGGCTTTTTGGCTTGCGTTAGGCGCGAACGGATTGAATGGTTCATCCCTTCGACGCCTACCTTGCATGTTTATTCCGGTTGTACGGCCTCTCATAACCCTTGGCATNATTACGCCCAGATAATGGGNGTGTGGTCNGTACGCATTTCCTGATCNACACCGGACTTACCTGCAGANGTAATTCTTCCTGAGTTTAATTCTANCCAACCTAATCGAGCAATCATAGTCCCATTGTCTATGCAATACATTTTCGGAGGGCAATGGCTGCTTGCATTTCTTTCGCTTGACATTATTTCAGACATTGTCCTCAATCTTTGGTTACAAGCAACTCCTCCTCCCAAAAGAATTTCCTTTTTACCTGTGTGCGCTAACGCCCTTTCAGCAACTTCAATACAGGCTGCAAAAGCATGTTCTTGTAAACTCCAACACACAGCCTCAAATGGCTTGCCTTTAGCAACTAACTTGTTGGCAGCAGTTAAGATTCCTGAGAATGTCAAATCCATACCATGTACAGCGTATGGCAGCTCCAAACCCGCTAAAGAAGGGTTAGGATTTTGTTCTAACCACTTTAGTGCTGATTTCTCGATTTGTGGGCCACCTGGGAATGGAATTCCATGACTCCTAGCAAATTTATCAAGCATATTTCCGATACCGATATCCAAAGTTTCTCCNAGAACTCTGTACCTTCCATCTAATCTTGCAATTACTTGTGTATTTCCACCACTTACATAGAGAAGAATCGGGTCATCACAACCGCATTGTTCTCTACCAATTTCAATATGAGCAACGCAGTGGTTTACTCCAATTAATGGAACATCGAGTTTTGAGGATATTGTCCTAGCAGCAGCAGCTCCTATTCGCAAACATGCACCCATGCCTGGGCCTTGTGAATACGCGACTCCAGATATGTCTCCACTTGTTAGATTGTTATCTGCTAATAATTTTGAAAACAATTCTGTGGATATGTCAACATGATGGTCTGCGGCTTCTCTAGGGTGTATNCCTCCTTCAGTAGGTCGGATTGTATCTGAGACAGAAGGAATAGGTTTTCCGTCAGGGTCAACTAACCCAAATGAAAAAGTGTGAGCAGTGGACTCAATCCCTAAAGTATATCCATTTCTCATATTATAATCGAGTAGGATATACTATCTAACGGTTTCACTTAGGGGTGCTTATGGAGACATTGTTAGTTAATGCAGGAACAATGGCTCACATGTCAAATTCCAAACCTTTAGTTGGTGCAATCTTAGATTCAGATTATGTCTATGAACCAGGTTATGGAATCTATATTGTAAATGGAATAATAAAACGCGTAGCTAGTTCTGATGAATTACTACAGGAATATTCCAATGCNGAAATTATAGATTTACAAGGAAAAGCAGTAATTCCGGGTTTAGTTGATAGTCACACACATCTTCTATGGGCTGGAGATCGAAGTAAGGAAGTTGTTTGGAAGCAAAAAGGAAAAACATATCGACAAATTCAAGATATGGGAGGCGGTATTTCTCATACGGTAAATGCTACCAANCANGCANCNGATGAACGATTAGCNGAACTTGGTTTGTCGAGGATGAAACAGGCACTTAGAAATGGAACTACTCACATGGAGACCAAATCTGGTTATGGATTGTCGACAGAATCCGAACTACGATTGCTAAAAATCGCAGACTCAATTAACATGCTTGACAATATGCCGACACTCGACCTAACATGGTTAGGAGCCCACTCTTCTCCGAGCAATATGAGTTACAAAGAATATACAGAGGAAATAATTTCTGAACAGTTACCGGCTGTTATATCTCAAGGTGTAGCNCGNAGTGCAGATGTATTNTGCGAACCNGGTTGGTTTACNATNGAACANTCTGAAGATATATTGACGGCAAGCAGGAATTTAGGACTGGATTTACGAATACATATCGACGAATTTACAGATGGCGGAGGGGGTGATTTGGCATCTGACTTGCGAGTCACGACAGCAGATCATGCGCATTATACAAATGAGGAAAGTCGTGCAAATATGTCTAACAACAATGTCAATACTGGATTTTTACCAGCAACTCCATATTCAATGGGTGCAGAATATCCACCATTTAAGNAATGTTTAGAAAATAATTGGAGATGGACAATTTCTACGGATTTTAATCCGAACTGTAGAACATTGAGTTTGCCTTTTGTATCATCCATTCTAGTACAACGNAATGACATCTCGCCAATTACTGCTCTAGCAGCATGTACTGTNAATTCAGCATATACGTCTCCACACCCTAGTGGATTAAATCATGGTTCGATCGCAGAAGGTTCGATTGCCAATTTGAACATAGTGAATTCTGAAAATTGGGAGGCTTGGTGTTTACAACCTGGAATTTCTCCATTTACTGCCACAATGGTTAATGGAAATATGATTTATCACTAATCATTAATCAAAAGGTGTTTGTTATGAAATCAAAAAAGACATTATGGCTTGAGACTGTAGTTTGTTCTTCTCGTAAAGGAGTGGATGCAAGATTGGAGAGGATGTTAGAAGCTCGTCAAGAAATGCGTAGAAGAACAGATGGTTGCTTGAAAGCATGGGTTTCAAGAAGTATCGATGGTAATGCGATGTTTCTTGTTCAATCTGTATATGAGGATGAAGAATCTTGGAGAAAATGTTCAGAACGAATAATTTCTGAGTTGGATAGCAGGGACGGCGGAATCGAATCTTTGCTTTCTGGACCGCCATTAGTAGGAATGTTTGCCGTAGATCGTAAATTTCTCGATTAGGAGTGCCACTTACTGTCGCATAANGTACNTTATGCGACAATGATTTGATGCAGNCGCATATTACAAGTCCGCAGTATTGCGTTTCTAGCTANAAATATCAAAAAATACCAAATTTGTACCTTCAAGTAGGGGGTGGAAGGGGTAAATTCTTGATTTTTTGATTTCCTAAATATATCAATGGTTTCATTANTATGATAAGTTAGGAAGATTTGATTCCAATGACTGATGTGAGTGGATTTTGTTTGAAATGCAAAACCTATGGACCAATTAAAGATGGAAAATTAATCAAGATGAGTAACGGAAGAACTCGATGTGCAGGATTCTGTTCCCAGAAGGATTGCACTGGTAAGATTTCAAAAATAGTATCCTGAGGTCAAACCGATTCGGATATATATGTCCAATTATTGGAAAGATTGCCTAGGGCTCGTGGTCTAGGGGTTATGACGTTGCCTTGACATGGCAAAGATCGCCAGTTCAATTCTGGCCGAGCCCACCATTTATGAATTAACATTATTCTCTTTCCAGTAGGGATTAAATATTAAATCAATCTTCATGAATAATTTCATCAGGAATAATTTCAGCGTTAGTTGATTTTTGATTTTCTTTTGCAATTGGTTCTTCATCAACGAATGAAAAATCAGTTGAACCGCCTGTCCAATTTTTTACACTCGAATCGTCACTGTCAAATTCTTCATCAGTGATTGCGGCGTTCGGATTAATCGAATAGTCGGTAGGCTCAACTTCCCTAGCAGCTACTCGTTCTTCAGGAGTTGGTGGTTCTCTATCTTCAAGATGAACTCCTGAATGAAAGGTGCCACATTCTGGGCATCTTTGAGTATTTTTCTGATATATGCTAGCACAAACTGGACAATATTCCTTCCCTATGAGGATATCAAGTTCGTCTGTCATTAAAATCACAGTTATTCATCATCTAGGAACATTTCATCTTGGTAACCGATGATCTCTTCTCCATCTTCTGTTTCGATTGTAACCGTGCCTTCATCGTCATCGAATTCAATAATTTCACCAAAGAATTCGTCCCCATCGATATCAAGGCCGACCCACGAACCGATGTCTATGTCATCATCATCTACTGAGTCTTCCTCATNCTGTTCTTCGACTTCTTCCTCATCATCCTCTTCNTCCTCAGAATCTTTGTCAGTTTCATCTTCTTCACTGTCTTCAATAACCAGGTTCTTTGGCGCCTCTAAAGCACCATCATCCGATTCCTCTTCAGTTCCATCATCTTCTGATTCCTCTGAATCTGTTGTTGATTCACCTTTCAGTTCTTTTGCTCTTTCTCTTAATGATTTAGCATATACCAGATGTAAATATGCAGTTCCTACTATTCCTAATATGCCTAATATNATCATGAAAATTCCATCNGCATAGAAATCAGCCGGCATACTTGAAGCACCATTTTCTCCGCTAAATATAGTCAATGAATTTTCACATTTATTCGGGTCTAAATTTGGGTCNCAGGGATAGGTTTCACCTATTCTTACAGTTCCCATACACGGGTCAGGCATAGTGTCTACTTCTGCATCACAAATGTCCCAACTTCCTTCCTCAGAAGTGCCCCATGATTCTTCATGTCCTTGGTATTCGATTGTGCCACCAGTTCCATCAACCAAAAGTCCCATTCCATTAACGACCCAAAGTCCAATGAAAGTCACGAATAAGAAGTAAAGAACTGGGTAATAGACGTCATTAGCGGTCTTGCTCATTATTATCTTTTGAGCAGCAGAAGGGAATTCTTTCTTTTTCTTCACTTTAGGAATCTTTCCAGGTTTAATTCCAAATCCTAATCCGTCTAGTGCACCTAGTAATTCTTCAGGATCAATTCTATTGTCATCATCCTTGTCAAGATACTTCATAATGAGTTTTACATGACTTGGTAGTAACTTTTCGCCACCGATTTCTTCAATTCCTTTTTGCAGTTCAGGACCGTCGATAAGTCCGTCTTCATTCTTGTCGATTTTTCCGAAAGCCTCTGCAGCGGTTAGCCCTGTTGAAGCTATTGCTAATGCCAGGTTTTCAAAGGCAGTAATGACTTCCTGGTCTGTAATAGTTTGATGGACAGTTACTTCGGATTCTTCATCCTTTTCTTCATCTTCTACTTCGTCAACTTCCTCTTCATTCGATTCTTCTTCCGACGAGTCATCATCTAGTTCATCTAGTAAATCATCAACTATGTTTACTTCACTCTCAGGTTNTTCGTTATCAATTTCTTGTTCATCATNCNCTGGTNTTTCTNTTGTGTCAACTGCATCATCATCATCATCATCATCATCATCTAATTCATCAACAGTTTCTGTCTGTTCTGGCACCTGTTCTTCGATTTCATCTACNTGTTGCTCTTCTACAACAGTTTCTTCTTCATCGNTANCNGATTNCTCACTAACTTCTGAACTGTCNGTCGATTCTAAATCTGCTTCTTCTTCAACAGTAATNGATTCTTNAACTGNNTCTTCTGNTATNTCNGGTGCNCTNGTNTCTGTTGTGGAAGATGTTTCTACAACTTCTTGTGATGTAATTTCTTGCTCTACTATAGTAGTTGTGACGCTTGTCGTTTCGTCGGTTTCTGGACTCTCTTCTACATCAACTGTTTCTATTACTTCATTTGCAACTATTGCTGGTTCTTCAGCAACTGTTTCTTGAACTGTTGATACNGCTTCAGTCTCTTCTACGAATGAAACACCACAGTTTACGCATTTCAGATTATCTGCTGGTTGAATTGTACCGCATGCGCCACATTCTCCAAGAGAAACTTCAGAGACTTGTCCAAATACTGCACCACAATCTGGACATGATTCACTGTTAAGCGGTATAATCGACCCACAAGCCCCACATTCGGCCATTGGATTATCTTCCGTGGTTTCATTTGTCATGCCTGTCACTAGTGGTTCGAATCTCTCAATGGATATAATTGTTCATGGACTAGGAGTTCATGGATGCACATATACGGGGTAATTGGTGAGTTTCCATGGATAAAATAGAACCTGGGAAAATTTATGCGCTAAATTTAGTTTCTCAAAAGGAATTATTGGCATACATAGATACGATTTCTTCACGGGATGTTTTCAAAATTTCATTCATTTCTAGGCTCCCACATAGAAGAATGATAGAACACTTTGATCTCGAAAGAGTTGAATCATATTGGTTGACGAAACAGCAGGCTGAGGCAACAATCTACCCCGAAGTAGATGAAGTATTTTCTTCGTGTAAAAAAATAATAAACAATAATGTAGATTTACTAATAATTGAAGGTATTGAATGGCTAATNTCACTGCACGGTTTTGATAATATCCACTCTATGGTTATGGATTTGCATGATTTGGTTTATGGAAATCAAACATCGATNATAGCGTCNCTTGCTAATGATGTCCTAGACGATACAAACCTAAACCGNTGGAGACTTGCNACAACAGAATGGTCTATTCCNAATCTAATTGAATCCGATGAAGCAGTGATTGAAAAAGAGCNACCTGTAATAGACGAAATAAAGCCCAGTAATAGTAATGTTATCGAGCAAAAATCCTCTTCATTAGCATACCTTACGCCGATNTTGAGAGAAGGNTTTTCTCATGAGACATTGAGGAAAAGAACTCTACAATGGCGTAGAATGGGATTGGATGTATCAGAGTTAGATACTGCATTATTTTCTTCTGATGAAGACAAATCTTATGATATCTACAAAAATGTAGAGCAAAAAGTCAGAAGAGCTATTGAACTAGACAATAGGTTAGATTTGCTGGAAGAACAAGGATGGAAATCTGATGTTATAAAGTTAAGATTTAGAATTCGTCAGCTTACTGGTTTCGACGAAGTAGAAAAACGAATAGACGAAATCATCTGATTATATCGCCGCATTCNGCATTAATTCTTGCTAACCAGCGACCGTCAAATATTTCCTTTGCTACGATTTCAATTTCTTTGGAAAGACTCCTATCTCCAGACAATCTGGGACATACCTTTCTTACCAATTTCTTTAATGATTCAACATATTTTGAAGATTTCAAATTNTTATGTTCTAGCGCCTCGAGTGATATAATTAGTTCACAGGCTAATAATTTGGATAATTTTTTAGTTGTTTCAAGAAGATTCCACGCTGCAGTAGAACCCATTGAAACATAGTCTTCTTGGCCACCAGATGTGGTAGTTGAGAAGGCAGACTTTGGCATCGCATGACCATGCATCTCTGCTAANAGAGCCGCTGCNGTATAGTGGACTATCATCATTCCAGANTCCAATCCGGAATTTGTTGCCAAATATGCCGGAAGACCGCTTCTAACAGGATCGACAACTTGGTCAATTCTGCGTTCACTAATACAGCCTAACTCGAACANNGANTGNGACATATTGTCTGATGTTAATCCGAGTATTTCTCCATGGAAGTTACCTTGGCTGACAACTTGTTCCTTCAAAGAAAGTGANGAATCTGGAAATACTAGTGGATTATCGGTAGCACTATTGATTTCTATTCGAATTGTATCTTCCAGAATTTTGTATTTTTCATAAACAGCACCGTGAACCTGCGGTATACATCGGAATGAATATGCATCCTGAACCTTGGAGCAATTTGTATGGGATTGCAATATTTCAGAACCTTTCAGCAACTCTGTGATTCGTTTTGCTACTAATTTTTGGCCAGAGTGTGGCCTTACATCGTGAACTCTTTTGTCCATAGGCTTTATTGAACATTCTCTGGCATCAATAGTAACACATGATATTAAATCTGCCATAGGTAAAATACTCGATAAAGCAATTTGGGATTCAGCGATAAAAGCACACATTTGGCTTGTTCCATTGATTAAAGATAATCCGTCTTTTGCACCTANTTNGACAGGAATCAAACCCNTTTCCTTTAGAATAGTATGTGTAGGCATATCTCCANTTTCAGTCCAAACATCCCCTTCTCCAATCAAAGAAAGNGCCATGTGAGATAACGGCGCTAAATCCCCAGAAGCACCTAAAGAACCAATTCGCGGAACGACGGGTATAATATCGTGATTTAGATAATCAATTATTTGTTTTATGACCTTTAACTGAATTCCAGAATTACCCTTAATCAAAGAATTAGCTCTAACACACATCATGGCTCTAGTTTCTAGTTTCGACATTTTTTGACCTACAGCGCATGCATGAGATCTGATGAGATTTAGNTGGAGTTGAGACAAATCTGANTCAGAAATTGATTCAGATACTAATGAACCGAACCCAGTATTTATTCCATATACCGTTTGNCCAGATTCAAGAATTCTATCGATTACATCTCTCGCAGAATTAATTTTNATAATNGANTTAGATGCAATTTCAACCAGTGCGCCAGATGCTACTAGTGAGATTTCATTTGTGGATAATGTTTCACCATCTAAGTAAATNTTAGTCATTTAAATNCCCTCATAAATGNTATCCAGTAAACTATCTTCAGCGATTTCNGGTATNGTNACGTNGAGTTTNGGGTTTAATTNCATTGCCCTTTTGATTGCTGATATNGCGCCTTNATTTCTAGCCCANGCTCTTCTTGATATGCCGTTGTTAACNTCCCAATCNANCATAGATANTAGATTNGATTCNCTTTGTGGNGANCCATCNATTAACATNCCNAAACCTCCATTGATNACTTCGCCCCATCCAACTCCACCTCCATTGTGTAAACTTACCCAAGTGGCTCCTCTGAATGAATCTCCTACAAAGTTGTGGACAGCCATGTCCGCAGTGAACATCGAACCATCTCGAATATTCGCTGTTTCCCTGTATGGAGAGTCAGTCCCAGAAACGTCATGATGATCACGCCCTAGGATTACTGGGCCAGATAGTTCTCCAGTTGCAATGGCATCATTGAAAGCCTTAGCTATCTCAACTCTTCCTTGTGCATCTGCGTATAAAATACGGGCTTGACTTCCAACAACAAGTTCATTCTGGTAGGCATCTTTAATCCACCGTATGTTGTCTTTCATTTGTTGTTGAATCGATTGAGGTGCATCACTTGCTAACCTTTCCAATACGCTCGCTGCGATATTATCTGTTTTAATCAAATCCTCTTCTTTTCCAGATGCACATACCCACCTAAATGGNCCAAACCCATAATCAAAACACATTGGACCCATTATATCTTCAACATAACTTGGATATTTGAAACCTAAATTGTCTTCTCTCATGACATCTGCTCCTGCTCTCGAAGCTTCTAGAAGAAATGCATTACCATAGTCCCAGAAATACGTGCCCTTAGCAACTAGAGAATTAACAGCATTTGCATGACGAATCAGTGTATTTTTAACTTCNGCTTTNAATTTTTCAGGATTGGTAGCTAGCATTTCTTTCCCTGATTCAAAATCCATACTTACAGGATAATATCCTCCTTGCCATGGATTATGTAAACTGGTTTGGTCGGAAAGCAAATCGACAGAAACTCCTCTTTCAACCAGTCTTTCTAATAATTCAACTACATTACCTACATGCCCTATAGATATCGCATTACCTTCTTTTTGATTTTCTACCATTAGGTCAATTGCATGGTCAGTTGATTCAGCAATAACGCTCAGCCATCCTTGTGAATGCCGTTTCGATGCCGCATGGGGGTTGATCTCACTTACAATGCATGATGCACCTGCAATAACGGCGGCTTTTGCTTGNGCACCGCTCATACCCCCCAATCCGGAGGTAACGAATGTAATTCCGTTCAAATTATCCCCTGCACCTAGGTGCATTCGCGCAGCGTTTAGTATAGTCAATGTAGTGCCATGTACAATTCCTTGCGGCCCAATATACATATATGATCCAGCAGTCATCTGTCCAAATTGACTTACACCTAATGCATTCATGCGGTCATAATCATCCTGTGTAGAATAATTCGGAATAACCATCCCATTAGTAACAATAGCCCTAGGAGCATTATTGTTTGAAGGAAAAATTCCCATAGGGTGTCCACTGTACATAACTAATGTTTGGTCATCTTCAATTTCACAAAGATATTTCATCGCAAGACGATATTGAGCCCAATTTTGGAATACAGAACCNTTTCCACCATAAGTAACCAGTTGGTGAGGGAATTGAGCGATTTCTACATCAAGATTATTGTGAATCATTAACATAATTGCTGCGGCTTGTTTGGACTTAGTTGGATAATCTTCAATTGAGTATGCTTTTATTGGATATTCAATCGGACGAAATCTCATCATCCAGATTCTACCATAGGTTTCTAATTCCTCGGCAAATTCCTTTGCTAATATTTTGTGGTGTTCTTTTTTGAAATATCGCAATGCATTCTTTAAGGCTAATTTTTTTTCTTGTTTAGAAAGCACCTGTCGACGATTTGGTGCATTATCGACTGCTTTGGACAGCCCAGGATGTTCAGGTAAAATCTCTGGGATACCTTCGGTTATATGTCTCCGCATTAAATCGACATCGGAGGCCATGCTTCCCCCAATTCAAACGAGTTTATTGTATCTTGTAAATAATCGTCAATTCTATTTGAAATAAATTATTGGCACAACCATGGAGGAAGAGGTTTACCATGCAGAATTGGCCAATCCTAATCGCGATAGCAACATACTCAACGGCGTTGCTGCCGCTACTTTTGCTGTTACGATAGTTTTCCTTCTAGTTGCAGTCGTCTTTGGAGATGTAGTTGATAAAAAGATGACAGAGCAAGAGGCAAATGTTGGGGTAAGGGTGCCAGTTTGGGAAAGAGGTAGTCAGAATTACGTTACAGACGGTGAATTTGGTGAAGTTTTAGAATTTGGCGAATATAAACTAAAAGAAACATCCAATGAATGGGGTTCAACACATGTATTTGTTGAATACGATTTACCAGTCACAGAAGGCGGCGCAGGCGTTACTAATGACGCAAAAATATCAGTTGCATATTGGTTGCCAGATGTGCCCGATGGAGTAAAAGTCCCTGTGATAGCTGAATTTGGACCGTATTTCCAGGAGCCAAGTGTGCAAACTCCAACAATCGAAGTCCCTGGTTCTTGGTTAGGTCAAATGATAATCGATCAAATTCTACCGCATGGTTATGCTTTTGCTCAGGTATCTGTTACTGGTACAGGGCGTTCAAACCATTGTATGGATCTGATGGGTACTGCAGAACAACTNGGCAACGATGCNGCTGTATCTTGGTTAGGAAGCCAAGAATGGTCTAATGGTAACGTTGCAATGATTGGTAAGTCGTATGATGGGTCAACACCTTGGCAAGCGGCTATGTTCGGAAATGAGCATTTGAAAACGATCGTGCCAATTTCAGGATTGATTGGAGTAAAGGAACTGATGTGGAGAAATGGTTCATCTGAAGCACGGGCTCCAATCATGCACAACGGTGTTTATGGCTCATATGGTGTCGATGGTGATGAAGAAGACTACCAAAATTTATGCCCTGATTACATCATTGGTCCAGGCACTGGCGTTGGCGCTTGGGTTTGGGGAGGCGAAGCAGCGGGAGATTACTGGTCAGAGAGATATTTCCTTGACCGAGTTTTAGACAATTACCAAGGCTCNGTGTATCTGATTCAAGGAATGCATGATTGGAATGTCGACCCTCACATGGCAGTTCCTACGATAAACAAACTGATAGACCGGGGTATTGAATCAAAGGGGCTATTTGGCCAATGGGATCACGATTATCCAGACCGACCTGCTCAGTTGAGTGAACGCTCCGANATAGGTGGAAGAGGTGGTGAAGCATATCCTGAAATGATTAGATTTGATTGGATGCAAGATCTCCTGGAATGGTTCGATTATTATCTAAAGGATGAGGGCAAAAAACCGCTACTGCACATAGAAATTCAATCAAATCAAGGTTCATGGAGAATAGAAGATAGGTATCCTGCTGATGATGTCGAAGAGATGATATTTACCTTAGGCGATGATTTACAAAGAACAGGTGGCTTAAACGTNCTCCCTGATGCNTCTACTGGTCCGATTTTTGAATCAGCGCCATTAGCAGATGATATCTATGTTCAAGGCACACCAAGGCTACACGTTGAAGTTACTACTGCAACCTATGGAGGTCAATTGTACGCCTTGTTAGAAGAATGTAACAGCGAATTTGGTTGTATACACATTGGTCATGCAATTATGGATCTTAGATACCATTCTGGAGGAGATGATATATCTGCTACGTGGCTTGCTCCATTTGAGTCAATTACTGCAATGATGGAATTCATGCCATTGGATGCTGAGATTNCTGCAGGTAGCACATTAAGAGTTTCATTACTTTCAACTGGAGAAGATTACCTCCCTGCTTCTACGTCAACAGTAGTTACAATTGTTGAAGGTGAAGGAAGCACTCTACAACTTGATGTTTTCAATCCAGACGACAAAAGATACTGGATACCTCCAGTTTGCACTCACGCAGAATTGTGTTGATTAGCATCAGGCCTCCATAGAGTAAATATCAGGCCAAACACTATCATTGCTATTGAAAATGATACCATCCCATTTTGAATTGTAAGATTCGTATTAGACAATAACCACCCTGCAACATATGTGCTAAAGCTAAATGANATAGACATAAACAACATATCGATGCTAAATACTCGACCACGTTTCTCATCCTCAACCCATTGTTGAGTTAATATTGTTGAAAGCACCCAATTAGCTCCGGAGGCTGCATGTGCAATGACAACAAGAATAATGGTGANAATCAAATTATAATACAATGTTAAACCGACCATCAAATAGAATAAACCAGATACTGATACAAGTAGTCCTATGTAAGCGGGCCAACGACTTTTGTTTGTCAGATACTTGCGGGCTAGTATGGGTCCAATACCAGTGCCAATTCCTCTAGCCATAAAGAAAATACCAATTCCTGCAGCCAATTCACCAGGCGTCATTCTAGNCCCCGCGATCACCAAAAATACACCTGCTAGTCCACCACCTGCTAAATTCCAAGTAGTCTTTGCTAATACTATTCTTCTTAATCTGGCCTCTCTATATACTCTCAGAGTTCCTGCCTTAATGTTAGAAAATGCAGTTTTGAAAAGCGGTCCTTTCATTTCTTCGCTTACGGTTTGAGGAACAGTAAGCGGTAAGAGGATTAAACCACCAATAAGGAATGTGATAGAATCAATAATAAAAGCTACATCTGTTCCGAATTGTGATACAATATAACCTCCTAAGGCTGCTCCAAAAGCGAGTGCTGTAGACCATGTTGCTGCATCCAATGCGTTAGCGGTTGCTAATTCTCGTTCACTGACAATATTTGGTATCGCCGCCCTCTCTGCAGTTATGTAAGCGCCATGTAATACCATCATGACCCCGGATAGTGCAATTACCCACCATATGTCCTCGCTTCCATCTACCGCTAAAAATGACAACGCTAAGAAAACCTGGAGAAAGTTTGTTGCCACCATAATCCANTTTCTTGACCACCTATCGGCTAGAAGACCAGTAATTGGTTGTAAAATTGCAAAACCCAGCATCCGTATTGTTAGTAATATCCCGATAAGCTCTTCCGAATTTTCACCAGCGTAGATCAGAATTAAAGTGAATAATGCAATTGTATTGAACCATTCACCCATCATAGATATTACTGCTGCAATCCAAAAAGTTCGGAATTTTTTGTTGGATTTTAATAATTCCAGGTAACCGACTTCTTTCAAACTACTCTTCCTCCATTAAATCCGAACCCGATTCAACTAAACTACATATTATCCATTTTGATGTAGGGGTGTTAGATTTAACCGCAGTAGAGTTCAGCGGAACTAAAACGTTAGCTTCAGGGAAATATGTTGCTATATTCCCTTGAGGAATGTCATATGGTATTAATTGCCAATTATCACTTCGTCTTTGATTGCCATTAAAGTGAGAAATAACGTCAACAGATTGTCTTGACTTCCAGCCCCGGGCTGTCATATCTGTTGCATTCATTAAAATCACCCTTCTATTTCCTTTAATGCCACGATATCTATCTGATAGTCCATATATTGTGGTGTTATATTGGTCGTGTGATCTGATCGTCATCATGACATATTTGCCAGATGGAATCGTAACATCAGGTAAACCGTGAGTGATGAAATTCGCTTTTTGATTATTTGTTTTGAATATCCTACTATCCCTAGGTGGATTAGGAAGCGCAAATCCAGTTGGTGTTCTGACNCGANTATTGTAATCGTCAAATCCATGCAACGATTTGCTCATTAAATCCCTGATGTTATCGTAATCTTCTACTAAAGCCATCCAATCTCTTCCATTAGGAATTACAGTTTCAGCCAATTGTGCTACTATCCAGGGCTCGCTTCTAAGATCTTCACTGGCTGGTGTAAGTTTACCGATTGATGTGTGAACTATACCCATTGAATTTTCGACGGTAACAAATTGTTGACCTGATTTTTGATTATCTAATTCAGTCCTGCCTAAACATGGCAAAATCAAAGCGTGCCTCCCAACAACGAGNTGAGAGCGGTTTAATTTTGTAGAAACCTGTACTGTCAAATCTACATTTTCCAATGCTTTTGCAGTATATTCGGTATCCGGAGTGGCTGAGATGAAATTGCCACCAAGGCAAAAGAATAAATCAACATTACCGTCATGCATTTCTTTTATTGATTCCACCACATCAAATCCGTGCTCTCTCGGACTCACTATTCCACAACCTTGGTCAAGTTTTTGCAAAAATGATTCAGAAGGTCGCTCCCATATCCCAACAGTTCTGTCACCTTGAACGTTAGAATGTCCTCGAACCGGGCAAACTCCAGCACCAACTTTGCCAATGTGCCCACCCATTAGAAGCAAATTAGTTACTTCTTGAATTACCGCTACTCCATTTTTGTGCTGAGTTAAACCCATTGCCCAGCAAGCAATTGTCGCTTCTGATTCTGCGAGAATTTTTCCAGCTTTTTCTATTTGAAATCTCGTTAGCCCGGAATCTTTCTCGATTTTGGCCCAACTCGTATTNTNTATATTTTCAACTAGAGCGTCATATCCTTCAGTAAAATTACTAACAAAATCGTTGTCGATTGCTTCTAACTCAAGTTGTACTTTCATCAGTCCATGCATTAGTGCGGCGTCCCCACCAATTTTTACTTGCAAGTGGATGTCGGAGAGTTGTTCGCTTCCAAATGATAATTTCATGTAGTCTTGAGGGTGTTTAAACCGAACCAAGCCAGTTTCTGGTAACGGGTTTACATGAATAATTTTGCAACCATTTCTTTTTGCATCGCGAAGAGCGGTTAACATCCTAGGGTGGTTCGTTCCAGGATTTTGACCAATTACCAAAATCGCCTTGGAATGGTTAAAATCTTCGAGTGTAACCGTTCCTTTTCCTATCCCTATCGATTCACCTAATCCCCTTCCGCTAGATTCATGGCACATATTAGAACAATCTGGCATGTTGTTAGTTCCTAGTGTTCTTGCGAATAATTGGTAAAGAAAAGCCGCTTCATTAGAAGTCCTGCCAGATGTGTAGAATACCAATCTGTTTGGATCATTGCTGGCTTTTATCCTATCATTAATAATTGAAAACGCATCTTCCCATGAGATACTTCTGTAATTATTCTTTCCCGGGCTAANATACATTGGNGAGGTTAGTCTTCCTTGGTTATTTAGCCAATAATCAGACTTTTGTGACAGTTCTTTTATGGTGTGTTTACTAAAAAATTCAGGCTTTATACGCTTACTAGTTGCCTCATCAGCAACAGCTTTAGCACCATTTTCACAGAACTCGAACGTAGAAGAATGCTCAGGATCAGGCCATGCGCATCCAGGGCAATCAAAACCATCAGGCTGATTCACTAAGGTTAGTGTCTTAATTGTCTTAGTAATGCCCATTTTCTTAATTCCATGTACAAGGGATGAGTTAGCTGCCGCCATCCCAGCAGCAACTTTTTTTGGCTTTGAAATCTTAAGAGAATTGTTGTCTTCTGGTGTCGTCGCAGAAGACTTATCTCTGTTAGCCATAGACATGCGAAATCAAATCTGTTTGTCAACTATACGGCTGGTAGAACCAATAATCATTGGTTTGTTACGGTTAGCGAATCCAACCAATGTAACATTTGATTGTCTAGCTAACTCCTCAGCAGCGTTACTAATTGCTCCAGCAGCAATAATTATTCCAATGTTGGATCTAACTGCTTTTGCGACTAATTCCCATCCAATTCTACTAGTTAGACATATTATTCCAGGNGAACTACCATCTCTAATACAAGCCCCAATTGCNTTATCCATGGCGTTGTGACGTCCTACATCTTCTCTTAGGTAGCGTATTTTGCCTTCTTCGTTTAAAATTGCTGCTGCATGGACACCTCCTGTGTTTTTGAAGACAATTTGANTTTCTAGCATATTATTCATGATTTTATCGAACTTTCCGGATATAGTTGCCTTGTTTGTAACTATATTCATTGGAATTGCTAAATCTCCCGTTGAACATGCTCCGCATGCCGCTGTTAGTATGTCTTCGCTAGGTCTAGGAATTAAGTTGCCNTCNACNATAATTGTTGTGTTATCAATATTCGCTGTTTCAATTTCACCCCTGCCTTCTGAATATATGTGNCCATATGCTAAGTCTAGTAAATCGTAAGGCGAACCGAGTAGTTTGACAATCGACTCGGATTCAGTTCTAATTTCGATAATGCATTCCTCTGCTAAATCATCCATTTCAGGCAATAATTTACCAGAATCATAGCGGTGAATAGGTCTCTTTACGATTTAATCCTCTCCCAAATTAATATCAAAAAATTCGAATTGTAAATCTACCAGTTCCTTAGATGATTTTGCATTGGCATAGGCTTCTAATGGCTCGAAATTAAGGATAAAAAATTGCTCTCCCCAACTGAAGGCAGATAATAATTCCTTTGCCTCTTCTTTTTGCCCAATCAGGTAGAGAGTTGCAGCTATGGCTTCTGCAGTTGACAATTTACTTGGTTTTCCCCAATTAACAGGGTTAGCCGCTAATAACAATGGTAACATCCTGCCAACCAATTTTGTTTTCTTCATGACTGTGGATACAGATTCTTCAATATGCTTCCAAGAGCAGTCCAATCCAACTATAGATCCATTTTTTTCAGTCAGTAGATGATGGTCTTCCGGACCTAGAATTTTGCCGCACAGAGGTTCTAATATTATCCCCTTCCGTGGTAATTTGTTGAAATTTTTGTGCAAAAATATTTGATTTCTTTTTCCTAATTTGACAGCNGTGTTTTTTTTGGGGTCATCCTGTGCAAGCCAAATTGCATGTAACGGAATTTTAGATTTCACACACATCATTCCTTGCTGTCAAGAAGGAAATCTCCAATTGTAAATCCTCTTCCTGTACCCTTTGCAACTTGACGGTTTTCGTCAGGTTTTGCTTCTACCATTAAAGAAATATCGAGAGTTCTCTCTAATTTCCGAATAACACTATCTGTTGGCCTTTTGCCTGATTCAACGCTAGAGATAATATTTATTTTTTCAGCACATCTACGAGCCAATTCTTTTTTGTCCCACCCTTTGGACTCTCTGGCTGCAATTACTCTTTTGGAAAAATCTGAGGCGAGTTCTTTTTCGCCTCTTAGCATTATGTCCTTGCCTTTTCTACCAATGCCTCCATATCCACCCGAGGTGTTGTGAGCAGAGTTTACTTTGGCTAGCCCAGGAGCCATTTTAACATCATTAAGTCCGAGTTTGTCTGTACAACGCTTACATGCCTGTACTTGTGTTCTTTCCATGGTTACCGCTCGTGTTCCAACCTTCATCGCTCCACACAATTCGCAATCTCCCATGCCTTCACCATTTCACTGTAGAAGCGCTAATTCTTGAAGCCTTCGTAATGTTAGACATTTGACTATTAAATACAGATGATTCAATAAGGTCTTGCCACACAGGGGAACCATGGGAACAGATATAGACAAGGCGATTGAAAATCCCAGAATTACTGAGGACGCCGAGTTAAAAATCCTAGAAAACGATTTCGAGGCTCTTCAAAAAGAAGCACAATCCCTATTGAAAGACAAATTATATCTTGAAAACGAGATTTCCGACCTTAAAAAAAGAGCAAGTGGCTTAGATAACGAATTAAGAATTCTTAGGTCTCCGCCTCTAATTATAGGCCATATTCAGGATGTTTTAGATGATGAGCGCGCTATTGTAAGATCATCCAATGGAACTGTATTCCAGGTAGGGATTAATCCAAGGTTAAGTCAAGAGAAACTGAAGCCAGGTACACGTGTTGCACTAAACCAAGATAATTTGGCTGTAATTGAACTACTAACAGATGCTTGGGATCCNATGGTTTCTGGAGCAGAAATGGATGAAAAACCTAATGTGAGATATTCAGACTTGGGGGGTTTAGATGAACAGATTCTCCAGGTTAGAGAATCTATTGAAATGCCGTTAGAAAGCCCAGAGTTATTCCAAAAAGTAGGAATTTCGCCTCCCAAAGGAGTCCTATTAGTCGGCCCTCCTGGTTGTGGCAAAACAATGTTAGCTAAGGCGGTTGCAAACCAAACCAAGGCTTCTTTCATCAGAATGGTGGGTTCAGAACTTGCTCAGAAATATATTGGAGAAGGTGGGAGACTTGTACGAGAATTATTTTCTCTGGCAAAAGAAAAATCACCAGCAATAATATTCCTAGATGAAATTGATGCAATAGGTGCTAAGCGGTTAGATTCAGCAACTAGTGGTGATCGTGAAGTTCAGAGGACGCTTATGCAATTACTTGCAGAATTAGATGGATTTGATGCACTAGAGAATGTAAAAATTATTGCAGCCACAAATCGCCCTGACATACTTGACGATGCGNTACTGAGACCTGGAAGGTTTGATAGGATAATTGAAATCCCATTGCCTGATGATAAAGGTAGAAAAACCATATTGTCGATTCATTATGATAAAATGGCTACNAGTCGGCTAAATATTTCTAAATTAGTAGAATTAACCGAAGGATTTAGTGGTGCTGAATTAAACGCTACTACCGTAGAATCAGGTATGATAGCAATAAGAGAAAGTAGAGTCAAAGTTACCCAAAAGGATGCTGTTTTAGCGATTGAGAGAATCAAAAAGAAAAGAGAATCTGGAGGAAATACATCATCTCCAGATAATTTGTATAGTTAGATAGACAAGATTATTCAATTCCCCATACACCAAGAGAACTATGGTGAAAATTGTCGAATGTGTCCCGAACTTTTCGGAAGGCAGAAACCAATCAATTATCGACAGCATTGCAGATTCTGCAACAGGAATTTCAGGAGCAAGNGTCCTGGGTGTTGAACCAGATCCAGATTATAANCGAACGGTTCTAACGATTGCCGGGGANCCAGATGCTGTTGTTCAAGCAGCATTCAATGTAATCAAAACCTCATTTGAACTCATAGACATGAAGATGCATGAAGGAGAGCACCCCCGCATTGGTGCTGTAGATGTATGTCCATTTGTACCGATTCAGAATTCATCGATGGACGAATGTGTAGAATTGGCAAAAGCACTTGGAAAGAGAGTATTCGAAGAATTAGAATTACCTGTATTTTTTTACGGCTCTGCGGCATCNAGTAAAGAAAGAGAATTGCTCTCTGATTTAAGAAAAGGAGAATATGAAAGTTTGAAAGAAAGATATCGGAACGGCGGACCATTATTGCCTGATATTGGACCTGTGGATTACAATGAAAATATAGAGAAATTTGGTGCGGTGGTCATTGGTGCTAGAGGCATACTAGTAGCTTACAATGTTAATCTTGACGAAAAGGATGCATCTGTTTCGAAACTTGCTGGAACGATAGTACGAAGCAGTGGTCGTTTGATAAAAAATGATAGTGGGGGGAAATTAAGGATTAAAGGAATGTTAGAGATGGTTCAAGGAATGGGTTTACCATTAGAAGCNCATGGCATCTCCCAAGTATCGATGAACCTCCGAGATGTCACTATTACACCAATGCATGTAGCATACGAGGCTGTTAAGTCCATTGCTAAAGACCACGGGGTCGATACGTGCGGTTCAGAATTAGTGGGTTTAGTGCCACTGTCTACAATGCTTGAAGCGGGTAGATGGTATGATGACTCAGAAAACCCTACTGAAGAAGATTTAGTAAACAGTGCAATATCAGGATTGGGTCTAGAATTTTTATCACCGTTTGACCCTAATGTTAGAATTATTGAATGGGCGATAAGGGGTGAATCTAAATGAAAAAGCCGTGGGTAGAAATGAGCATAAGAGATTTTCAATCAGCATTAGCATCGTCCTCTCCTACTCCAGGAGGAGGCACTGCTGCTGCAATTGCACTTGGACAAGCCGCAGCCTTGTCTATCATGGTATGTGATTTAACCATTGGAAGTGAAAAATGGAAAGACGGCTGGGTAATTTCAGAGAAACTTCTCCCTATCTCAATTGAAATTATGACTAACTCAGCAAGATTGGCTGATGAAGATAGTGATTCATTCGATGCTGTAATGAATTCATTCAAGATGCCGAAAGAATCTGAAGAAGAAAAAGAGTCCAGGCGACAAGAAATACGAAAAAATACTCTTGTCGCAGCAAAAGTTCCTATGGAAACTGCTGAACTTGCATTAGAATTACTCAATCATTTACCTGATTTGGCTAAATATGGGAATAAGAATGCCATATCTGACGTAGGTGTATGCTCTTTGCTCGCTAGTGCAGCATGCAAAGGAGCTTTGTTTAATGTAAAAATCAACTTGTCATCACTGCCTGAAGGTTACGCTGAAGATCTTGAAAACAAAGCATTGCAAGTGATGGAAGAGTGCCGTCTGATATCCAGAAAAATTATGGATATAGTCAACGATAATTTATGATTATCTTACTTCGGAGCCGGTTTTTATATCACCGTCTATGGTGATGAGTTTCACATTACCATCTTCGTCATCAGCAGCTAACATCATACCTTCACTCAAGACACCGCGTAACTTCCTTGGTTTGAGATTTGCAACGAAAACTACGTATTTTCCAATCATACCTTCTGGTGAATAATAGTCCTTCAAACCCGCACAGATAGTGCGGCCATTATCTGTACCATCATCTAATTTTACGACATATAACTTATCGGCATTTTCATGATTGTCTACAGATAATATCCTTCCAACTTTTAGTTCAGTCTTTGAGAATGTTTCAAAATCCAAATATTGTATTCCTTCAGTCATTTCATTATCTCCTTTCTTATTCTTTTTTCCGCCTTTCACAGTATGAGTAACATCATTATCTGTTGAGGATGACTCGGCTAGCGCTTGTTCTTGTTCAAGTATTGATTCTAGATCTAACCTTTCGAATAGTGGTTCTACATTAGATTTACACTTAGTGTATTCTGCGCCCCAATTAATAGCTTCAAACCATCGTGCATCGCTGACTTTTCCAGTTTCCCCTAGGTTTTCCCATAGACGCTGGGAACTAAATGGCAAGAATGGTTGGAACATTATTGAAAGATACCTAGAAATTCTCCAACCAAATGATAATTTTGCAAGTGATTCGCTTGCTCCC
>PBXE01000016.1 GCA_002727485.1 Methanobacteriota archaeon | reverse complement strand
AATATAAGAACACAAAAAAGGAGTAATGATGAAAAGTCTATCTAGAATTAGCACTATTTTCATTGTCTTCACATTTGTTTTTGCATCAGAAAATAATCCAATTGTTGCTGATGAAAATTCAGAGGTGAATAATAAAGATTCAAATTTACAAGCGATTGACTCAGAGGTTTTACCTATCGAAGTTGAAAAAATTAATGAATCTAGAATTCAAAAATCGATCCGAGAGAAAAAATATGCTCAGTCTGTTTTGAATAAGCAGCAAGGAGCTCAGAACAAGCAGCAAAAGATGCTAGAAAATCGAATTAAAAAAGATAAAGAAAAAAGTATCTTCAAAAGATGGGCGTCAGATGCTCGTTCGAAACTTTCTGTGATAACCCTAAACAGAGAAAATGGTAATAAAACTATAAAATTACCATCAACTCCAGAGTCAAGCTATAGGGAGTCTGAAAATGAAAAATAATAAAAATAATTTATTCAATTTAATTAGAGTTGCTGTTTTCTCAGCAATAATTGGTTCATCCGTTTTTAAGGCTCAAGGCGTATTTATTAGTGAATATGCTGAGGGGTCTAGTAATAACAAGTATATAGAAATATATAACAATACAGACGTATCTATTGATTTAAGCACATATCAAATTTGGCGTATTTCAAATGGAGGAGATTGGGCTGAAGGCGAAAGTAATAGCGTTCAGCTTGAAGGATCTGTAGCTCCAGGAGATGTTTGGATAGTTTGTAACAGTAGTGCAAATGATGAAATTCAAGCGGCTTCAGATTTAATTGGATCATCTGCTACTTTTTTTAACGGCGACGATGCAATTGGTTTGGTACATAATGGTATGTTAATAGACTTAGTTGGAGATGCAGGTGATGACCCTGGTGCTGGTTGGCCTGTTGCTGGGATTGACGATGCAACAAAAGAGCATACTCTAGTTAGAAAGTCTAATATAGGCATTGGGAATACTAATTGGGTTTCATCTGCTGGAACTGATGCAACTAATTCAGAATGGATTGTTCTTGGCCAAGATGACTTTTCAAATATTGGAACTCATACACATACCCCGCCTAGCCCTTTTGCTCGTGTCTGGAAGCTTGTACCAGAAGCTGGCTCTTTGGTGGTTAGTTCTGGTGAAAATGCTACGGGTTCTGTCTATTGGCAGAATGATGCTGCCTCTGTTGAAGGAAGAGCTTGTTTATTTGATGATAAATATATGCTAAATAATGATGGGACTTTCGTTAATGACATGGGCACTGAAACTTGGTTAGAGACTTGGCAGGGTGTTGATGAAGGTTGTGGTGCTCCGATTGCGCCTCATGATGGTTCTAATCCAGCTACATGGAGCTATAGCGAAACAGATATGACCTTAACTTTAGATGGAGTTGGTGCATATTTTGCTCTAGCAAAAGCTTATAATGGTGGAGAGTTGAGCAGTACTGCCGATGCTGTTCCTGCTTCTAGAACATATGATATTTTATCTTTTGATGGCAATTTAATGACTTTATCTATTCAAGTTGGTGCTAATTACTGGACATTTAAATTTGTGAGAGATGGTTTTGATCCATTTGTTGATGTCACGTTTAGCGTAGATATGAATGAAGTGGAAACTTCTTCAGATGGTGTTTATCTTGCAGGTGGTGCTTTTGGAAACACAGGCGTTTTAATGGATGATTCAGATGGTGATGATATATGGAAAGTGACTGTCGAACTAGCTATAAATCAAGATGTCGCATACAAGTTTAGAAATCGTGCTAGCACGGGTCCAGATGATTGGGGTGGTTTTGAAGATTCTAACACATTAGAGCCTTGCGGAGTAGGTGATTATAATGATAGAATAGTTTCAATTGGAGAACAAGATTTTGAGCTTCCGCTTGTTTGTTATGGTTCATGTTACTCATGTGATTTTGTGCCTCCACCTCCTCCAGTTTCAAATGTTACATTTTATTTAGATATGAATGGTCAAACTGTTTCCGATCAGGGTGTTTATGTTGCTGGTGCTATTTGGGGGGAACCAAATGATGGGAATCAGTCAGGAAGATTAACAGATGTCAATGGAGACGGAGTATTTGAAGGTACATTTGAACTTATAACTGGATCAAGTATCTATTATACTTATACTAATGGTCACGGATGGGGTAACAAAGAAAATATTGAAGGCCAATCATGCGCTAATCCCAGCAACTATAATGATAGAAGTTTAACAATAACTGAGGACATGAAGGTCATTTCTAAGTTCCAAGATTGTGATGCGACATATAGTGACAGCGTATATGTTGAGTTTACCTTGGATATGGGAGATGAAGTAATNTCTGCCGATGGNTTATGGTTAGCGGGCGGTANNTATTTCGGTGGGCCNTGGGACCAGCGATATCCTTTTACCCAGGTAGAAGGTTCAGACAATGTTTGGTTTCTCGCTGATAGTTTTCCTGCATTATTAAATGATGCNTATACATACGTCAATGGTGATTGGTGGGATGATAAGGAAAATATAGCAGGTCAAGAATGTGCTTTTGGTCAATATAATGATAGAGAGTTTAGGACTACTATAGTTGACAGATCAGTCAATCATTGTTTTGCTCTTTGTGGGAACGGCAATTGTTTGGAGCTAATACCGCCGGAAACTGTAACNNTTGTNTTTAGTACAGATGCTAACGAATATAATGATCAACTCGTGNCAAATGGAAACTCTCCATTAGAGGTCATTCATGCTANNGGAAGTTTTGAAGGATGGAGTGGGTACGGAGTGCCGATGACAGATGGAGATGGAGATGGAATTTACGTCGGTGAGACTGAAATTGTTGAAAATACTGCTTTCGAGTATAAATACATTGTCGGAGGTTGGGGNAGTTTTGAATCCGGTGCAGAGCTTGGCGGTCCNTGTGATTGGAACCCAGATGATACTTACAATAATTATGGCGCATATGTTGGTGACAGCGATGTGTTACTTCCAACTTATATTTTTGGTGGTGGGTGCCGCATAAGTGGTGAGTCAGGCCCAGAACCAGGAATTATTTTTTCTGGTCCATTTGGAGGTGCTGTAGTAACTGGTGAAACATATCTAAATCCAACTGGTTCACAAGATTGGGCAGGTTTTGCTAACGAGGATACGGGTATTTATCCATTTAGCTTCCCATACGGTGGGTCTATTGCATTTGAAGCATTCACTGCTGGTGCAGANGTNGATNTGTATTTTCGTTTTGAGTATAATCCATTTCCNGATGTNGAACCTAGCTTCAATACTCAAACTATTACNATATCTGGTACAGACCCTGCATTTTATGAGGTTTCTGTCCCTGCTTCAGGTGATAACACTTACAGTTCATTCTTGTTGTATGTTGTAACTCGTGATGCTGCTGTAACGTTAAGACATGTGGAGGTAATAGAAGAAGATTCTGAGCAATATGTCTTCTCTGATTATTCTTTAGAAGTTTTTGATGCAGCTTCATACAATGGTGGTACCGCAAATACGCTCCCTGATCTAGATGTTGAAGCAGATGGAATTGTAATTAAAGCTACGTTTGATTTGCAAGACCCAGCACCTTATGTGGGTGCTATGGGTATCTTTTGGGATGCAAACTTTAATGGCGTGCTTGATGAAGGTGATCTAAACATCCTTGAAGATTTTGATGACGACTATTATTACGATGATTACTATAATTCTAGGGACCATGAAAATGATGAACCTTCTTTCGCTACACTGATTGATAATGAAGAGACAATTGACTCCGATACTACGGAAGGTGTCTTTGTTTTATTTATTGATGACCTTGATTTCATGGAAGTCCAAGGAGCAACATTCTTCTTTGCTGAATTAGACCCAGATCTAGCTGTTACTGGATCAACTGTTGTTAAGCCATTTAGTAGCTCTCCAATACGTTTTACGGGTATTGCTACTGAAATGACAGATCAGGCTCTTCCTGTTGAGGGAGTTTTTGTAGAGATTGGTAAAGATGAAGGCTACTACTATAATGATTACTATTATTATGATACTGAAACCTTGACGGAAGGTATCACCGCTGTTGATGGTACTTACGATATTGGAGTCTCAGTTGATGACATTGTAGCTGGAGACGTAGTTAGGTTGTATCCTTACCATCAGGATGAAGATAATGGTGGTAGGTTAGTTCCTCTCATTGGACAAGTTGATGAAACGTCTGGCGATGTAACATATGGCAGTCAATCAGAAGTTACTATTAATGATGGCACTAGCTATGTATCAAACATTTCTGTGATGAAGCTAAATACTTTAGTACAAGGTTTTGCCTATGGAATAGATGGTCAGCCGCTATCAGGTTACATTTGGGTAGACTCTCAGATTGGCTCTGATGATAATCCAATCGATTTATATAGCTCCTCCGAAATAGGCGATAATGGCTATTATAGTTTTTGGGCTCAAAATGGTACAGAAATAAATGTGTTTGCATCTTTTGATGGTGGTCCGTTTGTATCTGAAACATTTTTCTTAGATGCATCAACTTTTGATGATGGTCTAGGCGCTTATGTATACAACTACAATATTGATGTAACTCCACCACAAGCTACAGGTTTTGTTGAAGGTTATGTTTTTAAGGAATACACAGATGAGCATGGTGATTATTACTACGAGCCTTTAGAGGGTGCTGAGGTAGTAGTATACAATGATAATGAATCGTATACAGTAAATACTGGCCAAACTGGATATTATATGGCTGAAGTACCAGCTCCTGGAGCATATTTTGTTGCGGTAACCAATGACATGGAGGGATATTCAAACTACGATTTTTATGATCAAGTTTTTGTAACTCCAAATAATTATACAATGATACCTGATGTATACTTTTTCATATACATTGATTATTATATGATCTCAGGATATGTGTATGATGATATGGGGCAGCCTCTAGTCGGTGCAACTTTAGATATAAGTTCAGCAATGATGGGTGATGATGGAAACCGTGACCATGATGGCGGTTGGTATACTTTCACCAGTACAAATTCTGAAGGTTATTATTCAACGACAGTTCCTGAAGGTGTTTATGACATTATTGTAATATCTGATGGATTTTTCAATGAGACCGCATATGGAGTAA
The DNA here is from genome assembly GCA_002727485.1 of Methanobacteriota archaeon. The sequence goes on along the minus strand of PBXE01000016.1, from coordinate 158 downwards.
ATGTAAGCGCTGATGTTGCCTATAATTTTACCATGAGTCCTATCGGTGGTTTTACAGGTTCAGTTCAAGGTGTAGTGTCGTATATAGGTGAATATGATCCTGATGAACCTGCATTTATCAATGTTTGGAATGATACATACAGTGTCGATGTATTTTCA
>PBXE01000015.1 GCA_002727485.1 Methanobacteriota archaeon | reverse complement strand
ATGGTTCACTAATTTACTAAACGATGGTTGGCATGATGCGTTTAGAGAATATGTTGGAGAGGGCGTCAAGACATACTCATGGTGGTCAAATCGAGGCCAGGCTAGGGCCAAGGACAGAGGATGGCGAATCGATTACTTCTTACTCAATGATGCTGCAAAAAACAAAGTAAAATCGGTTTCAATCAATCGACAAGGTGGATTAGATGTATCAGACCACGCACCAGTAATTCTAGACTTAGGATGATTCAAGAGCTATTCTCTTCGATATCAGACAGTGCGATTAGCAAATCGTCAACGCTATCTCTGAGTGCTTGCAATGAAGTATTTTCAATAATTACAATTAATTTCGCCTCACCGTTTTCTTCATTCAATTTAGCAGAACACCCTGGTCTTGATGATGCAGCTAGTAAAGTAGTGCCTAGAGATATCGGGCCAGACCATTCAATCGTGGCTTGATACGACTCGACCATGGTTACTGCAAGGGGTGGGCTGATATGAGGATGACTCTTGGATAAATCATGGCGAAGCAAGATTCGAATTTTGAAATTCTTGCTGGAGCCGGCGGTGTTGCACTCGGAGAGGCCAGGACTAACCACGAAGGACGTAAGGCGTTACTCTTAGTTAGGGGTGAAGAAGATATTTCAGAATTTTGCGGCCTTGTTAGTACCATGGGAATCGAAATAATCGAAGTAATCAAACAATCGGGACCAATAGATCCTAGAGGATATTTTGGCAAAGGTAGACTACAAGACTTAGGTGATGAATTAAAAACACGTTCACAAAACCATCCTTGGATTGATGTAGATTTGGTATTAATTCATACTAACACTACCCCGAGGCAAATTGTTACAGTCAGCGATATTGTTCAGATAGAAGTATGGGATAGAGTTCGGCTTTTGCTTTCATTATTTACTTCACATGCCAGTTCTTTGGAAGCTAGAACCCAAGTTAGAATTGCGAGATTATTATCCGATAGAACCGTACTAAGAGAATTGGCAAATCAGACAACTACTGGTGAAAGAGCAGGTTTTGGTGGAGGCGGAGTGACTGCTTTACAGGCAATTTTGGCAAATCTAAATAGAGAGTTAGCCTCACTTAGGAAACGACAAAGAAAGCATGCTAATGCTCAAGCGGAAAGACGCAAACAACGAACACGAAGCGGCGCTATGACTGTTGGAATTGCCGGCTATACAAACGCTGGCAAATCTAGTCTTTTTCTAAAACTATCTGGAAAAGATGTATTGGTCGAAGATAAATTATTTTCGACATTAGAGACAACTGTTGGAAGAATGGCAGCAAGTCCTAGGGTGCTATTGGCAGACACAATTGGTTTCATCGATCAAATCCCAAATTCTACATTAGATGCCTTTAGAGCAACACTTGCAGAAGCATTAGAGTGTGATTTACTATTATTATTAGTCGACTCCAGCGATAGTATTGTGGAAATCAAACGAAAACTTTCAACATCAAGAAGTGAAATATTTTCGAGATATCTTAGCAATGAAGAAGAAATCAGCAGTGATGTGCTGGGCGAAAAAACGATTTTAGTTGTCTTGAGTAAAGTCGAGATGATTGGGAAAATCGAATTGAGAGAAAGAATAGAACTTATCCAAGAACTTGGATTTAATATTCCCATTCCGATTTCCTCTCAGAAAAATATCGGATTAAGTAAATTACAGGATGAAATTTTGTTAAGATTATTTGGGCCGCAAATAGATTTACTATTACATCCGAGTCTAGAGCATAGGTCGATAGAAGGGTATGTGTCAGATGTGTATGAATGTGGTTTAGTAACATCAAAAACAGATAATGATGATGGTTCTATATCAATCAAGGTTTGGATACAATCACAAACATTATCTAAATTAATTGCTAATTCTAATGGGCGCATCGAAGTCAAGTAGGATGGCGTTTAACGCTAAGCATGGGCGACATTGAGGAAGGCCAAAACCCATCGATAGATTATATCGATGAAATGACTTCCAATATTTCTTCTAATCAAAATATGATGTTCGCTTCTTCCCCTTCAAAACTTACAATTGAGCAAAAAGAGATGCCTCCGATGGGAATTGCTACCGGTATATTCATAATTTTTATTTCGCTACTGGGTCTCATCAATGGATTAGATTACACCTCTAGTGAATCTGGCTTAGTTCGCCCCGATGAGTTTGTATACAGCATAGCTCAAAATGCGCCCGATGAGAGTGCGATTTTTAGAGGCAATATTTTCGACCACGACGGTAATCCTCTAAACGATTCTGTAGTCTATGTTTCATGGCAAGAAAACGGTATTTGGAACTCTTCTGAAATCAATTCCGATAGTGAAGGTTACTTCGAACTTGAGAAACTAGATCCTGGAATGGTTCGAGTAGACATTATTACTAACAGGGACGGACACCAAGATGTATTTTCTAATCGAGTATTACTTTCTCCTCCTGCATTATTCGAACCAATTGGTTTTACTACAATCGACTTCAATATTCCTTCTCAGGAAGATTTTGCCAATCAAGAATGCTCGAATGGCGCAGATGATTGCGTAATTCGTGAGATAGATTTGACACCAACTCAAATGGATCATCCGCTAATGGACCCAGGTGCTGCATCTCTGTATACCACAGTTGGAATTGCATTCATTGGACTAGCAATAATGTCAACTGGATTTGCTATTTGGGCATTAAAATCTGGCTCGATTGGATTATTGAGGACGAGTGCAATACTTTCATTTTTTACTATGGGGCATTATTACACCGCTTGCTTATTCGGATTGATTGCCTTCGCCCTTACTTATTCAATCAAGAAACCTGAAATTTTCCTCGAGTGAATTGAAATTACCGATAATTGATTGTTTTTGATGCATAAGTAGCGTCTTTATTATCACTAATAACCATTCAAGCCACAATATGGACTTACTATCGGCCTGCTGGATGATTCGTTCACTCGACCAAGCGGTAAGCACCATTTCTTTTGACCCCGATGAAAATTTAATCGCAGGTGGGTGGGACGGGCAAATCAAAAAATGGAATCCTGAAGGAGACACTATATGGGTGCAAGACCTACCAGACAGAATCAGTGAGATTGTATTTTACCAAGGGAAAATAATAGTCGCATCCGGCCTTCATATCGCTTGTTTAGATTCTGATTCTGGGGATGTTTTGTGGCAAAAACCCCTAGAAGGTAGTGCAGATTCATTATTGGTTAAGAATAAACAAATTTATGCAACATCATCAGTTTATGACATAGAACATAATGATTTTCTAGAATCTGCTATTTGGTCATTTGATTTGTCTGGCAAGCAAGATTGGGTGACGAAAATCAATGAAAGGCCATGGTTTATTTTATCCGATGACAAAGACGTAATCGTTGGACTAGGGCGACCAAAGTCGGGATGGGCGCAGATATTATCCGATGGAAAAATTGTCAATCACCAATTGTACACAGATTCTCCAGTAATGTGTGGAGTAAAAACACCTACTGAAATTTTATTTGGCCATTCNGATGGAACAATAACTTCGAAAAAGGATANGCACAACAAGTTTTCAAATTCAATTGAATCGATTTCTGNATTAGAAGATACGGTAGTCGCTTGTTTAGAGGATGGTCAATTGATTGCTTATGANAGTAAAACCGGACAAAAGTGGNTAGAGCGAGGTTTTCCAATAAGTTGCCAAACCGTTGGNTTTACAATTTCNAATTNTTGTACACACTGGTCCACTAGATGGAGCGGCATNGAAGGAACTCTGCAAGTTAGNAATTTATCTGATGGTGCAATCATTGCCCAGTCTCCAATCGATCAAACCAGGTGTATGAAAAGTAATGGTTCTAGAGTTGCACTAGGTTTGGAAAATGGGAAAATATACGTTTGGCAAAACGAAATGTTTGAGCGCAGACTGAACGCCAACGGTGAGGACGATAGCCAAGAATCTAGTGAAAGAAATGCTTTGAAGGAAAGGCTTAGAGCATTGAGAAAAAAGTAAATCAATCAATCTGGTCTTCTAACTTAAACATTGAGACAATTTTCTCCATCCATAATAATTTCTTAAGTTTCTTATTTTGATCGGTCACTCCAGACCATTTTCCAATTTTTTTTGTTGAGAAACCGATTAACTCGATATTTTCGGATTTAACTCCTGCCCAAATAGCAAAGCAAAGCGCCCTATCGCCATCAGTAAAGCCACCAAAATTACTCATTCCGAAAAGCTCTTCATTGGTTTGATGAGTTAAAATTAATTTTGGAGGCATTGGAAGAGCACTCCATTCAGCGAGAATCTTTTTCCAAGTTTTATTATTATCTCCATGCGCATGAATTATGAATCTTTGACCTTCTACAGCAGCCAAATCAATATGTCTCCCGCCATCCAAATCACTGATTACACAAACTAGATTTTGAAAATCATTGAGCACTCCAACCGAACCATCAGCCGCAATAATACTAACATCCTCTAAGTTAATTTTCTCTAACATTTCTTTTTCAGCAGCGGCACCGATAATTATTACGCGCTTAGAGGAAACCAATATTTCACGGATTTCTTCTAAAGTTTCGTCACGGGCTTGATGATTCCATTTATTTACCCCAAATGGGGCATCACCTTCAAAAGCGAGACTCAATTGTTTTGCACTATCATAATCATCTGTGTAATTCCATCCAAATGCCAAACGAACNTCATTTTGAATATCAATCAGGCCTTGTAATTGACCATCTGACATGAACTTGCCAATTTCTAATACCTCATCAACACATCCATATCAAGGACTTCATATGCTGTTGACCTAGTGGGTAATGCATGCCCGTACCCCGTGACCCCCCATCAATAGTCGATGAGGTCACACTCTCACGCTACCCTTTCTTGCCACAAGCAACCGAATGGATACGAGATATGGCNGTTAAGCACGATATTAATTTAGAGGAATTATTGGAAGGAGAGTGGATGGAAAAAGCTCGTCAGAGAGCGAGAATTAGACTTGTAGATTCTGTACAATCTAAGGAGGGTGTTGAAATTGTTGGAGGAGATATTCATACCGAGGAAGGTAGGTTGATTGAAGCATTTTCATTTTATTATGCTCGTTTGGTTGTTTGTGCTTCAGAAGATGAGCGATTAATTGCTAGATGGGCTCAAGCAGAGGCTGCAAGAGCAGAGCAAATACTTGCAAAAGATAATTCTAATTTGGAAATTATAGCAAATACATTCATTACTAATCTAAAAATAGGACAAAGACAAGATTCTGAATTTGATTTATCATCAACCTCCCAGGTAATGCAAAGCATGAGGTCTCAAAATGAAAGAATTTGGAAAATAGGCCTATCAGATTTCATAGAGATTTGCCCTAAGATTACCGGCAGTAGGTGGCGTTTAGCTAATAATGACATAGAGAATGGTTGGATTACACTTTTTGAGGAGCAACAATATTCGTCATCTAGCAAATTAGCGCGTCTATTACGAGAGAGAATAAAATCACACATCGAGATGGAAGCACTCGAAAAGATGGCAGAAGTAAACACAGATCTCGCAATTAGACTTGCTGAGCCAGTTGGAATGGTTAGAAATCTAATGGCCAATAAGGCTAGCGAGGCTATAGCATTAGTAGGAGCATCCGAATCGGACTGGCCNCCATGTATGATTAAAGTGGTCGCAGATTTAGAAAAAGGAGTTAACGTTAACCACTTTGGAAGAGTATTCCTAGGCGCAATGGCTGCAACCTTAGCAATTCCTCGAGAATCATGTGTTAACTTTTTTAGTGGAGCTCCCGATTTTAACGAGGCAACCACTACTTATCAGGTGAATCATTTGTATGACAACTCCTATACTCCAGCAAAATGTAGTAGCTTGAAAGTAAACCATAACTGCCCNGTTTTACCNGGTGATGACCGTCTTTGTGACCAACCNTGGCTAGATCATCCGTTGAAATATATCCGAGCAACTCAGAGATGGAATGCCAAGAATAAAGCCGCTGAGCAAAAATTCGAATCAAATACTACCGAGTCTGTAGAGAATGCTTCCACAGAGTAAATTATTTCAAAAAGTGTAGACTTTTACAGNNTTTCGCGCGAAGCCTTTGAAATGTAGGACAACTTAGCATGAACATCAAACGGTGAAATCACATGACTCGAACCCTTGTTTTAACTGTCGACCGAGACAACGATCTTGGTATTAAGACAGCAATCAGAGGGCCTGTAGTCGGGCGAAGACAAGTTTTGACCGCTGCTTTGAAACTTGGTATTGCAGACCCAGAGGAAAGNGATACTAATGCCATACTAGGGGCACTTTCTCAACACGACAACCTCAGTGAGAATTCATCGGAGGACGACGAGGTGGAAATCGCAATTCTCACTGGAGATGAAAAAGTCGGGATTCGTTCTGATAGAGCAATAGCGGCTCAATTAGAAGAGATCGTAGCAACATTCCAACCAGATAAAGCNATTCTTGTTACCGATGGTGCAGAAGATGAATCAGTACTACCAATCATTCAATCTCAAGTTCGGATAGACCATGTTGAAAAAATCATTGTCAAACAATCAAAAGGTATTGAAGGTACGTATTATTACATTGTGAAAGCCTTAGAAGATCCTAAGTGGAGAGCAAAAATNATGATTCCATTCGGACTGGTTTTGGCTATACTTGGGCTAGGCATAATGTTGCCTCAAGAGATTGGCGGCGTAGTAATTGGCGCATTACCGCTCGTTACTGGATTGTATATCTTCAGTAAGGGCGCTGGAATTGAAACCACCGTCAATAAGGTGATTCAAGAAATGCGTGATAACGCTGATGCTGCTATGTTTTCATCATTACTTTGGACCGCTACTTTGTTTAGTGCCATATTTGCGGTAGCTGAAGGGTATCGTGCTTATGATGATTTATTTTCTACTACCGAAACATCGATTTTGTGGCTGGAAGTAATTCATTCAGCATTAGCTTGGATGGTTATCGCATTCTTGACTTCAACTGCAGGCTTCATGTTTTTGAGACTTAGAAGAGGTTCATTCTCTGGCCGATTAATTGTTCTTGGAATATTTGGCATGGTAGTATATTCCTTTGTCAATGCTGCCTTGATAATATCAACAGATGTGCTAAGGGGAGATTCATATGAGTTTAGTGTAAATCAAATCCTTACTGACCTTGCTTATCCATTGATTTGGGTAGTAGTTTTGTGGATGGCAACTACAATCAAGAGTTCTTTACAAGCTAAACAAGCCCAATCTGACAGGTATTGGGGAATTTAAAATCAAAGTATAAATTTAGGCATGTGTTTTGCCATAGTTTTATGCTCTACAACTCCGACCAATACCCCTTGATTATTCACCACACCTATTTGGTTTAAATCATGAGTTAACATCAAAGCACCGGCTTTGAGTAATGGCGTTTCGGTTCTAACAGTTAGTGGAGGAATATTCACCAGTTGCTTTGCAGGGACGCCATGCATCCATGCCACGGAACGCTCGACATTTTTCTTTGCTATGAGTTTCAACACATCAACAGCATGAATTCTACCAGTAGGAACGCCTTCATTGTTAACGACAAATACATGATCCCAGTCATTCTTAGTCAAATCTTCAATCACATCTGCAACAGAATCACTTGAAAACACCCAATGTGCATCAGTCATAGTTTCTCTACAACTAATCGTTTTCGCCATCTTAGAACGTTCCTGCGAACTCATTCTTTGCAATTTTTCGCGAGTCAATTTTTTGGTTCGTGACTTACTCATTTTACCCCTCCTCATTCCCCTTCCCGACTCCAACCTTTTTTGAAGTCTTTGTTGTAAATTATATACAATAATATAGATTCAATACCCAATAATATTGCACAGAGAGGGTGAATAATCAAAACCTAATGTAACTTAGCGTATTTTATGGTTACTCTTGCACCTGACGATATGCAGATTTTACGCAGTCTTAGCGGATATGATTTGACGCTGGAAATAGNTAAGATGTCAACTAAGTATGGGATTGAAAAGAATGAGATATTAGCAATGCTAAATCAAAACCCCAATCCTGGTTATAATAGTTCAGGTGAATACGATCCAACGCCCCAATCAGCCGTAAATACGCCAAATCCAAATTTGGGATACAAGGACTATAATTCGGCAGCCAAAGTAATTGATAAGTCCAGTTTTCGTTTTGAGTATGATCCAACGCCAGGTGCTGATCAGAGAAGACAAAAAGTTGACCAAGCCATTCTGTGCCCTAGTTGCGGAGTTGCACTAGGAATCCCATCTGTAAGGCCNATTAAAGTAACCTGCCCCCAATGNCTTCAAGAAACAACNTTTTCATCNTAAGTGGCGTTTAAAGCCAGAACGGTTTGCCCAGTAACATGCAGCCTNATACGCCGAACTTATGGCCATATACGCCTGCAAATTCNCCATTGCCACTACCNGAAGGGCCAATTNTAGTGACCAGTAAAGCNATACATTATTTACAATTTAACGAAGAGAAAATTTCTACCGACGATGTACTTTCATTAAAAGAAATTCAAAAATTCTGCTTAAATTTTAGAGCNGAAGGATTAACNATTGACCAAATTTTATCTCAAGAGAATGCCGAAAATATGGAAAGCAGAAGGCCATTTCTTCTACTTGGAGAATTAGCCAATCCATTCCAATTAAATCGATTAAATATAGGCCCTATACCAATATTCATTGTCCGATTAGAAAATTTATGCAGGACATACTGTGATGGTTTAGATTCAAGAATGATACAGCCAGGAATTCACCATGTAACCTTAGCTAGGAGTGAAGGTTGGTGGGAAAAAGCGCACATGGGGATGGCAACCNTTGAACAAATGAAGAAAATGACATCTTGGTTNTCTAACGGCCGAAGAGGAGATTGGAAGCCTGTAAAACCAGCTGAAGGAGGAATCAGATTCGAAACCNATACTAGCCTTGAAGCACCATCTTTTGACTCATTAAACTGGGACGGAGTCAAAGAAACGATTTCNGTTGGAAGCCCTGCACCTACCGGCCCATCGCTAGATTTGACTAATGTAATGGTGCCAATCCATACAAAGTGGGGGTGTTATGATAGTAGAGGAAAGATCATTAGGTGTTCTCATGTTAATCAGAGAGATTTCCATACCAATTATTTTCGTAGAGGCTCCTCTAAGAAGTGGCAAGATATTTTGAAAATACAATGATTATGTGGGGTCCCAAGGAANNCCCATGTNTTGTTAATATACTATTATTGACAAATAGTAATTGATAGATATGAAAGGAAAAGGATCTCAAAAAGAAGCAAGATTACAACGTCTGAAAGAGGAGATAATCGATTATGTTTCGATTTATCCTGATTGTTCAGCTGCCGATATAGTGAACTATCTTTCTAATGAACGGCGAATGAGGAATCATGGCTTAACTACGAGGAAGGTAGGGCTTTTCATTCCACGCTATCTTTCAGATATGGTCGGTTTTAAACTAGATAATTCAACAGGAAAGCGTCTTTACAGGCTTGCTTATTGATTCGGCAACTTCATTCGATATTATCTCTTGGACTGAGACATGGAGTGGCCTATTTACACTAGTTTTGCATCATTATTTCCTAGTTTTGATAGCGAAAAATTAGGCGACCTGCCCAATTTTGATGCNATTTCACCAGNNTGGAAAATACTTGATCCGAAAGACCCTANNTCATTGCAGCAACAGTTGTCTATGCTAATTGAAAATTATTCTACAAGAGAAAAATTCCACCAATTAAATGTAACAATTGATGAAACTAAAGGTCGAGTGATTATTGATCCCACGGCAAAAATTGAACCATCTACACATTTCATAGGCCCGTGTTACATTGGACCTGAAGCGATTATTCGTCATGGAGCATACATCCGTGAAAATTCGTGGATTTGTTCTAGAGCACTGGTCGGACACTGTAGTGAAGTTAAACATTCAATTTTACTCCCNGGCTCTAAGGCCCCTCATTTCAATTATGTCGGGGATTCAATTTTAGGTAAAGGAGTTAATTTAGGCGCAGGAGTCAAACTCAGTAATCTGAGGAATGATGGAGGAGAAGTTTTTCTTCGCATCGAAGGCAAAAGAATCGCTAGTGGACTTAGGAAGTTTGGAGCAATATTGGGAGAAGATACTCAACTTGGGTGCAATGCTGTGACCAATCCAGGTACCGTTTTGGGTTGCAAAAGTGTAGTATGGCCAAATACTAATGTCACAGGAATCCATGCAGAGCAATCAGTTCATAGGTGAATTTGATGGTTACTAGACTNTTTGGGACCGATGGAATACGTGGTAAAGTCGACACTTCGGTTATTGACGAAGAACAAGCCATTGAGAATTTACATTTGAACAGGGAAATTTCCCCTTCATTATTCAGATTAATTGGCGAAGTACTTGGCAGAATTTATGATTTATTCCCAGGCCAAGGCAGCGAAGTTGTTATCGGATGGGATCAAAGGCCGAATAATAAATTATTAGCGGAATATCTTACATTAGGATTACAAATTTCAGGAATGAAGGTAACTCATATAGGGATTTGTGCAACTCCTACACTACACTACGCAACACTCGANCAATCAGCAAGAATCGGGTGCATGATCACTGCTAGTCACAATCCAGTTTCGGAATCTGGACTAAAGATATTTGACTCAAATGGATATAAGACTCATCCAGATTTAGAAGATCAAATATCTGAGTTAGCGGAACATTTAGCCAAAGAAGAAAGGGAAATAGATTTAGTCGAACATCAAATCCTCACTACTCCGAATAAAGATTTATCTAAATCAGATTGGGCTAAGAATCATCATGTTTCGATTTTAAATGAAAGATTTGAACAATTCAAAAACCTATTTGGAGACTTGCCCGAGGACCATAACANTAGATTTGCCACTCCGCTTTTACTCGATTCATCGAAAGGATTTGCTGGGGAATGGTTAGCTGGATGGATAAATGAAAATACCGGGATTGAATGCATAGAAATAAGCAAACAGGCTGAAGAAATGAACCATAATTGTGGTGCAGGAGAAATTTCTCCAACCCAATCTTGGACCTTTGAACAGGCTAGTCAAGAAAATCATATTTTGATTAAACAATTAAAGCCTGCTGAACCAGGAACTATTGTAGCAGCAGCCTTAGATGGAGATGGGGATAGATGCCTTATTATTCGGGCGACATCTACAGGATTCAAAGTAGTTGATGGTGATGAAATAGCTGATTTGGTTGTTAATGCTGGAACACTTTTCGGTAATGAATGGGTTTTAGCTGCAAGTATAGAATCTGATTTATCTTTATTATCAAACTTAGTTAGATTTCCTTGTAAAGTCGTACCAATCGAGACTGCTGTCGGAGATAGATGGCTATCATTTGCTTTACAGAAGCATTTGAAAGATAGTCTAGACAAAAAAACCACTTCTCCTAGAGTAATTGGTGTAGAAGATTCTGGGCACATCGTCCTTCCTTCAAACCACCCTATGTCAGAAGTTAGTTGGACTTTGGTAGGAGATGGTGCAGCGACATTAGTTGCATTTTTTTTGGCATCAACTAACCATGAACCAAAAAATTCTATGATTAGGGGATGGAAAAAACGAATTTCTGCTCAAGAGGTAAATCGAGATTTGTGGGACGGCAGAAATTCTTTGTCAGACGAAGTAGAAAATATCGCAAAGCAAAGATTGAGCGCCCTTGGAGATTTGAAGAATTGGACTAGAAGTAGGTTAAATGGTGAACCAAACCTAATGCTCATTCAAGCCAATTTAGATTCAGGAGAGTTGTCTCTTGGAATTAGGAATAGTGGTACGCAAGCGAAGATTAGCGTATCGCTAAGACTTTCTTCAGAAATTGAAATTAAAGGTATGAAAGAAGTTGTAGAAGATATTGCACAGTACCTTAAATCAAATATGAGTTAATCATTCTTTAGCCATCTCACCTTCATATGTTTGGTTGAGATATGTCACTAATCCGAGTAATCCTGCCGATGCGATTAAGATCATCAATATGCTTTCTATTTCTGCACCAGTGCTTAAAATTACGAAGGAAACAATCCATGCTATAACTAAATCTACAGCACCAAATATACGCCAACTCTTTCTCAAAGTCAAAATTCCACTGACCCAAGAAGTCGTTGAACAAACCATAATGAATACTGATAATATGACCAGATCGCTCCAACCTATGCCGGCAGCGAATAGTAAAATGTGTACAGACCACAATGCCGAGGCCAACCAAATACCTTGATTCTCTACAATACTCCAAATAACGAAGACGATAGAAATAATTCCTAATATGGCGGCAGTAATATTCATGCCAAATTCGGGGATTGGTAAGATATCAGCAACCCAGAACATAGTTCCATGAATTGGTAGCGGAAGCAGTATCCAAGCAGTTAACACGACCGCAGGCTGTTGCCATGACCATCCACGTTTTATACCGAAAATTATGGCCAATATGGCTGCAGGGCCAAATGAAATCATGCTAGCAAAAATCACCCATGCGGAGCGTCCACCCGAGCCTCTGTGGTCGAGCAATCCTCTTTTGATACGCTCACTTTCAACCCAGTCAAATCCTAGAATGAATCCAAGTAGAATTATTTCAATAAAAATTAACGGGATTTGCCAATCGATTAAATCACCATCTAATGGATTGAATTGGAATGGAAGTGGTACTTCCCCTCCAATGATTACACAAATAACCCTATCAAATGCTAATAGGTAAACAATACCTTCTAGGGCGTTAGGAATCCTTAGCCCTAGATCTCTTCTACCTATCAGTCCAATGCTCGCAAGCACTGAAAGACCAATAGCGATCACAGCAAGATGTTTAGCATCATCAAGGACTATAACAGAATTAGATATTCTTCCAGCAATATGGACTAGGACCAATCCTGCCATTGATAATGCAATGGGTAGTTCAATACCCATTATATCTGGTAGACGCAGACCGATTTGATTCGCTCTAAGTCTTGCTAAGGCGATGAATAATATAGAGACTAGAACACAGAAACTGAGAATCATAAATGCGGAACCCGTTGCGAATGACAAATATGTAGATGCCAAAATCACTGTTACTAAGAATGAAATTACAATAACAGGTCGATGGTGGATATCTCCTACTTCAAGGTCATATGCGCCAATGCTGCCAGCCCTTTTTGATCTCTTTCGTTGTTTTTCTGCTAGATCTAATAATTCAGAATCAATCAATTGCAAATTAGACATACTCTTCTCTTGGCTTGTAGATTTTGAATCTCCGCTTTTTGAAATAAATTCTTCCATTCTCTGTCGCTTTTCTTCAAGGCGCTGTAACCTGTCTTCTTTTCTTGCTACAGCCCTCATGCCAGAGCGGAATTCGCCTTGGAATGCTAGATATGCTCCAGATAAAATGAATGCTGTAATTGTAAGCAATACAACNAGNCCNGAATCNTGTACTTGTCCAGCAATTATCATTACAACCATTAAACCAACAGCAGAAAGGGCTGGAGGAAGTAATTTTTCTAAAGTCGAAGCACGTATTAAGTATAGAGTCAATGCAACGAGTGTGATGATTGTAAGTATAAGCAGATTCATTTCACTCGAGAAAAGATTTTCACTTCCAGTTAGCATTGAAATATTCAATGGGTCCAATGCTATGATGATGAAATACCCTGAAAGCAACCCCATCATCAATGTCAATAATTGCCCCGGCAGCGCTTCGGCCTTTTTTAATTCAAATTCATTTGCCCCGGAAGCCTTTAGTCTATCAGAAACTGTTAGAAGAACGCCACAAGCAATCACTAGCGCAATTGCCCAAATTGCTGCTTGCCCATAAGTCCATGATAGGGCAATAGTGGAAATCCCCCATATCGTCATCAGTGAACGCGGCCGCCCCTTGTGTTTACCAAGGAAGACCATTGAAACATGGCCAATTAGTAGGCCGCATAATATCCCATATAGTCCAAATGCTGGCAAAGCACCAGGTCTTGTAACTGCCCAAGTCACAAATAATGTGAATAGGAAACTTAGATTCCACAATTGAAGCACTGCAGAGTCCCTCAATCTAGCATTGAACTCGGATAGCCCCGCTAGTCTAGATGCAATATTTAGACCGGTTTCGCCATGTTCAATATTTACCCAAACCTGCTGAATGAGTAGAACTCCCATCCAAATGGCCAAGTCATATTCTGCGATTGCAATCGGGATAAAGTCGGCGGATACCAACCTATTCTCTGCATCTGTTGCGAAGAATAACAGCCACAACCAAGGCGCAATTACTGCAGTACCTGCAATCGAAGGCGAATCTCTTTTGACAGCTAGATAAGAAAGACCAATCCAAACAACACCTTGTGAAGCCAACAATACTCTTGAACCNTCNCCAGCTTTATCTGCTGGAATTAGTAGGGTTAGCAGGGTTACAATCACCAATCCTCCCGCCCATAAAACATGGTCGGAAACTGCGGTTTGATGTTTCAATAACGCGCTTGCAGTAAATAGAGCTGTTAACGCTGCGTAAATGCTGTATGGTTGTATGTTGAATTTGTCTAATTCATCATCCAACGCCCCAGAAACCATCACAGATAAACCAGCTAGTAGGAAAGGTGCTGGCACGATTATCCATGGGGCAAGACTTGTCCAAGAAACACCTCTAACTACTAAATAAGAAGCGCTAAAAGCGGTTAATAGCAAAATCAATTGAGCAAGAGCATACCCGGTTTCGAGTCTATTCGCTGCAATTGCTAGTAGCGCCCCAATCATCCCCAAACCAACTGAAACCGACCATAGGCCCGGTTTTCCAAGCCCTAATGACTTGAATGCTGAAGAGAACCAATTTTCTGCATCAACGAATTTAGCAGCCATTGTAGCATTAATTGTTGTAATACAGACCATCAATAGGAATAGGACCAAGTCATCCTCAAACGCGACAATTTCTAATCCGAAAAGATTCCAATTATTCGATATTGCATGCGCTCCGACCCAGAGATATGATACAGCAATACCTAGGCTTGCAAGATTCCCAGAATTTCGTAAAAGTGCGAGTCCGTGTAACAGGATAGTGCCCGTGGCAATCATCACAGCAACGCCAATTTCACCATAAAGGGCGCCTGTAGCACTTCCAATTATCAATAAAATCAAAGTTGCTTGTGCAGCGATAGCATCTTCATCGTGTCTTTGCGCGAGAAAAACATTCAATCCTACCGCTGAAAGAAGGAAAACGCCCAATGCTTGACCTTCTTCAATCGGCAAATTTGCCAACCAATCCCATCTCCACATATCGAGTGCAAGGCCATAGAATAGCTTCATTGAGATAATTACCCAGGTAACACCCAAAATGCGCATATTCGGATTAGGAATCCATTTCTCCCCGAGCATTAATCCAATGACTACCATCAAAATTAATCCAGTAGCACTTATTACTGGAGTTAATACTGTTCCAACAATAGTTCCAATTGCAGACCAAGTGAAAATCATGGCAATCAATAGGCCAAAACCGAGCCTTTTTTCACCATGAACCGCGATGTCTGTGACACTATCACTTTCAGGCGCTTTGATAACGGTACCATCCTTCTGAATCGCTCCAGGAGCAGAACTATCATCGCCTCCAGAAGAAAAAATCTCGACAATTTCTCCCATCGCAATATCGTGCTCTNCTTCTTGAACATCTNCNTNTTCNGGTACTTCTGAGGGNCCNGAATCNTCNACCATGAATGANGAAATATCTAATCCACGTGCNCNGGAGAATGATTTTTTCCTAAGTACTTCGTTTCGACCCTTTTGTTTAGAATCCTCTNGATTCTCGTCATCCAAAGNGTCAGACATAATCCNNCTCTAGTATTTACAGACTTTGAAACCTCTCCCCTGTTGCCTTGTAAAACGGCTAATTTTCCATAATCGGGATTATTCCAAAAGAGTTTTTTTCTATTTCCGCAACCCCTTAGAGGCGAAAGTGACAAAGACGGCCGATGAAACGAGTCTGTATGGCCGAGACCTATGGTACGCCTTCTGGCGACCTTGCAACTCATGGAATTGAGGGTGTTGGAAACATTCATTGGAATCTTTCAGCCACTGAATTAATCGATTTAGCAGTGGAGAGAAAAGAGGGAGAATTTAGCGCTCATAATGCCTTGGTTACTGAAACTGGGGAAAGAACTGGACGCTCGCCAAATGACAAGTTTATTGTTTACGAACCCACTACTTCAGAAGATGTAAATTGGGGAGATGTGAACGTTTCTACAGATGAGAAGACCTTCGATAAAATGCGTTCCAAGGTAATAGATTATCTGGCCCATCAAGAAGATTTATTTGTCCAAGATTTATATTGTGGTGCTGACTTCTCAGAAGCCTTGCCAATACGTGTAATTACTCAGAATGCATGGCATAATGCATTTGCTAGAAATATGTTCATTAGGCCCGATCAAGAAAGGCTTAAGCAACATTCACCGGAATTTACCGTATTTCATGCACCGCATTTTGAAGCCGATGCAGAAACCGATGGATTGAACTCACAATGTTTTGTAATCGTAAATTACCAAGCAAAAGAAGTTCTCATCGGAGGCACTCGCTATGCTGGAGAAATTAAGAAATCGATTTTCTCCGTAATGAATTTGATTTTACCAAAGAAAGGAATACTCCCTATGCACTGTTCTGCTAATACCAACGGAGAAAATACTGCAGTATTCTTCGGTCTGTCGGGTACAGGAAAAACAACACTTTCAGCAGACCCAAATAGGGCATTAATAGGCGATGATGAGCATGGTTGGGGTGCTAATGGCGTATTCAATTTCGAAGGTGGATGCTATGCTAAACTGATTGATTTATCGGAAGAAGACGAACCAGCAATTTTCGCTACAACACGAAAATATGGTACAGTCCTAGAGAATATTGTGATGGATAAAGATGGAGTGCCTGATTTTCATGACACCTCTAAAACCCAGAATACTCGGGGCTCTTATCCGATTGAATTTATCGACAACAGGACACATGATTCCAAAGGCGGGCATCCACAAAATGTCATATTCTTAACTTGTGATGCATTCGGTGTATTACCTCCAATATCTAGATTAACGCCTGAACAAGCAGCTTACCACTTCATTTCAGGTTATACTGCTAAGGTCGCAGGAACGGAGATCGGAGTAAAAGAACCCCAAGCAACCTTTTCAGCATGCTTTGGCGAACCATTCATGCCAATGCATCCGGGGGTTTACGCAGATTTGCTCTCCGAAAAGATGAATCAACACAACGCCAATGCTTGGTTGATTAACACAGGTTGGTCCGGCGGGCCATATGGGGTCGGCAATAGAATGAAGATTCGATACACTAGGGCGATGCTTAATGCAGCTTTAGATGGGAAATTAGATGAGGTTGACTACATTACAGACGAGAGATTTGGCTTCGCTATCCCTACTACTTGCCCCGATGTTCCAAGCGAGTTACTACAGCCAATACAAACTTGGGCAAATCAAGACACTTACAACCAAACAGCAGACCGCCTAGCGGAGATGTTTGTCGTTAATTTCCGTCGTTACCAGCAGGGAGTATCTGAGGCAGTAAACGCCTCCTCACCAAGACCTTTATTGAAATAAAGCGTCGGCCGTAATTTGATAAAATACTGCTATCCTCCTCCGTCTATGAGGGGATTGCTTGTTGTCATCTCTATTTTGTTGCTGTCGGTTTTATCAGCGTCCTCCGTCGCTCAATCAGAACCGCAACCCGAGGTCGATGTAGACTGTGTAAATGTCTACGGAGTTGAACTAAGAGCACACCCTGAACAATATGAGATTCGTGCAACAATTGAATGTATTCTTAACAACCAGAATGCTTACCAAGTTGAGGTTGAGACCAATTTAGAATGGATTTACTTAGAGGACCATGACGAGAGTTCAACAGTAACCGTCAATGGTAATTCAGAGACTACGGTTATGTTCTACTTGTGGGTTACAGAGGACGCTCCCGCAGGAATCGAAGGAATGACATTTGAAGCGACTGTGATACAATATGCCGGAATTCGCGAATGCACCGATTGCGAAACTACCAGCAGCAGTTTAGATCTCACAATATTGGAATGGACTACGGTTGATTTACAACAAACATCACAATCCCATCAAGGAATTTTCGGCGGAGATTGGGTTTCAGAACCCTGTTCTAGCGGAGTCGAATACGGGCTGAACGCTACAGTAACCGTCCAAGCCAATCACCAAAATGCCATTGCTGCAGTCGGATTTAGCGCTACCGTAGTGGAATACATCGACGAGCGAGAGGATGTTCGTACCGTCGATAACGAAGAGTTCATTTCAAAGATTCCTGATATGATAAGAATAGATGCAGGTCCTGGTGAATCTTCTGATATTAGTATTGCTTTCCCACTCCAAGAATATGAGAGTCTATCCAATGAGATAGTAATCATTTTCATTGTGGTTTATGGCGAAGAATTCTATGTTAATGATGCGCTTCAATCGGCTGATATTTGGGAGTATTACGGGGATGGTGACGCCATGCTGAAATTTTATTTTGGGGGGTGCTATATTGGTCCAGAAGCAATGGAATACGAATACGAAGAAGGTAGTCCAATAATTATCGAAACAGAATCTGATAATGCGGCAATTTACCTTATCGCAGGCATCGGTATCGCTCTAACGCTGTGTTTGTTAGTTATACTGATAGTTATCTTGGTAAAAAGGGGAAATGACAACTAATATTTTTTGATAATGTTAGTCTTTTATTACGTCTCTTGTTTGAACATAAAAACAACTGTTTGCGTGGTATTTGAACTAAAATCGCGGCTAACCGCAATCCCGTAGTTTGATAACTTAGCGGCGCGCACAAGGCATTGTGAGACCTATGCGTAACTTACGAATATTAGTCGGCTTGATGTTTATTTTCACTGCACTTTCTCCAGTGATTAACACCATTGATACACCAATTAATGACTATATTTTTGGTGAAGAAGAAAACTCAGCCGGAGACGAATTTTTAACTTTGGATGATGTTAGAAAGCATCCTAAGAATGCTGGTGCAAAAGCACCTTGCCCCGTAATTCAAAATGATGGAGGCAATACTGGTGATACAGGAAATGCTTCGGCGCAAACAGCAAAATCAATCGGTTCAGATCCAACGACTTCATTTTCTGGTTGTGTAGATTCTGCAGATAATGAAGATTGGTATGAATTTACAATGTCTGCTAACAATAACATTGATGTTACCATGGATAATTTTGGAGATGGTACAACTGTTGACTATGACCTTTATCTCGTATTCGAAGATAATGCTACATACTATATTGTTGATTCATCATTGACTTATGACCCCGAGGAGTTAGTTACAAGCGCTGGTTCTTCTAAAGACGGTGTTGCTGATACTTACTGGATTGTAGTTTTCCAATATGCCGGAGATGGCGACTATGATATCGAGACTTGGACAAATTATACTGAAACATGTTTGGATTGGCAAAACCCTCAAAATGATGCAGGGCAAGGAGATGATGCCGTCTCTAATTGGACCGACTCACCCGATAACCTTGGAAGTAATGTTACGTCAGTTTTCACCGGTTGTGTAGATTCTACCGACGAAGGTGATGTTTTCGCTTTTGATGTGCCAGTTAATCACACAATAGATGCCGTACTAACTTTTGATTCGGGCGATGATTTAGATTTAAGACTGCATCAACCGAATGGGTCGGTCATCGATACTGGGTTTTTCTCAAATCCGGAAAAAGTAACCTCGATTGGAAGCAGTTTTGAAAACCAACCCGGAACCTATTTTGTTAATGTTTCACAATTTGCTGGAAACAGCAACTGGACTCTAGAAGTTTGGACTAATTGGAGTGCACCAATTCCAAATCTTGCGATTGAGAATATCACTTTCAATCCTGGAGCCAATCCTGGAGATACCGTAAGTATCGACGTGGAAGTCATTAACGATGGTACACAAGATTTGACTGATGCGTTCAAAGCCGAAGTCAGTTTGAGTGTTGACGCGACTGATACTTGGGTTGATCATGTTATAGGCAACGTCACTTGGTCCAATGGATTACAGATTAATGCAACACAAGTAATAACAGTAACAGGTGCAGTCCCATCCAATATTGTTCAAGGAGAATACAATGTCATAGTTATTTTGGACAAGGATGAAATGATTTCAGAGAAAATTGAAACAGATAATGATGCAATCGCTTCGACTCAAATGACTATTGGTAATGCTGTAAATGCGTGTGCAAGCACTCAAAATGATGCATCAACAGGCGGCGACGCAGGTGATACATTTGTTACTGCTATAGATGCTGGAATTGACCCAGTTGCCGAGCACAGAGGTTGTATGGATTCAACTGATGAAAATGACATTTACAAGGTTACCATTACCGCTGGACAACCATTGAATGTAACACTTGTTTCTCCACCAATTGACGGTGCAGATTTCGATATGACTCTTGAGGCTGCTAATGGAACAGTTCTAGATTCTAGTTTGTCGGTTCAAGATGACTTTGTCTCTCTTGACGACACAGATTCGGCAGGGTTAGCAGGAGACTATTACGTCAATCTGTCATACTTTGGTGGATTTGGTGGCGGTAACCCTGGCGGTACATACAGGATATTGTTCGGTCAACCAGACCAAACAACATACATTCCCCCATTTGACTGCGGGGCTCAAAATGACTTGGGACTTGGACAAGATGCAGATGCTTCAGGAATTCCTCTAGGAACTAATAATGGAATATCGGGTTCAGGTTGTCTAAGTATTTCAGATACTGAGGATGCCTACTCTTTTACAATTAATGATTATTACAATACAGAAGTCCATTTCAATGCAAGCACAGACCTTCCGTTTACAGCCACTTTAACGGATAGCAACGGAGATTTAGTTGCAAGCGTTGACAACACTAGTTATGGCTTATTATTCGACTCATTGAACACTACTTATGAAGGCCAAGATGAAACTTTTACCATTGCGATTTCAGGTGGTGGCGGTGAAGGAAATTATGAACTCGAAATAATTTCAGTCCAACCTGCACAACCAGATTTGGCAATTGAATCTCTTACTTGTCCAACAGTTGAAACCTTCACAGGAGAAGAAATTCAAGTCTCATGGGTATTCAATAATTTGAGAGGTCCAGGATATGGTCAAGCAGTGTCTGTGTTGATTGAATTAATCGATTCTGATAATGTTACCCAAGAAGTAATTTTCACTACTTCTCTAGCTGTAGCAACCGGATCATCATACAACCAAACGCCTGTAAGCGACACCTATGCTTTCTTTACGATTCCAACCGACACTCCATCAGGCGATTATACCTGTAAATTATCATTGGATACTAATGACCAATTATCAGAAATCGATGAAACAAACAATATGCATGTAACAGAGACTTTCTATATTCAAAATGAGGATGAACTATATGCTAATGATGAAGATAGAGATAGCTTCAATACTACAGATGCCGGCGATGGAATAGTTGACGCTTGTCCAACAAGTGCTGGGACATCTACTATCGACAGATATGGGTGTAAAGACTTAGATGGCGATGGAGTCTCTAACTTGAATGATATTCTACCTAACGACCCTTCACAATGGTACGACACCGATGGTGATGGATTTGGCGATAATGCAAATGGAACCAATGGTGACGAATGTCCAACAGAAGTTGGAGTAATTAACGGCGATAATGGACAAGGCTGCCCAATCTTAGACCTAGACGGCGACGGTGTGTTAAATGAGAATGATGCGTGTAATAATTCAACACCTGGAGAACTTGTAGGTCCTGATGGCTGTCCTTTGGATACTAATACAGGCGACAACCAAACCGATGGAACCGGTGATGACGACACAAATGTTACCGAACCCGTCGACAATAATTCAAACACAGATGACATCACCGATGGAGGAGACAATACCGGAAGCGGAGATACCGATACTTCTACAGATTCAACCGATGAAGCGGAATCAGAAAATAAGATACTGGGCATGTCTCCGCTAACACTTGGGTTAATCGGAGGAATAGTGATATTACTATTATTGACATTGCTCTTCGTACGTGGTAGAAGTTCTAGAAATGATTCGTTTGCTATGCAAGAAAAGGCTTACTCTGATGCAGGTTATGCTGCTGTTGCAGGAATTGGAGCAGTTGATCAAACCATCACTCCAGAACAATTAGCATATGAGCAGCAACTTATGGCTGCAGGGTATCCTGCCGACTATGCTCGTGCTTATGCTGACCAACATTTCCGCCCTTGGTTGAAACAGTAATCTCAAAGACGACTGCACAATGCTCATGACCTGCCTATTGCTGGGAGTGTTATGCAAGTATTAATGGAAACATCAGCAGGAAATATTACGATTGAACTTTTTGAACAAGAAGCGCCTGAAACAGTTGCTAACTTCGTGAAATTAGTCAACATGGGACACTACAATGGCTTACATTTTCACAGAGTCATTGAAAACTTCATGATTCAGGGAGGCTGCCCTCATTCAAAAGACCCGATGTCCAGAATGGCTGGTACCGGAGGACCTGGTTGGAAAATACCCTGTGAACCATCGGCCTTAGCCCTAAAGCACGATAAGCCAGGAGTACTTTCCATGGCAAATGCTGGGAAAAATACTGGCGGCTCACAATTTTTCCTTACAACTGTAGAAACACCATGGCTAAATGGCAACCATGCCGTTTTCGGCCGTGTTTCAGATGGCATGGATGTAGTGTATGCAATAGAAAAGTGCAGAAAGTTACCTGGTGATAGACCTGCTCAACCACAACAAATAATCAGTTGCTCAGTAATTCAGTAAACATGGCAATTCTAGTAATTCATGGTGGTGCTGGCGGAGATGGCCCATGGTTAGGAAAAACCCCCTTGGACCCCGCTAGAATTGATTGCATGAAAAAAGTCCTAATGAAGATAGGACTTATGCTAGAAAATAGCGAAATCGATTGTTTAGAAGCAGTAACTTTGGCAGTCGAGATGCTTGAAGATGAACCCTTATTTAATGCTGGAAAAGGTTCCGTAATCGGTGAAGACGGCTCCATTACTATGGACGCATCGATAATGCGTGGAGCGGATAAAGCAGCCGGCTCAGTAATCAATGTAACAAAACTAAGGCATCCAATTAGAGCTGCAAATTTGATTCTACATCAAGGCTGGCCAGTTATTATGAATAGTGGGGCAGCAGATGATTTTGCCATTGCTAAAGGATTACAAGAGGTAAGTCAAGACTGGTTGAAGACAGAACTAAGAAAGGGCCAGTGGCAACAATGGAAAGATAGTAAATCAAATCCAGGGGCTACAGATGAAAATGATAGTGTTTTAGATCACGATTTAGAGTCCAGAGTAAAAACAGAATTTTCAGATGAAGGCATGGGCACAGTTGGGGCCGTTGCACTCGATAATATGGGCAATCTTGCAGCCGCAACATCAACCGGTGGGATGACAGGAAAACCAGTTGGGCGTGTAGGAGATACGCCAATAATAGGTGCAGGAACTTGGGCAGATGACAAAATAGCAGTATCTTGCACCGGCGTAGGTGAGGCCTACATTCGAACATGTGCAGCACATGGTTTAGCAAATAAATTACAGAGCACAGGTAATTTAATCGAATCCTCAAATCAAATTTTAGATGAAGTCGCACCATTGGGGGGAAGAGGGGGACTGATTGCTGTAACCTCCGATGGCGATTACGTGATGCCATTTCAAACCCGATTGATGTACAGGGGTTCTTGGAAAAGCGGGGCATTAGAATTGGGCATAGGGCCACATCTTGAAAAATAATTATTATTTAATAATTAATAAAAAAGGCCGAAAAAAACCGGAGCCCATTTCAGATAAATCAAAATATAGATATTATTTAATAATTAATAATTAACGCAGTGTTATGTCAAGATATAGGTCAGGAGATCGCCGAATAATCAGCATCAGCATTCCCGAAGAAATTGCATTAAGGCTGGACAAAAAAGTTGGCAAAGGGAAAAAAGGTCGTAGTGCCACTATTAGTAGGATGATTGAAGAGTCATTAAACCCTCAAAAAGCCACTATAAATACCACTCAAACTTCACCTAGCAATCTACAAAACCTTTCAGGAGAGATTAGAATCGAGTCTGACACCATGGGTGAACTAGAGGTTCCTGCTGACAAATATTATGGATGCCAAACCGCCCGCTCCCTAATCAATTTTGACATTGGAGACGATAAAATGCCTAGAGGCGTAATTCGCGCCTTTGGTGTGTTGAAGCAAGCAGCAGCAAAGACCAATGTTGCTCTGAAGCAATTAGATCCTGAAGTTGGAGATTTGGTAATCGCCGCTTCAGAAGAAGTCATACGTGGGGATTTAGACGCTCATTTTCCTCTAAGAATTTGGCAGACAGGAAGTGGTACACAATCTAACATGAACACCAATGAAGTTATTGCCAACAGAGCAATCGAAATCTCTGGTGGCACATTAGGTTCAAAATCACCCGTACACCCCAATGATCACGTAAATAGGGCTCAATCTTCCAATGATACTTTTCCAACCGCGATGCATATTGCAGCAGCAGAGGCTCTTACTCACGAACTCCTTCCAACACTTAGGCAACTTAGGAATGCATTTAGCGATAAAGCCAAACTGTGGTCAAATATTGTAAAGATAGGTAGAACGCATCTAATGGATGCAGTTCCTTTGACATTAGGACAGGAAGTATCCGGTTGGGTTTCACAGCTAGATGCGGATTTACGAAGAATCGACTTTGCTTTAGATGATTTATTTGAATTAGCACTTGGAGGTACTGCTGTAGGAACAGGCCTTAACACACATCCACTCTTTGCTCAAATGGTTGCGGATGAAATCGCCAACATTACAGGACTAACATTTGTTAGTGCTGAAAATAAATTTGCTCAACTAGCAGCACATGATGCAGTTGTTGCAGCCAGTGGTGCCCTCAATACATTAGCAGTAAGTTTGATGAAAATTGCTAATGATATACGATGGTTAGGTTCAGGACCTAGATGTGGTTTAGGAGAATTAGCACTTCCAGCAAATGAACCCGGCTCTTCAATAATGCCTGGAAAAGTAAACCCTACTCAAGCCGAAGCGATGACTATGGTATGTTGTCAAGTCATGGGCAATCATACTGCAATAACGGTTGGAGGTTCACAAGGTAATTTCGAATTGAATGTTTACAAACCAATGATGATACATAATTTACTACACTCAATCAAACTACTTACCGACGCTTGCCGCTCAATGCGAGAAAATTGCGTTGAAGGACTTGAACCAATAGAAGAAAATATTGCATCTCATCTAGAAAATTCACTAATGTTAGTGACTGCTTTAAACAATCATATTGGCTATGATAAAGCTGCGAAAATCGCAAAGAATGCACATGAAAAAGGTTTGACTTTAAGACAATCAGCGTTGGAGTTGAAGTATTTGACAAATGAGGAATTTGATCTTTGGGTTAGGCCTGAACAAATGATTAGCCCATCGAATTGATTACAAGAAATCGGATAATGACATTTGTTTAGCCCGATCGTTCATGAAAAGAGAATCAGTACTATTTGCCAACCACTCAACATTTTGTTTTGTGTAGATATCTACTCCATATTTTTCCATAACGTGTTGTGTAACTTTGATGTATTTTCTAACAGCACCCTCTGAAACGGTTAGTGCTAGGTTGCCTGAACACAAATCACCCTCCGAACGGGAAACACCTACGGAACTCAAGCCCTTACCAATAGCCTTCCTTGGCTGGATACACTTTCCAGATAATGGCATTCTTCGATAAGAGTGTCCACATTTCAAGCATCTAACCTTCTGTCTAGCAAATGCGTTTAGATTTCCTCTCAAGTCCGGTAAAAAGTGTGAACGAATAACGCTTGAAGCAACCTTTCTTACATCTACCCCTCGAAGCCGTAAACCTAATTCTAATTGCCCTTCCATTTTGTCAATCATGGTATCAAGGGTCTTGTAAGCCGATAAAGCAGGCCCAGTGGAGATAGAATGACAGTCATGAGTATATCCATATCCGCGAAGCGCCGCTACGCTACCAAGTCTTCTTTCTACGAAGTCCATTCTATCATAGCATGCTTTAGGATGAGGTTGGTTGAGCGTCATCTCATAGAAATCGCGTTCATAAAACCACGCTGAATCGACATTCAAAGCCTCTTTATCGACTTCGGTTGGATTGAGTTTAGTGGTAAGAACAAGTGGAGCATCCATTTGCCCTCCTCGATTTGCGGGCAGAATATTACGACTGAAATTCAATAGTCCATCCATCAGTAGCATAATCGCATCTTCGTCACCGTCACAATTTCTTCTTTTTGAAGCATGGAATAATGGGTGAGCATATCCACCAGAACAATCAGCCCATCCAATAATTCTAGACAAAACACCACCAGATGTATGCGGTGCTAATGCACAGATTAAGTGGCCAATTAAATCATCAGCAGAGGCAACGTTATAATAGGGTTCTAAACCATAAAATCGAACCAACAATTCATCGATAAACTGTGCAGTTCTAACAAAATAATCAGCGGCATTTTTCGCTACAATGAAATCTTGAGGATATAGTTCTAACATTTGGTCGTCACTTTTCAGTTCATTTCCTTCATAATCATGAGTGTAGCCAAGGTTAACCAAAGTCTTCCATGACACCTCAACTTCTCTAGGAGTAAAATGAGTTGTAGGAACATCACTCATATCAAATCTAACAGTTCCATCACGGAATACAGGCAAGTCATATTTCGCTCTTAAAATGCCTTTTTCTAATGGTTCAGGGGTTTGATCTTTACTTGCAATTTTCTTCATACATTTGATGGTTTTTGGAAGCCTGTCAATACCTAATTTAATTCTAGCATCCTCAAGAACTGAGTCTAGAGGTACTGTCATCAGTTCACCTCTTCTTCTACGATTTTGACCCAGTTCACCTTCAAAATCAGTTCTACCGCCACAGGTCTCGCCAACTAGTTCGTGCCCATTGTGGTCGAGTTTTCTATGATGGCAAGTTATGAAAGGAGAGGTTTTACCACACAAAGAACATTTTCGTTTACCTAATTGAGTTCTGATATCCTTCTTTTGAGCGGCTATACTCATCAATCTTTGATTGCCACCATTCATCTCAATTGGAAATAAGGTATGGGCCATAGGATTCATTATTCTTGGCGCTGACTTTTCAGGACGGCCCATTCTGCTGCCCACCCTAATCGGTGCAGAATGTTCCCAACGCAGCGAAGAAATTTTTCTAATTTGAGGAAGTATGCCGTCCACCATATAGTCATCTTGATGAATTTGCGCTGCCAAATATTTGTCTTTGTCTTTTGGACCTTCGTCAATCACACTATCTGCGGCTATTTTACCGATTTTATCGGTTTCACTGATACTCTTGCCTTTTTGTCGAGCATCCGTTTCAGCAGCGATTCTATTTGTTGCGCGTACTTTTTCAAGTTCAGAAATCCTAAGATTTTCTTCACCAAGAATAATTTTTGCTTCTTTCAACTGTTCAATTTTATTTGAGAAAATTTGAGATGCATTGGCAATATTAATTATTTTGTCTCCATCAACAGTGAATCCAAAAGCCTCCAATACGGCAGACCAACCTGAAGTTATAATGAGATCATCACCATCATGATAGTGGGCAAGTCCAAGGATTAGGGCGGAGCCTTTTGCAATACCATGTTGAATTAAAGTCCAATCATTATTCGGTCTAGAGAAAATATATGGTTCCACAGAAAAATTTACTCCAGGGCAACCATCGAGCATTTCTTTAGTTAAAATCTCCGGAGGTATCTCATCCATCCGTTTTTCAGACCAATTTTTTGCCCCTCCAGGGATTCTTAGTTGTCTTTCTTCAGGTAATGGATAAGCAATGAAATGTTCATTATATTTGTTCGAATAAGGATTCATGGAATCTTCAATTTTTGAAGATTCAATAATTTTTAACAATGACGGCACCCATTCGATTGGTAGATCTAGGAACCAAGGATTGTGCGGAGGAGGCATTGAGGTTTTGAAACGTTGTGAAATGAGTTTTGCTTGTTCCCAGTTTAATGCCTGTCCTTGTAAAAAACGATGCCATTTACGCCTGTGCGCAAATAAAACTTCAGGGCCTTTGTTTTTGGTTACGTCCGCCCCCGGAACACCTTCTGGACAATCCTTGCGATTTATGTTCATGATTTTACAAAATTCAGAAATGGCCTCTTCAGAATCGATTTCTTCGATTAAATCACTAGCCCACCAATCAAATCCATAACCAGCAGGGACCAAGTTTTTGTTATTCTCCATAAATTCGCCAAAGCCTACCACCAACTCACCATTATCCCAAACGCATTTGACATCAGAAGTTATTTCTGAGAAACTTTTGATATCGTCTAATCTAAGGAATCTTCCATCATTTAGTACAACCCACGGGCCCTCTGAATCATCACACGGAGTAATTGCACAAGCTTTGCCGGGACGTTCAATTTTCATTTGAGTTCCAATAGTTATGAAATCATCCATTGCTAACATACAAGCAGGATTAACCGATGCTGCTGCTAGCCCTGAAGGCCTACTTCTCCCGTATCTTAAGCGAAAACCCCCTGCTTCTTGTGGACTGCCAAAAACGGGACGCCCTGCGATGATGTCATTCATAAATTTTGTAATTGGCTTAACNTTTCTTGACTTAAATGCATTTTTATCCATACTTTCGTTTTTCTCTTTTCCTTTGTTAGCAAATTTGGAAATAAACTCCCAGCCAGTAACGTTCAAACGCTCAGTATGTTTCTGAATTTTCGGTGCTTTAAGACACAAACCCTCGCCTATAACAAGTAAAACACCACCGCGAATTCTTGCTTCATCAATATTTCTTACTCGACCATATCCGGCACACTCAATCCTTTCAGTAGATTCTCCATTGACCATCACAGGGCATGCCCTAACAATGTCTTCTATTTCTGTTGGCGAAGGGCGGTACTGAAGATTACCTCTATACAATCCAAATTCTTCTTTGACTCGTTCAACTTCAGGATCTGTGGGCTGATATCTTCCTATGTTCAACTCTCTACGTATCATATCGGCAATTAATACGGCGAGTGCCTGAGCTGTACCGCCAGCAGCACGTATTGGCCCAGCAAAATGGACTGATACAAACTGCGAACCATCGATATTGTTCAACAATCGCACTTCGCTTATACCTTCTAAAGGTGCGACTAAAACCGCTTCTGTTAGGATTGCTAGTCCAACTCTTAAGCCTGCGTCGATAGCCGTGACTAGGTCAAACCCCTCATCTCGAAATCCTTTGGCGACCGATTGTGCCATCATTATCGAAGTAGTCTCCCTATCATGAATTTCTAGCATCTCTCTAATGTCATCAGCAACCTTGTAATCGCCGAGATATTGAATCAATAATTTTTCAGTTCTTCCAGCCAAATCTGAAGCGCGTGGAATTTCGACATGGGGTTGTAAGTCTTTATTTTGCGATCGAGCCTTTTCTGCAATTCTATATGCTTCATCTGTGCGTTCATCGAGCCATTTCTGGTACTCGTCCATTTCTTTTTCTAATCGCGGAAGATCTAATCCAATGAGCGGGTTCAGAACGCTCAAATCAATAGAACTACCATCAGATGTCATACCAATAAATCCCCTGCTGCAGCGATACTTATCAACAATACCCTAGGCGGAATAATTCTTTTACCCTCCACATTATCTAAATTATTAAGTAAAGTTCATTGTATTAGAGCCGAAGCATCAGTTGATGAGTGTCCATCCATCACTTAGAGAAAATCCAAATTGGCCTANATTAGTTAGTTTGGTTAAAGAATTAGCATTTATCGANGGAGGTAGTGANGATGCATTTACTTTAGCAAGTGGTCGTAATTCACGCTGGTTTTTCGATACTAAACCAGTTATGATGCACCCCGAAGCCAGTCATTTACTTGGCGATTTATTCAACCAAAGAATGGATTATTTAGGGGCTGATTTTGTAGGCGGGCTAGAATTGGGAGCAGTCCCATTAACAGCAATTGCGATTGCAACATCAAACAAAGATTCTCCACGCAGGGGTTTTATGGTTAGGAAAGAACCGAAGGGAAGAGGCGGTAGAAAGACGAATAATCCTCCAGGAATTGAAGGGTCATCGCTTGAAAAAGGAGGCAACATCGTGATTGTTGAAGATGTGACTACCACAGGCGGATCAGCAATAAAAGCAGTTGAACGAATTCATAATGATACCAACTGTACAGTAATAGCAGTCATTAGTATAGTTGACCGCGAAGAAGGAGCCGTAGAAGCTTTTAGTCAAGCAGGAATACATTTTGAAAGCATCATGACGAGAAGTGATGTATCAGAGTCATGAGGAATTATGATGGGGGACATAATAAAGCCCTTAGAAGCGTCTTCTGAAGGATTGATAGAATCGGTCAAAGATAATACCTCGGCCGAGGGAATGATTTTTTTTCACGCTGACGAAGGAAAGCCACTAGCAACTCCATGGCAAGTGGCACTTTCTCGTGCAATTTTACTAAATAAATACAAATTACCGGATGGATATATTTTAGATTGTGCATGCGGTAGCGGAATTCAAGTTGCAGCATATTCAGCGATTACTAAAAAACCGGTGTTTGGCATAGAATTAAATCCNCAAAGAGCGAGAGCCAGTGCGGTAAATTTCAATAATATATTTATTCAAAGAGGAGAAAAAAACCTTGAAAGTTTAGCCAAAAGTATTTTTTTAGCTGGCGATGGAAGAGATGGAAATTCAGCAATAGATATATTATCCTCATTCACAGGAAATTCCGAGGAGAAAATTGCACTTCTTCATCTCGATCCAGCTAGGCCAAGAAATAGTCGCTCCCATTCATTAGATGAAATGCAACCAAAGCTAGGGGAAATTTTCGATGGTTGGAAAGAACACCTAGGTACAACCGAAAGAGGTCCTGCAATATTACTAGATTTGTCTCCTAGACTTTCACATCAGCAAAAATTGGAGGTTGAAGTGTTGGTAGAACAATTTTGGCCATCTATAGCTAAGACTTGGACATGGACATCTAGGGGTAAAGGGCGTGTAGACAGGTTGGCACTATGGCTTGGAAGTATAGCAGAATTAAATTGCAACCGTCGATTTATTCGAATTTCTCCGGACTTAAAGCAAGAGCCATTTATTTTTCAAGGAGGTAAACCGCTTAGTGAGGGTNCCGAANTACCAGTTAAGGTGAAGAGGATGCCGAAAAGAGGAGAATATGTNACAATCTTGGATTCTGCATTTGTAGAGTGTGGCTTGGCTCAATACTGGCTGGAAGATACAGTTGGGCTTNCGGATTTTCACTGGATACAATCCGAAGGAAGAAGGCCCCAGATTCATCATTCAAAGAAGTTGTATNTTGACAATGAAGAATATGCAAAAATAATTATTCAAACGTCCGGTAGGATTGTTGAAATTTTTCATCAAGAATTGAATTTAGCGACAGTCGATGATTTCGTTGAGCAAGCCGTGATTAATGATATCAGTAAAATTACAATCAGATCGCCATTAGACCCATCCTTACAACCGAAGATACAGGGTTCTTTTGACCGNCAATTGAGCAGACGTAGTGGTAAAAGAGAAGGCTTTTTACTACAACATCCGGATTCTNAAATGACATTATTGTGCGTATCAGAATAGGTTGTTTTACATGTTAAAATCTACTTTTTCATGGATATTTCCATAATCGATTTCATTTCGCAGCATCGCGGTATTGATATATGGGAGGTTGGTCGGAAACCTGCTCCACACTGTGTGTAAGCATGATGGTGAAACAAGATGGCACAACCTAAAGATGAAGAACTTGGTGAAGATTTTTCCTATATTCTTCGTATGGCAGATACTGACATGGATGGATTAAAAACGCTAGCTACAGCGCTTACTGCAGTAAAAGGAATAGGTGCAAGAACCGCGATTCAAATCTGTAANAATACAGGTTTTGATGCCTTCTCTTTGGCAGGACATCTATCTGCTGATGACCAAGAGAAACTTCGAGAAGCTATAGAAGGTTACAATGTGACAGTTCCACTGTGGATGCTTAACAGGCAAAGAGACCTTGAGTCAGGAGAAGAGATACACCTGACTGGTCAACAAGTCACTCTAACTCTCAAAGACGATATTAATCGTCTTAGAACAATGAAATGTTATCGTGGCGTTAGACACGCTTCAGGTAACAAAGTCCGTGGACAGCGTGGACGTTCCAATGGCCGTGGTGGCCTAACACTAGGTGTTAACCGTAAGAAGTGAGGGATATAGATGGGAGAGCCAAAATTTTCTAGACCAAAGTTTGACACACCTTCTCATCCGTGGAAGGCATCAAGAATTGAAGAAGAGCATGGAATTAAGGCCCAACACGGTCTTAAGAATATGCGTGAAATATGGAAGGCTAAGTCCCAACTTAGAAGATACAGGAGACAAGCTATGCGCCTAATTGGTATGGTTGATACCACTGAAGGACATGGTAAGAGAGAAATGGAAGATTTACTTACTTCATTAAACAATAAAGGTTTGATTTCTTCAGACGCAATTCTTGACGATATCCTTTCTCTAGGCACTGAAGATATTCTTAACCGCAGGTTACAAGCACAAGTTTACTACAAAGGCCTTGCAACTACAATTAAGCAAGCAAGACAACTTGTAAACCATGGAATAATTTGCATCGGTGACCAAAAAGTTACAATTCCATCATATCCTGTTTCTCGTGACGAAGAAGAACATATTCGATATCACCCAAGTAGTGAGTTAAATAATCCAGAACATCCGATTCGTAAGGCTATTGAAG
This sequence comes from Methanobacteriota archaeon, assembly GCA_002727485.1. The sequence continues at coordinate 4,578 of PBXE01000015.1, read as the reverse complement.
GACGAAAAGAAATGGCTGAGTACAATGTCGAACAAGTTGATCCGGAGGCAACTGCTGAATTTGCCGAAGAAGTCAAGAATGCTGCTGAAGAAGCACCTTCTGTTGCCGATGGAGGTGAACAATGATGACACGTCGAGCAATTGTGAATATCTTTAGNTCTTACAACAATATCCTACTAACNGCAACNGANNTGACNGGTGCAGAAACNATCACNACATGTTCNGGCGGTCAAGTTGTAAAGTCTTCAAAAGACAGTGGCGGNCAATTTGCAGCAACTAGGGCTGCAGAAAAGATGGCTGATGCGCTTAAGGACAAAGAGTTCACTCAGTTAATCGTAAAATATCGTGCTCCAGGTGGTAACCTTTCCAACAATACTGGCCCAGGTGCACAAGCTGCTATACGTGCTTTGACACGTGCTGGTATGACAATTACTAGAATTGAAGATGTAACTCCTATTGCACACGATGGAACCAAGAAGAAAGGNGGCCGTCGCGGTAGAAGAGTTTGATTGGAGGAGATTTGATGAAAGCAAAAGTAGTAGATGGCTGGCCTCGAGATAATGCAATTAGAATTCTATTGACTGATACCGATTCTTCTCAAGTAAATGCAATTAGAAGAGCTTTAATTTCCGACGTCCCTAAACTTGCAATTTCCAGAGTTAATATCACCCAAGGGGTTGTTGAGAATGATGGACAAGTAATGGAATCAGTCAATGTATTGCCTGATGAAGTTCTAGCCCATAGATTAGCAATGATTCCAATTCCTACNTTTAATGATGATAATATTTCATTCACTGAAGATTGTGAAGAGTGTATGTACAAGGCAGAATCTGAAAAGGGATGCCAACAATGTCAAATTATTTACAGTCTNAACGTTCAAGGNCCAGCACCNGATTCTGACGAACAAACNATTACNGTNTATGCTGAAGATTTGACAACAGTNTCAGATCAAAAATACGAAATTTTAGAAGAACACAAGAGAATTCCTATAACAATTCTTTCNAAGGGACAGTATCTAGAACTTTATGCTCTTGCTCGNTTGGGTAGAGGTGNAGCACATCAAAAGTGGTGCCCAGTTTCAGGTATTGGTTTTAGGCCACTACAAAAAGCGGTACTTAACAAGCCTAAGAAGGCAGACGTTCTATTCAATCTTGGATTAAAGACAAGCGATGGTAAAGACATCAATGCAAAACTATTCGGCTCTAACAAGTCAATAGATGATGTCAACCATATATTCGACTTAGAAAGAGCATTGCATCAAGTTGGTCCAGGTACTGGAAGAGATGCTGACTTTGACGACGCCATCACCATGGAAACCGTTGAAGGATCCTATGTGCTATCCTACGAGACTGATGGGAGCTACGACCCTAAGACTGCGTTTAATCTCGCAATGAGTGAACTTGCTTCTCGCTTTGAAAATATTACATCNGATTTGGATAAAGCATTCGCTTGAACCAATATTTGTTTATTGCATTGTGATNTATACTAACTGAATCTTATTTTTTATCATTTTTTGATTCTAGTTCATCAAATAACGCCTTCATAGTTGGATTTTTATTAGTCAATTTCTTAATTGTTAAACCTTGAGCTTTGTCATTAGCCAATCTAAGTTGGTTTCCTGAGGTTGTAAGACTTTTCTTGACAGATTCTAGTTTCTTTATTGTGGCATCAATTTGGTCGATTGCTTTTTGTAAATTAGTCATGGATGAGGTATAATTTTTNCCGAATTTATCTCTAAATTCTAAAATATCATTCTGGAAATTTTCGATATCAATATTTTGGGACCTGATAAAGGCTAATTCATTTCTAATGTCTAGAGATTTTCTTGCTTCATTTCTTATCAANGATAGTAATGGAATAAAGTAATGAGGNCTTACAACATACATTTTTTCATATCCATGAATACACATGTCAACAATGCCGCTATTATACAGTTCATTATCCATTTCTAACATCGAAACTAGAACAGCGTATTCGCAACCTTTTTTCTTGCGATCTTTATCCAATTTGGCAAGATGGGACTTGTTGGTTTCTCCTTTAGTATCGTCCATTTTGTCCTTCATTTCAAACATAATNGATACAAATTCAACACCATTGGAGTCTTCTTCTCTGAAGATATAATCGCCTTTAGTCCCCTTTGTTTCATCCGCATCTTTGATACTTTCATTATCCTTTGCAAAGTATGAATTTGGAAAGGCGCTGGCCCTTAGTAAGTTAAATTGATTTTCACACCACTGCTCTAGTTTTTCACCAATTTCTTTAACTGACATCTTAGATTTCATATCTTTTATTCTAGATATTTCATCATCCTTCAAATCAATAATTTGTTGTTTTGATTTCAATTCGATTTGATGTGATTCAGCAAGCGTTTTTTCNTTNAATGACATTTCTCTTTCGGCTGAACTAAGCTGATTTTTNAGCTCTGCCACTTTCTCTTTTANNGGAGTAATAGCATCATTNATTTCTATTTTAGATTTATACTCAGCAGACTTTAGTTCTCCTCTTAGTTTTTCGATTTCTTTATCTTTTTCCGCAGCCTCTTTTTCTTTTTTCTTGGAGACCTCAGTTTTCGCAATCTCAATTTCATAATTGAACTTCTGTTGGGCATCTTCTAGTTTGCTCTCAAGCTCTTTTTTNAATTCTGAATCTTTAATCTGTTTTGCAATATCTGCATAACCAGCAGCATCCATTTCGAAAACTTGTTCACAATGTGGGCAGGTAACTTCCTTCATAGTTTTACATTAAGCCGAGGGTATAAAAAAATGCAGTACAATCGGATTTATACAAACCCAGGAACTGGAATCACTTACCACGATTTAGGTTTGCCTTTAGAGAAGGACGCAACTTTTCAGCACCCTTGCCCTTGTTGTGTAGGCCACGACCACGCTTTCCTGCTGAAGTCTTACCACGGTATACTCGGCCTTTGTGGGCTTTGTTACCATTTGCTGCACAGAAAACGCCTAATTGCTTGTCGTTGATGATAGCAGGGTGGTGAGTATCGATCATAATTACCTCGAAGTACTTGTGCTTACCATCTTGTCCAACCCAATATGAGTTNAGAACTTCCAAGTTAGNGAAGTGACGTGCAACACGNTCTTCAGCAATTCTNTGAATATTCTTTGCCATNGTGATTTTAGANATACCAGCCTTTGATGGCTTTCTCTTCATGTGAATCTTGCCTTTTCTTAGTCCACCACGTCGAACACGAGTTCTAACTAGAACAACTCCTTGCTTGGCTTTGTATCCCATTCTACGAGCAGCATCTANGCGTGTAGGNCGGTCAATTTTACAGTTGACAGGCTCTCTACGCCATTGTGCCATACGAGTCTGGCGGAACATGTGAGGGAGGGAATCCTTTGGACGCTTCCAAGTTTCACGAACGTGTTGATATAGTCCTTGAGCCATGTTATCACCGCTTCTCAGCATCATGCCGACTTTACTCCCCTTTATGAGTCTACCTTCGCGATACTGCGCGAGAGTTTTAGCATATTTCTTAGTTAATTACTGGTCTCAAGCCCTTCGGCTAGAATTCCTCTCCATCCGCCCCAAAGCGAGATTACATCTTCGTAACCCATTTCTATTAGGGATTTAGCAGCGATTGCACTTCTAAATCCACCACCGCAGTAAAGCACTAGTTTTGTTGATGTAGAGAATTCAAACTTTTCGATATCTCGNTCGATTACNCCTTTACCNATATGGATTGCACCAGAAAAATGCCCAGATTCAAATTCATGTTTTTCTCTAACATCAATCACAATAGCNCCTTGNTCGATTAANTCAAGTAAATCACTGGCCAAACATTCAGAAATTTCACTTCGAGCGTCTTCAACGATNNTCAAAAACCGAGGGCTATGCTTTTTCGCCATGACTGTGCGATAGTGGACAGGCTCATGAGGGTAATGCTAGACNCAAGGTCATGGCCGGACAGATTACTGGAGCTGACGCCGTGCTACAAGCACTCACTGATGGAGTTGTAATTGATCGAGTATTGGTNGACCGAGACAAAGATACACAGAGAATCAGAGAACTTTGCTTGGAACGAGAAATTCCTCTAGAAGAAGGCTCAACTAATGATTTATGGCGAATGTCCGCCGATGGGCATGTCGATGCTTTAGCACTAGTAGGGCGCCACCAAGCAACAACTCTNGACGACCTNATGAGCAGAGGGGGAGTGATTTGGTTTTTCGATGGAGTCACATATTCGACCAATTTAGGTTTCACNATTNGAACTGCTGAAGTTAGTGGAGCAGATGGAGTAGTNCTCAACGTCCCTAAAACNCATGAGGAACGACGCACGATTCGTCGTGCAAGTATGCGCGCAGACCGATTTATTCCTGTGATTTACAGTGATACAAATGAAATTTTAACATCAGCAAAAAAACACAATTTGACAATAATTTCTGCTGAAGATATTGGAGACAGAGCCCCTTGGGAGGTAGATATGACTGGCGATATCCTCTTGGTCGTAGGTGCAGAACGCGAAGGTATCAGTCAGGAAACAATCCAACATTCTGATTATATTGTTAAGTTACCAATGGATGGTTTCGTCCCTTCCTATAACCTACAAGTAGCGGTTAGT
>PBXE01000014.1 GCA_002727485.1 Methanobacteriota archaeon | reverse complement strand
TACCTTGAGATAACGTAACATCCTCCATTCTCGATGTGTCCACTGGCCACCGTTATCTACAACATCAATAACTAATGGCTCGGTCATTTTTACACCTCATTATTACTCTGTTGCGTTAATCCTTGCAAACCTAAATGACTTAACGCATAAGAAGGTGTAAATTATTCCTGTAACAAGTAGCATCAACATAGAACCTTTCGCATAATCGCTAACATCGTCTTTTGACATTACCATGAAAAATCTGGTACCGCCTATGGCGCAAAGTAATCCAAAGACTACCGCTATATGCATCCATAATTTACGCTTTTCGGGAACTTTTTGAGCCATTATGCCTGATATCAGAATAGGTAAACCTAGTAGAGAAGGAAAGAATGATGTCATGGAGTTCGATTTTGATACAACTGAAATTATAATTCCCCACCCTACCAAAAAAGTTCCAAAACCAATAGTTATTCTCGGCATCGACTGACCTGCAACTGTATATCCTTCGTCCATAGACAATGGTTATCTAGACCGCCTAAAGTTTCTTTGAGAAAATCATTCAAATTTCAACACAGGTTTCTCCAACCGTTGAATATATAGAACTCAATTTTGGGAAGTTTGTAGTATTCGAAATATCATGGGTAGCAGCGATTAATTCTTCTTGCCCGTCGCCATCATAATCCATAACTTCTAAAGAAATAAGAGGAGCATCTATGTCATTATCCGGAAATACAGGATTCCATGTGGAATTTGAATAATCCAACCAAGCGATGTTTGGCTGATCGCCATAATCAACTAATTCACCGACACTAGGCTTAAATCCAACGATTACTATTTCTTCTACGCCATCATTATCGATATCAAACATTGCGGAGTCATAGGCTCCGGTAAATGCAATCATTCTTTGATAATCAAAGTCTCCATTGCCTAAATTTTCTAATAGTGAAAGTCCGTGATAATCCCATAGATTTTCATCCTCGGGAAAATCTCCATCTAATACATCTCCGTTGGTGAATAAAATATCTTGATCACCATCGCCTTCAACATCAACAATATTTATTCCACTCATACCAAAAAAAGTTGTACTAGCATTGAATAATATTTCCGAAGTGAAATTACCGAAACCGTCATTCCAAAATACCACTATCTGTTCTGATAATTGAGAAATTATGGAGACAATATCATAATCGCCATCGCCGTCCATATCGACAGGAGTGGCTTCAATAGTTCCTGCTTTAGTTTCTAATTTATGCCAAGTCCAGTTATTTTGGCCTAGATTTTCTAGCCATCCTACTGAGCCATTTGTATGGCCAAATTCACAAAGTGTCAAGTCTAAGTCATGATCTGAATCTAAATCAACCGCTTCAGCACAAGTAACTCTGCCTATATCTTGAATTACAACTTGTCCTTCATAGTCTCCAGAAGTATTCGTAATATCTATTAACACCACTTTACCGAGTTGTCCATCAGATGGATATAAAATCCCAATATCGGATAAAATAAATTCATTTTGCCCATCGCCATTAAAATCAGCGGAATCTAACCTTAGAGGAGCAATCGTATTCTTCAATTTAAATTCCGTAGCTTGGCAATTAGTTGAGCAATCTTCAGAAATAACAGAAAATGTGCCTCTCATCGGTTCGGTAAAGACTAATACTTCTTGAGTTGAATTGAAATCAAGGGCTCTAACATTGGCAATGACAGCTTGTGTATCATCTCCGTCAACCAAGGAATCATATGAAACCGACGTCAAGGTCTCACAATCTATGGTTGGTTCTGAAACTATCTCTTCCTCAACCGATTGTGAAATACAACCGCAAAGAATCATTGTAGAAATTAGTACTGGCAGGAGTATTTCAAGTCCGATTCTCATTTTATCAAACTAGGCAACAGCCTGTATTACTTAAACTAAATCATAGGAGTTAATTTTCAAAGGATAATATCTCGGCTATTCATGGCGGAGCAGGTTGATACTGATTTGCCTGCGGAATGGCCGGGCAATATTTGGTTGGAAGGAAAAACAATTATCCATCTACAAAAGGAGCAGGAAAGACCTTCACATATGCCAAGAGGACCGGCGAAAAAAACCGGTGAAGGGTTCTTAAATCCAGCAATGGCTCCGGCAAGAACGAGGTCAGTTCTTCTTTTAGCAGACGCGCTAGAACATGGTTGGCTTGTCAAAGATGATAAAAGTATTAGAATTCTAGATTCATTGTGTTCTACTGGAGTAAGAGTTAGAAGATGGAGGAATGAAATACCGGAAACTCTCCAAAATAGGATGAGAATTACTGCCAATGACTTAGATATTTTTGCCATAAATTGGGCCAAGATGTCTCATAAAGAACATCCTCCGTCAACCAAAATTAGCCATTCTGTCGAACCTGATAGATATGGGAAAATACCTAAAGGCAGGTTTGATAATGGAATTTATTTCCAAAATTTAGATGCACGCGTGGCATTGTCTGAATCTTCCTTCCAGTGGATAGATATCGACCCATTTGGATCACCCGTTCCGTTCTTGGATGCTGCTGTTCAAAGTCTCTCTAGAGTTGGTTTACTCGAAGTTACTGCTACAGATACTGCAGCATTAACCGGCTCATCTCTAAGTTCTCAGAAACGGAGATATGGGGCTAAAGGAATTGTTGATCTATACGCTCATGATGATGCTGTTAGGACCTTAATGGGCCTTATTGCAACTACTGCTGCTAAACATGACAAAACAATTATTCCAATTTTAGCCTTATTTGATGGACATCATGTTAGAATTAGTGTGATGTTGAAATCGAGCAAGGAGTTAGCAAGTAATATTCATTCCAACCTTGGGTGGAGAATCCGATGCGATGAGATTCCATATAAATTCAAAAAACATCCAAATGAAAGTGAACTGGATAGAGCAAGTGGACCTATGTGGATTGGTCCTTTATGGAATAAAGAAATTACTGAAAGAATGACAGAACAGCGAGTATTAGAGTTATGTTTTCCAAGCGAGGAAGAATATAGAATGGCTAAAGATTGTGGACTTGATTGGGATGAACATGATTTAGAGTACGCAAAAAGAGAACTTATCAGAAGTGTAAAACACATCTCAAATGCTTCAAAAATAATGAGCCGAGACCATTTACTAGTAAATTTAGATTCTCTTCCGAAATGGTCGAATACCTCTGGTGCGCCCAAAATGGATAAATTAATTGAAGCGATAAAGCAAAGTGGATTTTATGCGGCAAGAGTCCCTGATTTAGAACCTTTACTTGCCACTGATATTGATTTCAATGAACTGATCAAGATTGTTCAAAATCTAAAAAGAGATTAACCAAATGAAGGATCTGAAAAAGACTCTTCGCCCTCTTCGGGACCAGGTAACATAGTCATTGATTTCTCAAATACTTCTCTAACGCTATTTTCTATCTCCCTAGCATTTTCCAATAATTCAGAAAGAGGAATCTCTAATCCAGTCAAATCACATACCGCCTCAATTGCTAAAGCGGCCGCTCTAGCATCTGGATACATTGGACTTGCCTCTGCTAGCAATGCTGTAACATCAATTCCTAATCTATCTCCCTCACCTAATAAAAATCCAGTTATTCCGGCAACTATTCCTTGCTGAATTGGTTCAATGCCTGCTTGCTTTAGTCTTGACCTAGCTGCTGCCGATGACCCCACGCCATATAACTCACCATGAGTTAGTTGCTTGTCGTTGGCAATTATGCCGTCGATAATAATTAAATTATCAAATCCACCTTTGGTGAACCATTCTAAAACCGTAGATGCAAACATGATATCTTGTTTATCTTTGAATCTAATTTCTGAGGTGAATACTCCAATTTTGTCGCCTTGGTAAACCCTGACTGGATGCTTTGGAACTTCATCATGAATCAATGCAACTGCCGGGAATTCTGCATTTAGAACTGTACCGAGTTGATTTAATTTCAATGATTTAATTATGTGAGATGCTGCAATTACCCCTACCATTCCTGCTGTTGTAAAGCCGGCAATTGCAACGCCTCCCGTCCTTGGATCGGCACCATCATGAAGTACCAAAGCATAACCTCGGAATTCGTGCTCCATAACGCCCCCTCATACTGGCGGGTATAATTACAATCAAAAGACCTACTATTTGTGTTGAGCAAAATTTATCAAATTGTAAACAATTATCAATACCGGAATATTGGGCATATTTGAGGGATGGTATGAGCAATAAGGTTAGTAAAATTTCGATTCATGCCGGCGAGTTTGATTTTGAAGCCGAAGGAGGGCAATTCGAAGTTGAGGAACGAGTTAATCAATACAAACAAGAAGGCTTTTGGGGGGCAATGCTCGAAAGAATTCAAGAAACTGTTGAATTATCTAGAGAATCAATATCTAATAATTCAAATCTAGAATCTTTGCCTTCGAGAGGAGCCGACTTCCGCTCTTTATTGGAAAACTACTCGCTTGATGGAAAGCCTGAACAAGTGCTTGGGGCCTTACACTTCCTTAGAGAAATAGAAAACTTAGAAGATTGCCCTCCTAGAACAATTAATAGCTTATTCGAAGATGCAAAAATTGAGCCACCTGGTAACCTTTCATTGTATATCAATAGGTTGAAAGAGAGAAATTTCATTCAAATTCCGGCCAAATTTGGTGATAAGAATCGTTATGCAGAATTAACTGATGAAGGCCGTCAACATTTGGAAGAAAAATCCGCTTTGTGAGGATTTAGTATGGTAATGTCGGGCAGTAGTGATGACCCTCGCGAAAATACTGGAAAAATAGGAGAGATATTGGACTGGTCTTTTCAAAATCGTTCAAATTCATTACTGCGCAAGGGTAGGCATTCAGGATCTAATTTTAGGAGAGCTGTTCTTGATGGTGCGGATTTGACTGAGGGCGACTTTTCCAACTGCGACTTTAGAAGGGCATCGATGGTCGGGGCCGATTTGATGAAATCAGCATTCGATAATACAGATTTTAGAGGTGCTGACCTAAAAAAAGCAAGGTTAAATCTTTCCAATTTCAATAACTGTAAATTCAAAGGTGCTGATTTACGCGGCATAAGGGGGAAATATGCAATTTGGAGGGGCAGTGATTGGTGGAACGCAACATTAGACGACGATTTGAAAAAAACATTGATGAAGAAATGGCCTAAACCCGATAAATGATTATTCTTCGCTTTCCAAATTTGGTTTGATTCTTACCTTATTATTTCCGCTCAATGCCATTCTAGCTCTAGCATTGAACAAGGGTAAAGAAGTTAATGCACCGCATATTAACATGCAAATGCCACATGAATATGTTAACAGTTTGTAAGTGAGTAATAGGGGACCTGATAGATACTCGCCCGCTGCATCATTAACCATCATACTTCCAATTACACCGGTTACTAAACCAATTGCAGCACCCTCTATACCAAGATAAGCTCCTTTCTTATTCAATGAATAAAGGAATGGAGAACCTATCACTATCAAAGATCCAGATATCGCCAATCCTGCAGCCCGAATTAGGTACCCTTGTCTTGCAGAGTCGTGAAATTTCTGATAATCTTCATTGGTGATTTCAGTGTCTATATCTGCATTAGGAGTTTCTAAAATAATTTCTATTTCTTCATCGCTTAAATCTTCCAATTGGCTCAATTGGAAATCTCCAAAAGCCAACAAGATTAGTAGTAAACCTCCAAAAAACATCATAACCGCAACTGATTTTGGTCCTTTGGTATCTGGCGTAACTGTCATGTCGAATGGATCTGATTTAGGAGTAGAATTTTCTTTATCCATTCTGATGGAAAAATCAAATTGTTTCCTGGACATCTATTCACCTTGCTCTAATTGCTTTTCTAATCCATTTCTCAACCAATCGGGAATAATCATAGATTCTAAATTATCCATGTTGACACAAACTGTAACCTGAGAGGAAGACCAGACTAATTCTTGATTTTGATTGAAAAACCTGTAAGCCCATGTACATGACTTTGTACCGATTTTTTCAATCCAAATCTTAGCGTGAACTGTATCGCCATATCTCAATGGAGAAATGAAATCGGTATCAATGTGAACAACTGGGAAACCTACTCTTCGTTCATTGATCATTTCAGGATAGGAGATTTCACACATCAAACTCCAACATTCTTCAAAAAAACGATGTGCTAAATCATAAATCCTTGGAAAGTAAGCAATGTTTGCACTATCCAACATAGGATAATCTACACGACGTTTGAGGTTTACCGCCATGATACTCCGAATTAACATACATGCATGAAACCTTGCTTTTTACCAAAGTACGAAACCCGTCGCGCTTATATCCCGTGCATAATTGGACAGAATAAGGCCCCATGGTGTAGCTTGGATATCACACTGGTTTGCGGAACCAGTAACCCGTGTTCGAATCGCGGCGGGGCCGCCAATTTACCACTCTTCGTATTCCATTTTCATACAAGCTTGGCGAATTGCTTCCTCATCCAAATTATCAAAACCATCAACTACAGGCAAAATAAGTTTGCATAATTCTACAGAGGTGGTCCAATCCATGCTTTCAGGAATTACATTCCCTGGGCTCCTTAATAGCCTGTGTAAAAGAGAAAAAATTTCATTTGAGTGGTTCAGGGATGTTGAAGTATCTCTAGTCAAAACACGCCAAAGTCTCTGTCTAGGTTTCTTATATTCTAGACTATAACCAATTGCCAAAGGATTTCCAAAACCCAATTTCCATTTGTAACCATGAGTTCCTAAGAAAGAAATAGTCATCTCTTCTGGGTCATAATCTGCATCATACTTATTCAAAATATATTGTTTCAACTTGCTGCCAATTGGACTGTAGGGGTCAGGACCATATAATTCCACTAATGCTTGACTAAGCGTATCTCCATCTTTACTGTGGAAGAAATTTTCATCATTTAATAATCCAAAAATCATTGCTGCAATACTATCCGCAAAGGGAACATTGGTTCCTGCAATTGATTGAATACAAGCATAGGTTGATTTTTCCCTATCCAATTTACCCTTTGCATGGACTGAAATTGTATCAAACCCTAATCCATAAACAATAGGATTGCTGAGTCTTTTGAGTAGATGGTCTATCTTTATTCTATATGTTGCAAGATGTCCTGCTACAACTATGCAATCCTCATCAAGCATAATCTTGTTGGGCTCAGACTCAATGATTTCATTGAGAAATTCAAACGCCCTATTGTGAGACGCCGTAATTGTAGATAATTCCCTCATCAAATCTGATTTTCTTTGGTTTTGAACTCCTTCCGAGAGAGGTATAACTGTCTGTTTTGCCATATCTAAAAACAAAATCGAGACTATTTAAAATTCATACCTTCCATGACTTTATCGGCCATCCTTTCTCGATAGCTAAATTTGACATTTTTTTACCTGGGTTTATGGCTACGGGATTACCTGTAACAGACATAAACCAGGTATCTGCCATTGTATTCCCGTACCCGTAGCAAAGGGACAAGTCGTGATTATGTTCTAAAGCATCCTTCTTTACAACTGGCACCTTTCCTTTACGTCGTGGCACACTCCAACCTCTTTCAGAGCCCGAAAGTATTCCTTTTCGAACTCTTGGCCCACATCCGTAGATTGTGTCCATACCTAATTGTACACCCATGGCTTCGGCCATGGGTGCAATTGTTGCAGTAACTAGAACAAGTCTATGTCCTTGTTCTCTGTGCCAAGAGATGCATTCTAAGGCTTCTTTAGGAACTTTATGAATAAGATTCTCTGCTGCTATCTTTTTGGAATATTTATCTAAGACTTCCCAAGATGATAAACAAAAATGGCCCCTATTTCTTGCAGAATCGTATACAGAACGCCCTCTAAGCAAATTACCAAAAAAACCCAATGTCCACATCGTAGCACCTAGAGGGATTCTCCAAGGCCTTCTTAGGCCTAGGTGGCCGGTGAGAGTCTTCTCGCTGGAAGCATCCAATAATGTCCCATCAAGGTCAAAATAGGCTGCGATTTTACCTTCCATGATTAAGTGTAAAAGTCGATTATACATGAGTTAAACGCTAAAATTAATCATTTTATTTGGATTTAGATAGGTTCGCTTGGTTTTCTATTTTACCATACACCCTTCTTCCTGCTTTATGATCTTGCCACCACGTTAACGACTTAGAGAGATTTCTGGATATGAAAAAGCCAATCTTCCTTGGGGTTAACCCATGGTTACGCATTGATTTATCATGGGCTAAATTTGCCACAATAGATTGTGCTGAGCATCCGGGGTTAGCAAAAACGAATTTTTCAACTTCAATCTTTAATCTCTCAAATCTTGCTCTTTTTTGTGAACCTTTGCCGACTCTTCTTGGAACCATAAAAAGAAAATCAAATCTAACCCATATCAAAGATATGGTGGAAATCCCATATTTCAGGCAGTAAAATAATCAGTTAAATTGCACTGATTGAGTGGTTTTCCAATTTGCCGTAGCGAGTTTCTTCGCTTTACCGTCTGCGATAATAGGGTGTATTTTTTTCAACTTGCCATGCATTCCATGAACTTGGAATTTAACTCTCAACTCTGCGACCCTATCCCTTTGGATGGTTTCCATCTGTTCATCGTCTAGTTCTATACTAGCCATTTCTTTACCATCATTGAGGTCTGAAATGATAAAACTTTGACCTTGTACAGACAGACTAGGCCTAAATTCCCAATCGTCAGGATGTTTCATCCAAACTGAAATGTCAAACGAGACTGTATCTCTAATGTTGACTCTGCTGATTTCAACGCTATCTACCATGGCCTTCACACATCCCAAATAGTCCGGCTAAATTACTTCTTGCATTGACTTTTTCAACCGAAAGTTACCTCAGTAAGTTCAGGCCTCATTATAGTAACAATCACTTCTAGGCCCCAATCATTTCCAGGATCGGGGTCTGGCAATGTATCGATCAAAGAATCAGGGTCCGCTTGCTGTGCAAAAACAGTCCAAGTCCAAACTCCCTGAGCAGTTCTTGAGCCAGCTTGTCCTAGTAATCGGTTGAACAGTTCTTCTTCAGAATCTGCAGTATAAATTCCATTTTCACCAGCAGGATTAATTGAGTCTCTTTCCATTATTGCCTTCGCTGTTTCATTTGCAGTAATGTTTCCACCTTCTGTTTGTACTGTCTTCTTATAATTATCATTCTCGATTAATAGCGAAAGAGTGAAGTTATCCTGTGGCCCTAATTCCTGTTCAAGTTCAAGTGTCGCAATGAAATCTATGATTCGACCTTCTTTGCCTGGAGAAATGCTGTCTTCCCATTGATTTCCTTGCTCAAGGTAATCATTCCAAGTAAAGGATATTTCTTCTGTAACCCATTCAACTTCAAAGGTTCTAGTAACAATTTCGATAGTAAATGTCTCAGAAATAGCCGCACCATTTCCATCTGATACAACAAGACTTCCCCTTATCTTCCCCGAATTATTGGTTGGAAGTAGCACTGTAGGAGTGGTCGCATCGACGTCATTTCTTTGGTCGCCATCTGAATCACTATCTCTAGACCAATCTAAATCCCAAGAATAGTAGAGATCTTTACCTTCCGGATCGTAACTATTTGAGGCATCTAAAAATGCAGCATCTCCAGATTTGACTTGTTCAGGAACGGTTAAATTTAGAACTGGTGCACCATTAACAGATATCGATGTAGAAATTTCGTCTTGTCCTCCGAGACTATTCTCAACGGTTAGAGTGACTGTATAGACTCCAAACGTGTCATATGTATATGTTGTAAGTCCTATAACAGTCTCTGCTTTCTGTCCATCTCCAAAATCCCATTTGAAACCGGTTACAACGCCCTCAACTGCTGTAGAACTTGTGGCATCTAATGTTACAGTTTCACCTTCCTGAATTGAAAGAGGATATGCTTGAAGCGATGCCCTAGGGTCAACCGTAGAGTCAAGCCCCATACAACCTGACAGGAAAATTGATAGAAACATTATGCAGGCTAAGGAAAATGACTTACACTTTTTACCAGTAACCATAATCCTCACAATTGGGGTGAAATACTTCACCCTTCTAATAGTATGTATATTTGGAGTAAAAAAAGTTAGTTTATTTTATCAATATTAGACGACCGAATCAAAGGATACCTCTTCTGAAATGTCTCCGATTATTTTTGCTCCTTCGAGATGTTCGTCTATTTCATCAAATGATTCATGGATGACTACATTTTTTATCGAATTATCTTCTAATATTTCATTTTCAAGTTCTAATAAATCGGCCTCGCCAGCATCATACTCAGAAATTACCAGTTCAGAAGGTTTGACTTCAATATCATTATTTTGACTTAGAAGAACATCCATTACTTCTTCGGTTATACTGTTATTATTTTCTTGAAATTTCCTGAGAGAATCTTGATCTTCAAACGGGTCTTCTTCATCGACGGACGCACTATTATCCTCGGATTTAGAAAAACGTTTCTTGAACTTGTCAAACAATCCCATAATGTCTGCTAGGAGAAATTTTCATTTCAATTTTAGTATTTATTTGAATAGAGATGTTCAAAGAGTGGCAACTGTTCCTCTAATTATGGCTCAGGACTTTCTGGATGGTGAACGCGTACTGGCCTTTGATTTAGAAACTACAGGCATTTCGACTAATAGTGATAAAATCGTTCAAATCGCATTGATTGGTTCATCTAGTGAGGGGGTTGAAATCTCGTATGAGACTCTAATTAATCCTCGTAGAGCGATACCGATTCAGGCCAGTGAAGTACATGGAATCTATGACAGCGATGTCAAGTCTTTGGAAGATTTTTCGAAATTTGCTGATGAAATTTTTGAATTGATTGAAGGTTCAGTTATCGTAGGCCACAACGTCAGACAATTTGATCTCCCCTTACTCAATAATGAGTTTAGAAGACTGGGCAAATTACCTCCAACCCCAAAAGCAGTAATGGACACTTTGGAAGTTGTCCGCCGAATTAAACTACCAAGGCCGCATAATCTTGGTTCGTTATGTGTAAAGCATGGTATTTCTCTGGAAAATGCGCATACTGCTGCGGCAGATGCTGCTGCATCATTACTATTATTTTGGAGGCTTTCTGTTGATCATGCACCTTACTTTAGAAAATCCTTAGTCGAATTAGAGAGATGGTTGGTGCATGGAGATTCAAAAACCGAAGATTCTAACCTTGGACGCGGATTAGAAGATTTAGAGATGTTAGATTCTCTGGGTAAAATCCGAATCAATGATGGTCACTATGTTCTCGCTTTTGGAAGGCATAGAGGAAGACATATTTCCGAAATTCAAAAAATTGATCCGAAGTATATCTCTTGGCTACTATCTCCGAAAGGAATTGAAGATGAAGAGGCAAGGGAAGAAATTAGAAAATATCTTAGATAGTTCTATTCTTTGTGATATTCGACACCATCGGCTATCGGCTTCCATGGAAGAACATCGCACCAATGTCCAATTCTCCAAGTATTCTGAGTAGTCATAATTGATCCTAGAAAAAGAGGGCCCTGATGTTTACTATCAAGTACTTCTTGTAATGCTTCTTTACCTCTACCATCAAACCTAGCAGACTTCTTTACTCCCGTAGGTATAGCTCTAATTCCATTTCCTAAAGGCTCACATAACTCAATGACTGCTGAACCTGAATTAGAATCAAAGTCGTGTAAAAGAACAACAGCATCCGAAAAGTCATCTTTGTGAAGAGTGCCATTTTCAAAACGCCAATTCCACCAATGTGGGCACCAAGCCTTCCAATCACAAAAGCCTCCACACGAATTGGGCCCAGGTGTTGGCTCCATAGGCATAGTTGTTGGTTGTGTTTTCTCCCATGCCTGATATGCTTGTTCCAAAACATTCTCGCCGATGGCGGGCCATTTTGAAGAATTTAGAGTGTACCAACCTTCGGTTCTAACAGGAGGTGGGTTCTCATTGTTATCCAATAAAATATCGCGATATAATCGTAATTGTCGGTTTACCTCAGATTTCAATTCTTTATCTGGGGTTCTACCTGTTTTCAAATCTGCAACAAGCCAGCCCACCATGTTTCCTTTAGAGTCAACGTCTGCTAGAAGTAGATCTAGCCGACCCATTAAACGTCCATTTCTAGTTTTCAATTCTCCCTCAACCGCTATTGCATGTTTCTGTACTTTACGCCATAAAGCACCTGTGATCCTGTTATGGTCCAACCCTTGAATACCAATATGGTCTAGAAGCATAATTATTCCACCTTTTTGATGCCTCTTTGCTTCTTTCCACTTCTCTTCCTTCCACATCGGTCTTCTAGGTGTATTCATGAAAGTCTCTTTCTCTTCATCCCATCTTTCTTTTAACAATCGCTCGCCTTCTTTAGGTAACCAATTATCCTCATCATTTCCAATATGTGAATAATCTGTCAATAGTAAATCTTCTATCGATGCGTGAACAGCGGTTCCCAAAGAGGCTGCCATTCCTGCTTTTCTAGGCAGTTTTTGTCTGCTTAGCCAATACATTCGGGGACAGGTCTCATAACGATTCCAAGCTGAAGGTGAAAGCATGTGTTGCCTTGTTTGAGGGGATTCTCCATCAGCCATGATTATCCGTTTTAGTTTAACACCATCAAACCACCGATATGAGCAAAGTAATGAAAGTCTTGATACACGATGAGAAAGTAGAGGGCTCATGGAAGGCCCTAGTGTCCGAATAAATGCGGAAGTTTCAACCGATAACGCCCTTGTAGTTGCCTGTTTTCCAAGTGTTGGAATGGTGTCTAGTGTTGTTGCTCATTTTCTAATCGACCATCTGCAACTAGAATTTATTGGAGGTGTAGTTGATGCTAGATTGCCAGCCTTGACATTGGTTCAGGAGGGAGTTCCACTTCCGCCGATTAGGGCATATGCCGGAAAGCCTCAATGCACAATAGATGGTTGTGATCAAGTAATACTATTGATGAGCGAACTAGTTGTTCCAGAAGCTCTTGCACATGATATTGTATGGGCTATGTTTGAATGGTCTAAAGAACAAAAAATTGTAGCTGGCGTAGTTATTGATGCATTTGCAAAGAGTGGTATGAAGGCAAATCTGAATGGCGCAGAACCTGTCATTGAGTATGAAGATACTGAAGGTATCGATATAGTCGGAATTGGTGCCAATGACAAGAGTAGAAAAATGTTGGAAGACATGAATATTCCCCTTTTACAACAAGGAGTTATCAAAGGAATTAATGCATCTATCCTTGGTGAAGCAAGGCGACGTGGCCTAGATTTAATGTCGATAATGGTTGAAGCTGACCCTCGATTCCCTGATGCAAGAGCTGCTGCAACATTGATTGAACACTTGAATAATTTATTACCTGCAATTGATTTACCCCATGAGCCCCTAATTCAAGAGGCTGAATTCCTAGAAGCGCAGTTACAATCTATGATGGAGGGGGCAAACATTCCTACACCTGAATCTAATTCTAGAAACTCAATGTTGTACGGATGATTTTTTGACCATTCTCATTATAGCCGTTAAGGTTGAAACTATTCCCGATAATAAAAGTAGAGAACTTATCGCTATTGGCATTAGTAATACTGACTCATAGGGAAGGCTGAACAAATCCAATAGAGATTCTCCACGAGAAAATGTACCACCTGCAGATGCAGTAAGTAGCATCATTCCACTAGCAGACATCCCTGAAAAGGTTTGAATTAGCATTGTTTTTCTTTGTTGTAAAATCCCCATACCGAATTTCCACCTAGTTATTAGCGCTGATAGTGCTAAACCTAGGCCTGTCATGGATAGAAACATTTTATTGACCAAAATAGGCGTTGAAAAGCCCGAACCTGGAGACGCTGAAATGCCGCTAAATATTGCGAAAGGTGTCGCTAAAATTCCAAAGAATAAGGCAAAATGAGCGACATTATCTGTAACTTGAATTAAATTACTATTCTTGATTATCTCAAATCGACAGAGCGCGTGGAGTAAGAAACACAATCCTGCCATAGCAAAAGAACCAACCACTAATTCTGTTGTAATTACGTGGAATGTGGCTGAAGAAATCATGCTCCCGCCTCCTGTTCACTGACATATTCATGCCCGTACCACTCCCATTGCTCCATAGTCCAACCAGGAGGTAATTGGCCATTAGGTAATGGAGGAGGGTTATTATCAGATTCTTGATTTATCACAGTATCAGTTTGCTCCCATTGTTTTTCTACAACTAAATCTCTAGAATATTTGCTTTGTAGTGTTAGTACCATCCCAATTACGAAAATAAATAAGGCAAAGGATTGGAGGTAAACTGCTGCTTCATCTACTTCAAATGGTGGCTCTTGGGCTACTAATGTAAACCAAGGAGTAGTTTGTGATGGCCCCTCGCCTTCTAAAATTGCCCTCCACTGTAACATAGAAGGTTGATTTGATGCTGGAACATTAAACTGCCAAATTCCATTTTCCGAAGAATTTGCACTCAATGTAGAAATTGTACTACCTTCAATTTTCCATTCAATTAGAACATTAGATGCGTCTTCAGTTTCAATTTTCATAATTGTTTCTTCTCCCAAATCTCTACTAGTTTGAGGTATAAAATCAGATGCTAATCTAGGTAAATTATCAGGAATTGGGAGTACTTCTATCTCAACGCCTTGGCTAATTCCAAAATAAGGAATATCATCACCACCATGGTGAATAGACACAAAAAATGTAGTTGATGTCAACTCAGTAGGTTTTACTGTCCAAGAAACTGAAAAATTATTCGAGCTAGAATCCATTTTACCTTCTAAGTAATTGTTATTTCCGCCATTAGAGTCTGATAAAATTTCCCAACCTGCATCTTTCGGAGTATCACTATGTCCAGTTGTATCAGTTAACAAAAACATCCCTATGTTATCATAAATACTCAATTGTGATCCTGAAGCGACAGCGTTGATAGAAATCGGTTGCTCGAGGTAGGGAGTTCCTTCAATTTCGAATTCAATTAAAGCGGATGATGTCTGGTTTAACGAAGAGTCTCCATGACAAGCCCCGCCACATTGCATATCAAAAATACCATCTCCTACACCACCGGGATTGGCTTGCGAAAAACTACTAACACATATGAGTAAAGAAAATACTAGCAATACTCTAAGTCTTCTAAACATTCAATCCCTCCTATCAATAAATACCATTGCAAGAGTACCTAAACTAATCAGAATAAATACCAGTCCTGTGATTAATCCGCCGGTAGACGAAACTTGGCTCGATTTTGGTTCGACCGGTTCTACAATGAATCCTTCAACTGAACTAGCGCCTGAATTGATTATCTTGCCATCAATAATTGGCTTTACCGTATAATCTGTTGACCCAGACAAAAGTGGGGTGTCAGTAAATCCATATTCACTGATGATTGAAAGTGAGTCCCCATTTCTGAATATTTCAAAGGCTGCATCTGGCCCGTCCCAATTCCATGTTAATTGTACCTGTTCGCCATCACTTTGAGCCTTTAGTTGAGTGATTTTTGGCCCTGCTTCTGTTTGGAAATTAATTGAATTATCACCTATCGCGCCAAACTCATCCTCAACTATCAATCTTAACATAACATCTCCCATCGGTGAAAAAGAAAATGTCTTACCAGTTCCGCTACCAGAATTGCCATTATTATCCCACCATTGCCAAGAATATTTATCGATAAATCCGTCTAAATCAGTCGAATTTTTGCCAGTTACTACAATCTCTTCATTGTCCCACAATTCTAAACTTTCCAAATCTATTACCGAATTTGGCGCTAGATTTTCAACAACTAATTGGGAAGAAACTAGTGTGCCATTAGATTCTCCATCGTTAGGAATTACTTCAACTGACCAAACCTGCCCTGGCCCGAGTAATTGGGCAGGAACACTAGATTGCCCATCTAGAGAACCTTCTTTGAAACCATTCCTATACCATGTAATCTCATTGGATACCAAGTCGCCGTCTATATCGTCATTTGTAATAGATAAAACAAGGTCTTCAAGTGAAGAATGAGATAACTCCGCTATCGCATTTGGAATTGTATTTATGATTTGAACAGATGCAGATAATTCATTCTCGCTTAAATCTTGACCGTCATTGGCATTAACAAATACTGTCCAATTATCTCCCTTTGAAGTTAAGGAAGAAGGTAATGTAATCTGGTTTTCTATTGATGTAAATTCTTGACCGTTCTTATACCATCTTGTTTCTGGCGAGGCTGGTGCGTCTCCATCTAAATCGCTCATTGAGAGACTCAAGGTTATATTTTGAGAGGTTTGTGCTTGACTAAAATCCAAACTTATAGAATCTAATTCTGGTGCGGTATTCAAAATAGTAACCGATGAACTAATCTCCCAATCTGACCAATCAGTACCATCGTTAATACGAACATGCACCTCCCATTGTTCAGACTTACTGGTTTGCTCAGAAGATAGCGTAGTAGTTGTGATACTAGGCATCAGTACTCCATCTCTGTACCATTGAATTTCTGTATCAACAATTGGATCTCCATCATTATCGGTTGAAATAAAGTCAAAATATAACGAATCAGAAGTATATGCCTCATAGGGTTGGAGAACAAGTGCCATGATTGTCGGTTTGTTATTTACTGGTTGATTAGAACCAATGGTTACTGTTTGTGATGTTTTCCATGCAGTAGTGTCTTCTCCATCTGAAACTCTAATTTCAACATACCATTGGTCTCCATCTCTTGTAGCTAAGGACGTAACAGTAGATTGATCATTTAATTCANTAACAAGTACTCCNTCNAGATACCANCTNATTTCTGTAGTCAAAACATCTTGGTCATCATCACTAGAACTTATAGTGATTGATAAATCGTCATTTGAAGAAGGTTGTGATGGGGAAATTGCNGGNGTNGAAACTGTNGGNGGTGTNTTTTGAATCGTCACTGTATTACTTGTAATTGTTTGACCACTNTCCTGTCCATCTGAAGGAGTTACTTCNGCATACCATTGCTCATTCTTCGCGGTTAAACTAGAGGATACAACCTTGCCTGGTATCGTTCCTTGAGGTTGTGCGATAGAGTCTTTGTACCANGTAATTACAGTACCTGATTCTGGATTTCCATCGGGATCTGAGTAACTGTATGAAAGTGTTAGACTATCTGCAGTCTTGGCATCGGTTGGAGTTAACATAGCATTGCTAGCGGAAGGTGGTTGATTGGTTGGAACATCTTCTGGAACTTGAACTGTTAAGGTTCCCCATCTATCATTAGAATCTGTGCCATCTCCATTAGATGTCATCGCAGCTAATTGAAACGTTACTGTTCCTGAACCAGAATTAGGCGCTGTCCAATCTAGGCCCCAGGTTCTAGAACTGCTTCCAGTAATTGAGTGTGTAGCACTATCCCCTACAGAGTTAATGTTGACTGCAAAACCCATGTAACTCATAGTACCCTTGTCAATATCAAGGCTGAAGCCTCCGCCAGAACCAGAAACACCGCCACTGACTGATATTGTCAATTGATAAGTTTGTCCAGGAGAATACTTAGCTGGAGTTCCTGATAGCGAAGGTGTTGCTACATTTGTCCCACTTTGAGAATGACATCCACATCCTGAACCAGAATTCAACTTGCCATTTTCTTTCCCTTCAGTTAGAGGTACAACCGAAACTAAAAGTATCAACAGCANGAAATAAACACTCTTTGAGTAGTTCATGGTTGTTGTAATCTGCTTTAGTATTGAAGGTTAACCCTAAATTGTTTGTAGGTACACTGATTTCAAATCAGTTATAGTCAAGCAGGCTGCTTTGAATATTTGCAGAATCTATCTCTTCAGATGAACCTGTTATTGTGTCTTCACTACACGCCTTAATCAAATCTTCTTCATTCCAAACCTTCACGCCTAGAGAATTGGCTTTAGATAATTTTGAGCCCGCATTTTCTCCAGCAACAAGAACGTCAAGGTTTGATGAAACACTTCCTACAACCTTTCCTCCTGCTGCCTTTATCATCAATTGTATTTCTTTTCGTGGATTACTTAGAGTGCCAGTAATACAGAAGGTCATTTCACTTAGTACTCCTCTTGAAATCTGCTCGGGCTCGTCTGTTAGTGATAGATACTGAGAAAGTTCGATAAGAAGGTCTCGCCTATTGTCAAGTCCATCTCTGACCTGCAACGCTACTTTGGAGCCTATTCCTTCATTCTCACACATCAGCCTTAAAGCAGCATTTTGAGAGAAGGGTTTTCCTTTAGAATCGTTCAATTTACCNAAATTTTGGTCACCGGGTACAGCCTTTGCATCTTCAACCCATTTCATCAAACCATCGAAACTCTTGGTTTGCTGTGCAACTAGTGAGGCTAATTCTGGACCAATCCCGGGAAGTCCTAGTGCATGGAGAAACTTACCTAGAGTCATACTTTTTGTTCTATTTATCTCAACTAGAACATTATTAGCTGATTTTTCGGCCATACGTTCCAATTGAAGCAATTGTGTTTTTTCTAATTTGTACAAATCGGCTATATTCTTAATTAGACTGGAATCGAGAAGTTGTTCTACTAATTTTTCACCAATTCCATCCATCTCTAATGCTCGACACCAGTAAATTATTGATCTACTAGTTCTAGATTCACACATTATTTCTGGGCATTTTAGAAATGCTCCTTCGACTATCAAATTTGATTGGCATGCAGGACAAATTGAAGGAATAATAATTTCACTACTTGTAGGTAAAGTGCCTGTGAATTGTGTTCCATCAGCATGGAATCTATTCTCTAAATCGGATTTACTTGCCGGACCAAGACTGGATTCAATTTTAGGAATGACGTCCCCTCGTCTAACAATTAGAACCTTATCACCAATCTTTACTCCCAACCTTTCAACCTCACCTGGATTGTGTAGTGTTGTATTTTCTACTGTTACTCCACCGACTGTTTGTGGAGCAATACGTGCAACTGGTGTGACATTTCCAGTTCTACCGGTCTGCCAATCTACATGTAATAACACAGATGTTGCTTCTTCNGGAGGAAATTTCCATGCCAGAGCCCATCTAGGATGATGTGCTGTGGAGCCTAATCTCTCTCGTTGAGATAATGAATCTAATTTGAAAACTATTCCATCTATTTCAAAATCATAATCCGACCTTTTAGCACTCCATTCTTCGGTATACTGNATCATTTCGATTTGTGGCGTATCTGAGTCGAAAATTTGCCACGGCGCTGGTTCAATTCCAATTGAATTTTGTAAAAAATGTAGTAACTCACTATCATTAATTGCATCGGGCGATTCATTTAGAAATTTAACATCATATGCCCAAAATACAAGATCAGAAGCCTCGGCTTTTCCATCTCCATGCTTCTGCCGTAAAGCACCAGAACAAAGATTTCTTGGATTTGGTGAAACATGTTTGTACTTTTCATCAAATGTTTTCAGAGGCATTACTACTTCGCCTCTGACATGACAGTCAATGGGAATTTTTAGACGGGAAGGAATATTAGCGATTAATTTCGCATTTAGAGTTACATCTTCTCCTCTCTCTCCACTACCTCTGGTTGCTGCTCTGTGCAAATTACCTGCAACATATTCTAAAGATAATGCTGAACCATCCAACTTGGGTTGTGCTAAATATTGCTTGCCCCCTGAGGTAGACTGAGTGACAAAATGGATGATATCTTCGCCAGTTGTTCCTTTATCCAAAGAGCGCATAGGAAATTTATGTTCTACTTTTACAGTTCCCGGAAGCGGTTCTGGGCCTACTTGGTTAAGGACTGAATTATCTGGATCTAGTAATTTTAGTTCATCCCATAATGCATCAAATTCAGCATCTGAAATTTCTGGTGCTGAATGATTATAGTATAATTCTCGATGATGACTGACCGCATCAGCCAGAAACTTGATTCTGTCTTTTCGGGTCATGTCTATCCCTTGATGCGAGAGGATATGAATATCACGAAAAACGTAAACCCAATAGTTGTACATCAGGCAAAGGACAACGCGTCATTATAGCATGAGTTAGAATCCTTAGATGTATTTCTGCAACCACTGCAACTTTAGAGGAAAACATATGACCTGCATGGACATTATTGTCATCATCAGACCAGCAACAGTGGATGTGAGTGAACGCATTACCTTCTTCGGTTCTAGCAATATTACCAGATAGGCTGACTAATTCCGANGGATTAACAAGTTGTCTCTTGATATAAATTCCATCATTATTCATGAAGCCATAGACATTGTCACACGTTCTGCCAATTCCACTAGTTATTGCCGCCGCATTAAATCCTATTTTATCTGCTAATGAGCCNAGTGAAGCATGAATTTCTTCACCTGGATCTAATCTNACAAAAATATCTTCATCGCTTACNGTCCATTCCATAATTATGCCTCTAGTCGGCAATTATTGAAAATAACGATTATTCTTCTTCTAAAGGATTTAGGATTTTTATTATCCGAGATTTTGCTTCCGCCAAATCATGATAATNTCCGCCAACNGGTAATGGAGCNAAAATACCCCAACCCTTTCTCAATAATATAATACGTCTTTTCGTCTTGCTTTTAGATAATTTAAGACGTTTCCACTCATATCTTTGCCCGTCAGCGAATAAATGAGTTTGGGTTATTGCATATCTTTTAGGAATCAGTAGGGAAATTAAGTGCAAAGAAAGAAGAATGTCCCAAATTATTGGATATATTATTGGTGTGTTAGAAATTTCAACTAAACCCCAAGGTAAAGCCATCATCGCAGCCATAGAAAATAAATTACCCCATTGCCTAACCACTTCATTTGGCCCTTCGCTAGACCAAGCAAAAACATCATCAGATATTTTTCCTAATTCAGGAATATCTCGTTTCTGCCTTGTAAGCCAATAGGCATCCCACAAGACGATTATAGCTAGAACTGATATCGAAATCGAGGCTATAATCTCGGAATTTGGAATCGTAATTATGTCCATTTTATCACTCGTAAGTATAATCCTTTTCTGATTGTTCGCCGCCGCCCTGCTTCATTCTTCTAATAAACAAAACAAAAATTATAGCAATAATAACTAAAATGAGCATTGTAAAAGTATCAAAGTCCCCAGAATCATCACTAGACTGTCCTTCTAGAATATCGGGTATGCCGTCTCCATCATCATCTTGGTCCTCGATTAACAATGTTGTAACTCCATCGGGACAATTAATTTCATTTGGTTGTTGATCTTTATCCGTATCCTGCCAAGCACATGGATCTAAAGGCCAAGCATCTCGACTGTCAGAAAATCCATCGTTATCATCATCCTCATCATAAATATCTGGGCCACATGAACGCCCAATTTTCAAATCAAACCAAGAGTTCTGATCGCAATCAACTGTATTATCTCCGTCTGAATCTAAAGGAATAGATTCGAATGACTGACTGACTAGTGTCGAAAGCCCTAGTGTATCAAATACCTCAACCTGCAAAATATACATTCCAGGGCTAGGAACTGAAATATTTTCAGTTGGTATAGATGAATTTATTTGGAAAATTTGATTATTTTGAGAATCAATCAGTGTCCATCGATAATTTAATTCTGAAAGAGAATCAATATCATCAGAAGCATTCACCGATGCAGAAAACAGTGTCTGTTGCATTATTTGTTGTCCGAATATTGGTTCAATAAATTCTACTTCCGGAGGATTGTTGTCTTCTAATTGTATGATTAAACTTGTACCAATATCCCATTGCTGACTATTCTCGAGAGTAACCGATTTTTCCGGTAAGCCCGGCGAATTAGCGATAATCTGTAGGCTAGAGAGTTGTACCTGTCCTAAATTACTTGACTGAGAGCTTACAGAAATTTGATGGAGAATTGCAATTCCAGCAACAGTAACTGACGAAGTACTTCCATTGGAATAAGTTGAAATTATATCATATTCTGTGAATTTGGATATTCCATTTAATTGAGAATCGATTTGTATAGAATGTAACTGGTTTATTCGAGCATTATTCCAAGTTGTGAATTGTGATTGAGAAGAGAATTTTGTATCTACAAAATCGATTATTGAATCATCACTCAGTTCTGATTGCCCTGTTAGATTACAATTCCTAATTAGAGCAGAATAATTCTCGGCAGAAATTGTAGTTGATGAATTGATTATCGAATTTCGAATAATCGCGGGAGAGGTTGTTTCTCCTTCATCTGAATGAAGATCTACCCCTACAGAATAATCTTCAATCAACAGATTTTCAAATATCATGGAACTTGATGAGCGCCCATGATGATTAATCAATCCATTTCCTGAACCTTCTCCAATTAATTGGATGTTTGAAAGTAAACCTGCTGATGAATCAAAATCTATCCCTGGCGCTCCTTCGATAACCACATTATCAATCTGTAGATTACGATTATTTCTACCGGCAATCGCAGCAGATTGCCCTGTAACTGCAAGTACATTTTCTAACTTGAATTCCTCGTCCATCGAATCGAGCCAAACTACATTTCCAGTTCCAGAAAATTGCGTTGCATCAACAGAAGATATTATTCCAGATACCTCTGTTAGGTCAAACCCTGTATCAACACCTTCTCCAATGGTAATATTGGATGCAATTACCTCAGTCTGTCTAGCCCATATTGCTGGACCATTGCAGTATGATATATCTAAATTGGAAATTTCAATTTCTGCTTCCGATTGGTACAATTCAATACAGCCTCGGCCTCCATCCCTAAACTGAGAATTTCTGATTTCAATCGATGCATTACTACTTGGTTCAACATACAAGAGTGGTTCTGATGCAGTGGAACGCATTAGACTTATACCATCCGCAAATAATGAACCGGAAGAAGAAATGTAAATCGGAGTAAAGGCCTCTACAACATCTGTGTTGGATAATTCTATTCTTGAACTAAGGAATTCACCAAGTACCAATCCTCCCCATCTTGCACCATATCCAGTAGAAGAGAGGGTAGATTCACCTGCATCCAAGGCACCATTAACTACAATGTTCACTCCCTCGGAAATTCTAAAGGATACTCCATCATCTATCTTCAGTGTTTTTAATTGTGGAATTATTAGTTCTTCTTCTAAGTAATATGGACTCCATTTAGATTCTAGAATCAAATTTTCAGAAAGAGTACCTGAATCTATTCTTGATGCAATAAATGTATGATGGAATGAACGTGACGAATCCCAGGTTACAAAATCAGAGAAAGACCCTACTTGTAGGGTTATATTTTGAATTCCCCCCACATTATCTGATGACCCATCAATAAATCGTGCTGTCGCATTAATGCTAACTTTGCCTTCCTCATCAGTCAGTTCATTTGTTCCGTTAATTGATATAAGCGCATTTTCCACAGGTTCACCCTTATCGAGAACAACCAATTCTAAAGAGGATAATTGAGTGAATGATGCGCTAACGGGTATATTGTATGTTGAATTTATATTTCCCCCTAGCATCTCAATATTACAGTTAGGTTGTAATTCTACATCTTGCTCGAAGAATACTGAGATAGTAGAAATTGTTGAACTGCAATACCAATTTACTGGTGCATCGACTATTAGCTCGCTATTTTCTAAAGAAGTCAATTTTGCTAGGCTATTTATTTCTATATTTGACGCTGAAATAATAGCATTGTCTCCAATAATTTGAGACTGATCAAATAAGAAAACCTGTGACTCCGACGACACTTCAATGGATGAGGAAATTAACTTTAAACTACTATCTCCATGGAGTTCAATATTACCAGAAATAGCATGCGGCAATCCATCTGCACGGGGGCCAAGTATAACTGACTGACCTGAATTAATGGTCCAATCTCCTTGAGGGATTACCGGAATTTGAACTATTTGATTCGATTGACCGCCAATTAGTATTTGAGTGACTCCCGTTGATGAGAATATTGCTTCTATTTCAGAACCTTGAGGTAATAGAGGTAGGGTTGCAAATCCATTTTCATCGCATTCTATTTGAAAGTCATTTACTTTAATTATTGCTTGAACAGCATTTCCCGATATATCAGTAAATTGCGTAATTGTTTCTTCAAAAATACCATAGTTAGTGGTTGAAATAGTAATACTAGGATTGCCGCCGTACAATATTGTCCCGTCTCCAGATGCATCAAAGGAATTGGAATTGGTATTCAGTGGCACGAAATTTCTGATATTAGCTTGAGAATCATTGAATAATTTTAATGGCGAGTTATGTAGTTCTGCCGCCCATTGGTTTGTCCTTAGATATGACTGGTCATGCATTTGTACTCCAAATGCTTGATATTTTGTTGAGATTTCATTTGATATTAGTTTGCTATCTTTTAGTTCGATTGCAGTATCTGTTCCTCCTAAAACTCGAGTTATATTACCATTAAAATCACTATCCTGAAGGTTTATTCCTGTGGAGAGATTTTCTATTTTCAATTCGTTATAATCAATATCTGCATACCAAGCATTAATCCCAATTGAGGTCGTATCTTGTTGATTAAATGGCTTTTTTATTACTAAATTAGACCAGTGATGAGATGAATCTAGAATATCAATTCCGATTGAGCTTGGTTCGGTAATAGTGACAGTTGTATCACCATTAATTTGTGATGTAGGGCCTCGCAATGTTATGCCCGAGTTATCTGTAGATATGGATAAATTTGTGGCTGAAAGATGTCCAGAACCTGTAGCCTCAATAGCTGAATCGGTCGCTGAAACGTCGACATTGATTAGGTTATGAGTCCCGCTACCTGACAAGAAAATTCCATTGCTTGTATCTGAAAGGTGGATTTCGTTCAAATTACAGGCTCCTAAGCAGTTTTGATCTATCGATGGTGTATTATGGGTAGTTGTTCTCGCAAATGAAAGATTTGAAATTTCAAAGGAAGTTGCTTGATTAGAAACTAAAACCCTGTCTCCAGTAATATCTGCGCCTGAAATTAGTAATTCATCGCTATTACCAGCATCTACCAATAATGAAACATTACTTCCCGTGATATCTGAAACATGTACTTTGCTGGAGGATTGACTGGTAATTCCAACCGTGATGGTTTCCAATTGTATAT
>PBXE01000013.1 GCA_002727485.1 Methanobacteriota archaeon | reverse complement strand
AACATTCAGCATTCATTCTGTTATACCATGCAATTCCCGCTTCATGATCCTCTAATTGAGAGAATTGAGGGAATGGGGAAATCGAGCGCATGTATCCATAAACGGAAAAATCAACTAAGTTTGGAGAAGACCCTCCAAAGAAATCCTTCCCATTATGCTCATTGGTAAACTCAGTTAACAAATCATGCCAGAGCTTTTTCGGAGTTCTTCCATCTTTCTTGACTCTCTTTTTAGCAATAATTCCCCACATTACAGGGAAACCAGCCCAAGCGTAAAGGCGCTTGGAAATAAAACCAAATTTTTCTATTTTAGAAATTCGGGTTGTGGTCCTGAATGCAGAACCCAAAGTTCCATACAAAATCGGGACAGTCGCTTTTGATACCTTTGTATCAGCCCAATTTAACCATTTTTCGTTTCTTTCGGGAGTTGAAATGGATGCTAGTTTTCCATCATTGTATTTCTCATCAATCAATTTCAAAATTGGCGTCGAATCTACATGGATCCCTCCACTTTCATCAGTGAATACTGGAACCTTACCCCAGTCGCCAGCAAATGAAACGGCCTTCTTAATTTTTAATCCATTTACTGGAATCATTTCAACATCCATATTCAAGTATTCAATAAGGCTTCGAACTTTCCAACAGAAGGGACAAGAATAAAGCAGATGTAAAGTAGGCTTCTGTCCCATGAAATTGCCAAATATTGGTTGCATTTCAAACCTTGTCTTCATTATCAGATACAGGTTTCCATCCCATTTTCCAAAAATCTAAATCATCTAACCATGTTATCCATTCATTATCATTGCAGGTTAAAAGTCTGTATGCGCGACCCTCTAAACCCTCTTTGTTGGCTTTAGAAATGGTCCCTTCATTGAAACTGTCATTCCATTCAACCTGCATTTGTCTTATCTGCCTTTTTGCTTCTTCAGGATTATCAAAATTCATCTCACAAATATTTCTAAGTTCAGAAAGCCACATTCTTCCATCCTTCAGCAATGGGTCATTGAAGGTTCTTTTTTTGGGTTTTTCCCAAAATCGCCACCATGACATAACTTTGCCTGTACACTCTACTTTTTGAACTTGGCTGAATATACACCACTGTGAAATGCTATGACTGTTAGCGATTATCATGGGCCGAATTATCGTTCACTTGCATGGAAGGCCAAAGCAACAATCTTTTTCACGCCTAATTGAAAAATATAGTGATAGACTAAAAGCCAGGAATATCAAGTTAGAAATTCATTCAGATAAGGTAACTCCAGAAGATTACTTGAATCGATTACTAGAAAATAAGAAGGTATTTTTTTTAGATGAAAGGGGGTTAGAATTCACTTCAGTTGAATTATCAAAAAAGGTATCAGAATGGTCATTAAATTCTGAAGATATTAATTTAGCGATTGGCCCTGTAGATGGCTGGCCTCAAAGAGAAAAAATCACTTCTAAAAATTCAATTACACTTTCAAAAATGACTTTCCCACACGAATTAGCTGCAGTTGTATTACTCGAACAACTTTACCGTTCAACAGAGATTATTAAAGGAACATTGTATCATAGAGTTTGAGCAAATAATCAAAACTGCACGTACATCCGCATACACGGGGAGCAATATGTTTTTTGAAGAATCTTCAACACGTTGGCTTCTAATTCTCTTCGAATTTATTATTGCCATTATCTTGATAATGGGTTCAAAAAGTCAACCATTCCCAAACCCATCCAGAAGGCTTGGCAGCGTTTTATTACTGGTTGCAACCCTTTTCCTTATCGGTCAATCAGCCCCCAGGCCAGCTTCAGTAAACGGTCATATGGCTTTCTTATCGATTATTGGAGCTCTCGGCTTGATTTTTGGTGTTCATCATATGTTGAATACTAGAAGAGAAGTTTTAGTTGCGCCAATGTCAGGATTTCTATTCTGCGTTGGAGTCGGAGGTTTGATGATTCAAACTTGGTCTTCGTTGAGTACTATAGAGCAATGGTCAGGATTTTTAGCATTAGTAGTCTTATCAGGCGGACAGGTCTGGTTAGTCTTTAGGGGTCTATTGATCGGTAGGCTGCCCTTGGCATGGAGTCAAGCTGGAATGGTAGCATTGAGTAGGGGCCAAATTTCAGGTGAACACGGAGCGATATCATGTTTTGAAAAAGCATGGGATGTTGATGAGGAACACCTTAATCCGATGGCTTATGTAGCACTACATAGAATTCATGAATTTCTTGGTGATAAAGAAGAAGCAGAAAAATGGTTTGAGAACCTGATAGATTCTGGTGGTGAAGATGCTGTTGCACCGGAGTGGATTGAAGCAATTGAAAATAGCCTGTCAAATATCAACGACCGAACCGAATAATTCATGTTTCTGTCAATATATGGAAAAAATTTACCATAATTAGGTAAAACATGAACATTTTTTGAACATAAAAACAAAGGAATTAATAAGATAAGAAAACAATTAATATCATGGGCGAAGTAATTGAGGGCGGGAAAGTAAAACAAATGACGAATATTATTTGGTTTGTTTTTATTGTATGGTTTTGTTCTAATCTTCTTTCACAACTAGCTTACATTATCGCTTATGGTTTACCATATGATGGTGTTTCAATGTTAAAATCACTAGGTCCAATTTACTATTTTGCAATAATCTTTGAGGTCTTAATGTGGTTATTCATAGGTGGAATCATTGGTAAAAAGGCCCTAGAGAAAGTCAACAGTCCCTTTTCCAATCCTGCATAGCCCGGTTTTGAGACCGGGGCGTAAAATCGATATATTTTCACGGGACGAAGCGATGAGTTCAAGACCTTCCTAAATGAAAGCCACTTGTGGCAGAAGAAAGTCCCTTACCAATATTTACTGGAATACCCATGGAATTATCAATGCTAGAAAACGGAGAAGAAAAAATACGTAAACTGCCTTATAACGCACAAATTGTAACTATTGAACAGGCCCGAGAAAGCCTTCCAGAAGCAGAACAGTTGTTGATAGAATTGCAAGTAATGAATGATGAAGCACATTATTTAACTGAGGAAATTGAAATTTTATTAGAAGATTTAGAACCAGAAGATGAACACGTAGTCGAGGTTGCAGATAGGTTGGCTTCTATAATTAGAGGTTGGCAAGCAACAGTCACTAGTTTGGAATTAACAGGGGCGAGAATTGCATCACTAGATCCTGGCCGTTTAGAGTGGTATGGGGTTGTTGATGGAGACATAGCTCTCTATTCTTGGATGTTCGGAGAAGAAGATATTGAGTGGTACCATTATACAGATTCGACATATTTGACCCGTAAACCACTCATAGAAGCATAACTTGGGTTGACTTACAGGGAGTCTAAACATGGTCAAAATAACGCGAGTGTATACTGGAACGGGAGATGATGGAACATCCTCATTTGTTGATGGTTCAAGGCATGAGAAATCACATTTAAGATTCGAGGTTGTTGGTACATGCGATGAATTAAACGCGGCTGCCGGGATGATAATAATGGAAACAAATCGTTTACCATCTCATGAAGATGGTGGTAAAAGCAGTAGCATAAATAGAGTAAAAAATGTAGCTATTTCCGCTTTGAGTAGAATTCAAAATGAATTATTTGATTTAGGAGCAGAACTTGCTTGCATGCCAAATAAAATACCCGAGCAAATGCAATTGATTGATGAAAAACAGACTGAAATGTTAATTGAGGAAATGGATGCTTGGCTCGAGCATCTCGAACCTTTGAAAAGTTTCATTTTACCTTCAGGACAAGGGCCTGAGGCTGTAATTCATTTTGCTCGAACCGTCACTAGAAGACTTGAGCGAAATATGGTTAGACTAGTTAATTTAGAAGGTGAAGAATCTGTACGAAAATTGGCGCTTGTATATGTAAATCGGTTATCAGATTGGTTCTTTGTTATGGGACGTTGGGTTTGTGCTTGCTTGGGTCATTCAGAATCATTGTGGGAGCCTCTAGCAAGAAGAAAACAATCCGACGGTATTGCAGATTTGATAAAGAAAATCAATTCTAATGACAATGATTTTTCAATGCTAGATTAGTCCAAGCCAGCGCTTTTCATGAATTCATAAGCCGTTTTAATCAATTCTTTAGTTTCAGTATGTGTTGCCTGCTCTATGGCTAGTTCCCAATCGAGCCACACATAATTATGATGTTCTTTAGATAGGTTTATCGAAATTTCTTCAGTTGTTGCAATGTACCAGTAAACCTGTTTTGATTTACGTTTGCCCTTATGTTTGAATTGATATTCAGTACGATACTCGAAGTTTTCAATAAATGATAATTCTGAGATGCCGGTTTCTTCTTTTAACTCCCTCTTTGCGGTTTCATAATTATCATCATCATCTTTCTCTACGTGACCTTTTGGTAAATCCCAGTGCCCCTGCGGGTACTGTAAAAGAAGTATGGAGCCGAGGTTAACAAGAACTACTCCGCAAGAGGTCTCCATAAATGACCCAAGTGGTTAGTACTCATGTTTCTTTTGTTGATAAATTAAGAAACTACTTGGTCTAAGCATCGAACGACTGATCATGAGGGGAGGTGAAGGCCATCGTGTACAGTTGCCTGTTTTTGATCGAATTATTGCTGATTCAGATCTTGATGGACTTTGCGCTGCGGCTGTTTTGAAGTCATATAATCCCGATGCTGAAGTAATTTTTTCTCATGCTGCTTTGGTTCGTTCCGGTAAAATAGATGAAATTATTACTCCCACAACCGCAATGGTTGACCTCCCCTTTCATCCAAACTGTGGCTGGTACCTTGACCACCATCAAACTAACCGGCCGAATTTAGAGGAAGAAATCAATTTTACAAAAAATGGAGGTGTATGCAATTGGGAAGCAACACCCTCAGCGGCAAGGCTAGCATACAATCTTCTTTCCCCGATTATTGATTTATCTCACTTAGAGGAGATTATGCCGATTGTGGATGCATTAGATTCAGGACAAATTACTCTTGAAGAATTTTTAGAAGACAGTCCAGTTTTACAATTATCACGAACAATATCGATGAAAGATATAGAATATACTCAGCAATTATTAGAATTATTCTCACAAGGAAATACAATACATGACATCCTATCTAATGAATTAGTTCAACAACGTGTTTCAAGAGTCCGGGACGAGAGAAAGAAAATACAAGAATATGTTTCAAAAAACACACAGATAATCAATAGATTAGCAATTTGTAGGTTAGAAAATACGGGATATCACTCGAATGGATATCTAGTTACAGCTTGGGCTGGAGGTGAAGCCGATGCTTGTTGTATTATTCATGGATTTGATGATGGAACAGTCGACAATCCAAATAGACCTGCATTATCTGCTAGTTTTTACGCTAATTCATTCTTGCCTAATGGGCAAAATCGATATGATTTATCGAAACTTGCTACAGCGCTAGATGATACTGGTGGGGGGCATGTTAACGCATGTGGTTGCAGGATACAACCTCCAGGGATTGAAGCAAATCTTGAGTTATGGTTGGATATGTGGAATAATCGAGACAAAGTTTTGGCAATCTAAAGAACTGAAAAAATGTAAAGAAATCCTAAAAATGCGTGAATAATTGCAATAATCACAATGAAATCAGCAGCACGGCCATGTTTTAATTTGATGTGAGTGAACTTTTTTCCACTATTTCGCGCATCTCTAGTTTGTTTACCCATCCTGGTTAAAACTAATAGAAGAATGAATCCTAATGGCCCCATGTATCCATGAAGATTAGTAGGCCAAATTTCCGAAAAAATATCCCCATTACTGCGCCAACCAGCGATTGCTTTGCCGAAAAAAGCAATCAGTATTACAATGAAAGTTGCCCAAACTAATTTAATGCCCATTTTTTCATGTTTTTCTAATGCTTCTTTTCTTTTTTCACCCTTCAACTCAGTACTTCTTTTGCGCCAGGAATACTGCCACCAAATCCAATAAATTAAGCCACAGGCTAATACTGGATGAGCAAGAAGCGCTAGAGTTCTGACTAAATCCAAAAGACCACTGCTTGGGTCCAAGTGGTAGTCATTGATTTATTTTGGCTGTTAAGAAAAATAATTTTGTTTGTTTATTTTCACTCTTTTTGCCGGTGGGTTGAAGTCCCATCGTCTACGCGTTCAACCTATCCGGGTGATTCTACTGCAAGAAGACCACATGGCAAAATGTTTGGAAGCCGCTTTTAAGGCGAATTTTCCAAAGCCGCAACGCCGTAGAATCGTTTTGAAAACTGCAGATTGGACTATGCTCGAAAAGAAATGGCGATCTTTAGTATATGTTGCGATGGAAGAGATAACTCCTCCTTCTGAGGACGAAGACAAACCATCATTCACACGTCAACCACGAGGCGCTAGAAGAAGAACAAGAGGAGGAGCGTCACAAAGCCCTCTTGACTGGTTACCATCAATTGAAGATGTTTTGGATGATGAATCAGAAACCGATGCATTCCGATTAGCGGTTTTACTAATAAATAAACAATTGAAAAAAGACGACTGGAAGGAGGAATTCAAAACCGTTGAAGAAAAACTTCGAGCTAACTGCATGGAAAATGGAATCGACCCCGTATGGAAAAAATTAGCAGACAGAACTCTTCTACTCAGCCAATTTCTTTCATTCCCAGTCAGTAAAAAGAAACGGGAAAAAGTGGCAAATAAAGTAAATTTAGCCGATTCTAGAATTGATGTTTATGACACAACAGAACTTCTCAAATTATTAGATGAATTAAAGGTATTATGTGAAGACGCAGAATCTCAAGTAGCCCTTCAAAAAGTGGTTGCACAACTAAAGTCTAAGAGAGAAATTACTCCTAGTATTGATTTATTAGAACTCAAAGGAAATGCCTCCATAATATCAGTACTATTAGCATTAAATTCTGGTAAAGACGCCTCTAAAGCAATCAAAGAGTTATCTAAAGTTGATGAGCAACTCGGTGCGGAATACGAAGACCTGTTTAATCTAGTAAACGGAAAAATCACTGATTGGAAATCAAGCTTTAATCTAGAGGCGAGCGATGGACTTTCTAAGGTAAGAAAATATTTGACTTGGACCTTAGCAACCCTCGAAGAAGTATCAAAACTGAACTCCGAACAATTGAAGCAAGGAATCGAATTACTGAAACAAAATCAAGCCAATAATTCTAAAGTTGAAGAATTAACATGGATTTATCTCTCGATTCTAAATTCTGAAGGCTCAAAGGAGGATGCAGAAGAATTGCTAATCGGACAAACTCTAGAGCATGGAGCCGAAATTAAACAATTAATGCCAGTTATTACTAGTATTAATTCTTCAGAAGTCATTAAGTGGCTAGAACATCAAATACCTAAATTAGACGAAGGCAGTCTTTTACAGGTTGTAATTACAGATGGGATTCCTTATTCAACAGTAAACTTAGCATTGAAAAGATTACAAGATATTAATGGAGATGCTTGGGAACAAGTTTCTGAAAAAGCCATTGAGGTTTACTCGCAGTGCTTGGAATTGGAGAGATTAACTGAACTTTTCTCGGCAAATCCAGTTTTGGTATTGGCACACCCATATGAAGCATTAATTGTTTACCATCTAATTGCAGCCAATGGAAATGAACAATTGTTAGAATTTGCTAGAAATGCAAGAGCTGAAGGTTTAGCATCTATTCATGGTGCAACACCTCCTAATTATATCTCTTCTACTAGTCATTCTTTACTACTTATGATGGAAGGAAGTAATGTTGAGGAAGATGGCTTTGCGATATTAGATAAACGCGGGTATCAGGCTTTAAAGAACGCTAAACATTCACTTAAGGAAGGTGGAAGCGGAACAATTTCATTAACAAATTTGGAGCATTTAGTTAACAGTGTGGAACAAAGTGAATTAAGCGAACTTGAATCTAGATTATTCTCAGTTTTAATTTCAACTTTGAGATTAAATTATGTTAGATTATCATTGCAACACGGATTAAGAAACAAAGACAATGTCGAAATTTTAGACAAGCTAATTGAAGGTAAAACAACACCTTCTAGAATAATTCACTCACTTAGTCAGTTAATATTTGAACATGATATTGGGCTTGAATCATTGGTTTCATGGTACCAAGATTTTGACCCATTATCGCCATGGCATACGGTTTCTAGAGCAGCAGTTGCTGCATCAACTAATGAGGAGATAAACGCAGCAAGAGATTACAGACGCGCCGCAGAACACAAAGAGTTTGATTTTGAACACTCCATGATTTTGTATAGAAAAGCACTAATTCATCTCGCACATGCCAGTCAGTGGAGTGAAGCAGTAAACCTCTTAGATCAGCAACCAGCACTAAAGACAGCAATCACTAAACGTTTTCAATTATATCTTAGGGTATCTTTCATAGCCAGTCAAAAACAGACAGATAAAGCAACTCAAATGGTTAAAAACTTCGTAAGAAGAACAAAAACAATACAAGAAGAAGATGAAAACGGTGAAATTTTGGAAAAAGAAAGAGTCTATTTTGCCGAAGATGAGTTAGATGCATTGCGTAGTTACCCATTCGAACACCGCAGAACATTACCCAGTGACCCATTCTCCGGCAGAGTAACTGCGGCAATCAATACAGTTCACAAGAGTAGAAGGAGAAATAGAAAATCATATGATGCCCAATTTATGAGTTTGATGCAACAATCTTCACCTTCCAGCATGGAAGTCTACGATTTAGCAAAAAATATGGCAGAAAACAATCCTATAGAGGGAATGATGTTTTTTGAAAGAGCACTCAATTCGGGCAAATTCTCAATCAGCGACTCGAAGAGATTAGCAGAATCAGAAAGAAGTTTATTTTCAAAATATAGAACTCAAATACCAAATGCTCATAGAAGATATTTGAAGCACTTATCTCTTCCACCACTGGTAATTGTCGATACAAATATCCTGATTGATGCTTTGGTTGGTAAAATATCTTCTCAATTAGAACTGGCCAGTGAAACCAGTTTGGATTTGTCCGAACAAAATTCATTCCACAGAGTATTGTCTAGTAGGGCTAATGATGGGAAAATAAGTTTGTGGCTTCCTCAAATTGTTATACAAGAGTTGAGGGAAATAGGCAACGGGGTATCTAAACTACGCGCTAAATTTTCTAATTCATTAGTTAACCCAAAAATCCTTGATGATATAATGAAGAAAGAAAACATCTCAAAACTAATTGATGAGGTGATATCCGAGTTTAATATTTGGAAACCATTGGATATACATTTAGAAAAGGATTCTGATAGTTCAGAAAATGAGAATCTGATAAAGGAGTTCTTACAAGATTATTATGAAATCTATGATGAATTGTCTGCAATGAAACGAGAATATGGTGGAAAGCAGAAAAGAACGAAGATTGCCGGTAAACAAGTTTATCCAGAAGCTGGTGATAGAACAATTATGAAAGTTGCAATGCATGTTGCCAAGCAGAGTTTAGAAGGCCTAGGAGCTGTTATAATCGCTACGAGGGATGGTGATTTTACTTTAACAGCAAGAGCGTTTGAAGAAAAATTCGGTTTTGGAGTAATCAAAAATAGTAGAATGCTAAATGCTTGGCTCGAGTTTTAACTTCAAGTATAGAGAGTTAAATGCTATAGATGAATACTCACATATGAGAAATCATTGCATCGCCAAATTCACTGCAAGATAGAAGCGAAGCATCACTCATTAATCTTTCAAAGTCATAGGTTACAGTCTTAGCAGAGATTGCCTTTTCCATTCCCTT
Organism: Methanobacteriota archaeon; assembly: GCA_002727485.1. The sequence goes on along the minus strand of PBXE01000013.1, from coordinate 21,205 downwards.
TACTATCAAATCAGCAGCCTCATTCCACCCCATGTGTCTTAGCATCATTTCAGCGCTGAGAATCAAGCTACCAGGATTGACTTTATCTTGGCCCGTATATTTTGGCGCCGTTCCGTGCGTAGCTTCAAAAATTGCAATTCCAGAATCATAGTTAATATTTGCACCGGGGGCGATTCCAATTCCTCCAACTTGTGCAGCTAAAGCATCAGAGATATAATCGCCGTTCAGGTTCATTGTAGCCAGAACTGAATATTCCGCTGGCCTAGTAATGATCTGTTGTAGCATTGCATCAGCAATTACATCTTTGATTATAATTTTATTTCCAGTTTTTGGATTTTTCATAGTACACCACGGACCTCCATCTAATTCTTCAGCCCCAAATTCATCTTTAGCTAATTGATAACCCCAATCCCTAAACCCACCTTCTGTGAATTTCATAATATTGCCTTTGTGCACGAGAGTTACAGATTCTTTATCGTTATCAATTGCATATTTTAATGCAGCTCTAACAATTCTAGATGTACCTTCTTGAGAAATCGGTTTTATTCCTATTCCAGAGGTGTCGGGGAATCTAATTTTGTCGACGCCCATCTCTTCTTGAAGAAATTGTATTACTTTGGCAACTCCTTCAGAACCGGCTTCCCATTCGATTCCAGCATATACATCTTCGCTGTTTTCTCTAAAAATGATCATATCTACATCATGTGGGGCTTTGACTGGAGAAGGTGTACCTTCATACCATCTTACAGGACGGACACAGGCGAAAAGATCGAGCTTCTGCCTTAGTGCTACATTTAGAGAACGTATTCCTCCTCCTACCGGTGTAGTAAGAGGCCCTTTGATTGAGACAAGACCGTTTCTCATTGCATCAAGAGTTTCTTCTGGCAACCATTCGCCAGTTGAGTTGAATGCTTTTTCACCGGCAAGAACTTCATTCCAATGAATTTTCTTTTCACCGCCATAGGCGACTTCTACTGCCGAATCGACGACTTTAATCATTACAGGAGTAATATCAATACCAATACCGTCTCCTTCAATATAATGAATTATAGGATTATTTGGGATATCTAAAACGCCATTTTTCATTGTTATTCCGCTTCCACTCATGTCGACCATTCTATCCGACAGGCACTCCCTTCAATAATCAACCGCCCCTAGGAATGTCATGTACGGAAGAGTTGATTGGCTTGGAGATCATTTAGTAGAGTGCAGTAATGCGAATGGGCAAAAAATAACCATTGATTGGGAAGAAGGTCCTTCCCCGGTCCAAATTACCTTACAGATGTTAGGGGCCTGTTCATTGGTTGATGTAGTCGATGGACTAAAACAAAGAGATTTTGATAAAGTTTGGATTGAAATGGAAAGCGAGAGGGCAGAAAATGCTCCTAGAGTTTTCACATCAATAAATATGGTTTACAATGTTAGAGGCGAAGTGCCACTTAAATTAGTTGAAAGAATAGTGGCCAAGAGCCATGAAAAGTATTGTACAATTTCAAATATGATTAAACATACAGCCAAAATCACATCAAGCGTTATAATTCATCCCAACTCTAGTTGATGAAAGTAAATTCATTGCTTGCATCAATAAGTCTCTCAAAACGTTGTATAAAGGAATCCAAATAGCAGGTATAGATTCTGGGGCATCATGTGCTTTGGTTCCCTGATTGTTTGAACTAACAGTCGCAAAGGGTCTAACTGGCCCCGCACCTGTCATGTCAATAATGAGCGATAAGTGATATGCGTCTTTATCCTTAATTACTTTAGTAGAGTCAATATTTGCTTTAGCCTCTCCGGGAAGATTAGTTAACCAGTCCTCTCCTCTCTGTTCACGTTGATGAAGTTCTTTCTTGACGAGTATTTCAAGTAACTCTGCGATAGTTTCTTCGGAAAGATTTTGTTTGGTTTCTACCGCATTCAAATTTTTATCATGATTTTTTTCATCCTCTTCAAATTTAAATTCATCAATTTCTTCTAAAATCGATAATCCCTCATCTTCCATAAATGCAGCCAGCGGGTCAACTGGTGCAGCAGAATTTACAAGTGGTACTGCAATTTGATTAGTGGTATGATTAACTAGGCCAAGTTCGGCAAACATATCCACTTCTTCATCATCATTTTCAATTATTTGTGGAGAGTTAAAAAAATCCATACTGCCCAATCCGGTACAAAGTCGCGTTTCATTATACTTGAATGCATGTTCTATCCTTTCGCGTAATGCATCATCGAAATTATGTCAAAAATAGGTGGGTAAGACTCAAAGAGGAGCCAATTATGGATGGGGTGAAGGACATGCAAGCAATGTTGAAACGGATGTTTTTATTGCTGGCAATTTTCTCTGCAGTTATAATTGTCCCGACAAGTGATAGTTTTCCTAATGGAGTTGGCAAAGAAGGAAGTAGCGGTTGCTTATGCCATGGTGGCAATTCAGATTTAACATATCTAGAGATTGATGGTTTACCTGATAAATTCGAATCTAATATATCCTATGATCTGAATTTGAGAATTATTAGTGAAATCGAAATCGCTTCAGAAAACTCCTCTAAAGGAGGATTTAGAATTAATGTTTCACATGGAGAAATAACTTTTGAAAACACCAGTTATGGTTCTTTTATTGAGGATTCATGGACTCATACTGAAGAAGGAAATAAGTTCAGATCTTGGAATTTTACATGGATTTCGCCTGAAGATAATTCGTCATCAGTCGAATTCAAAATATTCGGCAATGCAGTCAATGGAAATGGCGACCCATATGGTGATTCATGGAACTACCTTGATTTCAAACTTGGAGGCGTAGAATACTTTGACGATCTTTCAGTTAAACAAAAAGACTACCAAATCCAAGCCTATGAGGCTATTATTTTAGCAATTGTATTCATTGGATTAATTTATACTGCACTAAAAGCCATAAAGTAATCAATTGACAAACTCAATACTCTTATTCCTTAAAGCTCTTAGTTGCCTATTTTCACTCGATCCGTGAATTTGCTCACTCTTAACTCCGGTTAATACTAGCATTACCCTAATCTCATCGCCCAAAGATTCGTCAACTGCTGCTCCCCAGATAATCTTGGCATGCGGAGATACCTGTTCCTGGATAATTTGAGCACATTTTTCTGCTTCGCCCAGAGTTAGACTTGAACCTCCAACCACATTTATCAACGCACCACGAGCATCTGTGGTATCTAACTCAAGCAGTGGAGAATGTAGAGCCTCTAGGGTTGCTTCCTCTGCACGGTTAGCACTCTTGGAAGCCCCTAGGCCAATCATAGCAACTCCGCTACCAGATTTAATTACAGCCTTAAGATCTTCAAAGTCGAGATTAACCATTCCATCAGTAGTCAATAATTCTGTGACTCCGGTTATAGAGCGAACAAGTAATTCATCCCCCACTCTAAATGCACTTGCAATAGGTAAATCTTTGACCCCCTCAATCTCGAGTAATCTTTCATTTGGAATCACTAGGATAGTGTCACAATGTTCCCGTAACCTCTCTAGACCCCACTCTGCATTTTGCTTTCTCAATGTTCCCTCAGACTTGAATGGGTAAGTCACTACAGCAATTGTCATTGCACCTTGTTGCTTTGCTAATCTTGCAATGTGTCCTGCTGCACCAGTACCTGAACCTCCGCCCATTCCTGCTGTTATTATAGCCAATTGAGTATCATTGGTGATTCTTCTAAGCACCATTTCAGATTCTAATGCAGCAGCTTCGCCTTTTGTAGGATCTCCGCCAGCACCTCTTCCTCTAGCAGTTCTACCAATCAATACCTTTTCTTCTATGGGCGACATTAACAATGCTTGGGCATCTGTATTAATCGCATACCCTGTCACATAACTATTTTCGAACAACCCTTCTTCATGTAATCTGTTAATCGCATTACATCCAGCACCTCCTGCGCCATAAACGCGAATTCTTGGCTGTAGAGATTCAAGTAAAGCACGCAACTCTTCTTCGCTACCCTGTCCAGGCGGTAATTCATTAGGAGAAACTTTGGTTTGTTCCTCTTCGCTCAATTCGAGAACACGTTCGATTAGATGACGCATACAGGTTATCCTGCACGAAGTGTCTTTGAATATGCCGACTGTTTTTACCCTCTAAAGGGCGTTTTCAAAGGGTTGATTGAAAATCCAACTCAATCTCTAAGCCCTTCTTGTGTGACGTTATATACACACTCGCCATCAGGTAGGTTAGGAGAATCAACCAATCTAGCGATTCTTCTTCCACCTTTGGCTTTACGTAGATATAGTCTAAATGTACTTGCGTGTGCTAATACGTGTCCACCGATCGGCTTCGTTGGATCTCCCCACATAGCATCAGGTTTTGAGTGGACTTGATTAGTAACTAAAACTAGAGCATTATTGATGTCAGCGAGTTGCTTCAACTCTTTTAGATGCTTATTCAGTTTTTGTTGTCTATTAGCTAACATTCCACGCCCAATGAATTCTGCACGGAAATGGCTGGTTAGAGAATCAACAATTATCATTTTGACATCAAGACCTTTACTCATTCTTTTTATCTCATCTACCAAAAGCATTTGATGAGCGGAGTTGTAAGCTCTAGCGACGTGTATTCGCGAAAGAACTTGGTCAGGATCAAGGTTTAGACCTCTTGCCATTTGTGTTATTCTTTCTGGTCGGAATGTATCTTCAGTATCAATGTAAAAAACATCACCATTCAAGCCACCTTCTTCAACAGGTAATGTACAGTTAACTGCTAATTGATGTCCAATCTGGGTTTTTCCACTGCCAAAAGCACCGTAAACTTCGACTAATGCTTGAGTTTCAAATCCTCCTCCTAACAAATCATCAATTGATTGAACTTTAGATGATAACTTTCTAACTTCTCTTCTTCTCTCTAGGAGGGCTCCCCCAGAAACGAACCCTCCAATGTTTGCCATTTTCTTGGAGGCTGCAATTATTTTACTTGCAACTGCTTCACCTATTTCTGCTTGGTCAGCAAGATCCGCTGGAGACATGACTGCTAAGGCTAATAGTTCATCGAATCCAGCTTCTCGTAATTTTTCAGCAGTTGCTGGTCCAACACCTGGTAAGTCTTCGATTCCGACCTCCGGGCCCTCTTCTTCTTCTGGCATCATTACCACCGTCTCCTCTTGAGGGTCTTGATTCTTTTCAACTTCTATCTTTACTTTTTTCTTCGTTTTACTTGCCATTTCGCATCACTTCAGTTAGTGCTGGTATGGCTAGAGTATATCAAGGAACTAAGCAGGCCTACCTTCAAAAGACCCAGCTTTTACCGCTTATTTGAAAATCAAAAGCAACACTGAAAGGCGATTTTCACTTTCACTTCAAATTTAGCCAAACTAAAAGTGAAATCATTCTTCAGGAGCTTGACCTGTAGGGAGTGGGTTTGGAGAACTTTCATCTGCACTATATTTTATCGAGACACTATGTTCAATGTCAACATTCTCTTGGTCATGGTTAAGGCCAACTTCTAAAGTCCAAGTTTCAGGCAAAGGCCCAATTTCATTATGGTTCCAAGAAGCAGTCTGCCCTTCTCCAAGGTTTTCTGAATTGGACTCTCTAGAAACTTCACTACCGTTAAGATACCAAGTGACGGTGACAGGACCGCCATTGTTGATTGGCGTAACGCCGCCAAGATTTTCAGGGTTTGTAACATTGGAAAAAATCTCTATCTTACTTGGAGAATTGCACTCGCAATCAGGAGTAGTATCGATATTCATTGTGTTTGGATTGTTTGTCTGACTTTCACTCCATTGAGTGGTTTTATCAATTCTTATCGTAAGAGTCATTTGTTCATCATTTCCAGCATCATCTAATGCTCCTAGAGTTGCAGTGAACAAGCCATGAGTGACATAATTGTAGGTAATTTCTCCAGTTTCATTAGCATCGACTTCGGCCCTCGTACTTCCATCTCCAGAATCAAAATAGAAGGTTGTAATTTCGCCAGCACTAGATGTCGTAAATGCATAGTTGAAGGTTAATTCGACATCGCTAAATGAAACTTGATTTCCATTCTGGACATTTTCTTGGATAGTTCCAAAGGTTGTATCATAATATACAATTAGATCGATATCGCTTTTCTCAGTATCCTCATCTTCGCCCCCCAAACAGCCTGACAGACTAGCGCAAAACATGACTAAGACAATCATTAAGGCAATTGTATACTGGCGCATGAAGTTGTGTAAAAGCCGCTTGTTGATAAGTAAATTCCATTTTTTCAACATTATTGGCTTATTTTAGTAATTTTTAGCCCAATCCGAGTTGTAAATCAATCGGTGCATTGAAAATGGGGGAGGTCAGCGGTTGGGATAACGAGGTGGGGTAGTCTGGATATCCCGTCGGGCTCATAACCCGGAGATCGATGGTTCAAATCCATCCCTCGTTACCAATCTAACTGTATTCATAGTAGTCATGTTTGGGTTTTAGTGAATCTAAGGCGCTCTGCAGTCTTGCATTTGCTGCAGCCTCTCCCCGTTCAATTGCTCCAATTTCAGAATATATTCGCTCTGCCAATACCTTTGCTTGTTCAATTCCTTGGTTAGATATGTCGATTAATGCTAGCCGCACTTTTTCTGCAGGAGTAGAAGGCAAATCCTCTGGTTGTAATACATATGCGCCATTTACTCGGATAACAGGTCCGGCTGAAATTGTACTGCTAATCAAACGTTTAATGATGCTTTTATCGCGATTATAGTGACCGTAGGCTTCCATTGCAACAGCAATATTGCCCGGAGAGTTTTTTTCACATTTTAAGAAAAATTTTTTGGCAAGACGTTGTTTATTGGCATTAGCAAAAATGTTAGCACATCTTCTGAAATCCTCAGATATTGGGCCGATTATTTCAGGAGAAACTTCAGGATTTTGCTTGATAATTGATGTTAATTTTTTACGTTCACGAATCAAAATCTTGGCCGAAGCAGTCGCAGTGCTAGACTTTCCTCTCACCAGTAAAACATCACATAAAATTCGTAACCCCTTGACTAAAAAAAACTGAGAATTTAAATCACGCTTTTTTTGAGATAGAAACATGTCTGTAAATTGAGTTGCCATCACCTCAGACATCTCCAAGCGGCCATCTTTCACGTAACTCTCCAATTGTAGAAGAGTTTGGCTTGGGTCACTCATTCCAAACATGATGAACAAACAATGCAAAAAGACATCACCTTTGATGCCTTCTATTGCGACAATCTAACTAAAACAAATTATAGTTACAACATCTGTTTAATCAATGACTTGTAGCGGCAATCATGGAGAGAGCTTTATCGATAGCCATTTCAGGAACACCTGGAACGGGTAAAACGTCATTGGCAGACATATTTCTGAATGAGCAAATCAATGTAGTATCGGTAAAAGAATTAGCTGAGGAACATGGTTATCTTGGAGATTTGGACTCCCAAGATGGAGCCAAAGAAGTAGACATACATCGATTATCAGAGGAATGGCAACACAATGATTCAAGCGTGATTGTAGTAGAAGGACATCTTTCGCATTTCTTAGATGTTGATGCAGTAATTCTTTTACGTTGTAAACCCGATGTTCTGCAGAAGAGACTAGAGGCTAGAGGCTATTCTGAAAATAAGATCAATGCGAATGTGGAATGGGAATTAATTTCTGGTATTTGGTCTGAGTTGTTAGAATTTGAAATCGAGACACCTATTCTCGAACTTGATACAACTGAACAAGATATTGAAGGGACATATAGAGAAGCCATTGCCTGGTTAAATAGAGACTTTACTAGCGAAGCACTTGCCGAAAGAGCAAAAAAGGCAATAGATTGGATAAAGAAGTAAAATTTTGACCGCAACAATCAACCCCCTAGTTCATTTGGAATAGATTGAGGAAGAAACATGGCTCTTGAGAAATTAAGAAATGTTTGGGAACGAGCTTTGGTTCCAATAGTTGAATCTCTATCCAAGTTTTCACCAGCAACCATCACTTGGGTTGCATTGCCAATCGGAGTTCTTGGAGGCCTTTCAGTACTTACTGCATCACAAGATGATTTGGGAGCCTCAATGTTGTTAGGGGGTGGATTACTAATCGCAATGGCAATGATTCTAGATGGATTGGATGGACCTNTTGCTAGAGCGACTGGAAGAGTCACAAGATGGGGAGATTATCTTGATCANACCTTCGATAGACTTCTTGACGCAACATGGATTATTTGCATTGCTGGGTCCGTTTTTGTTGACGATTTAATTTTGGGGCTTTCTGCCGCTTGGTTAACTTTACTTGGCTCATACATGGGGACGCAAGCTCAAGCAGTTGCTGGTACAAGAAATTATAGAGGTTTTTCTCGCGCAGATAGAACGATATTGAGTATAGTTGCAATTTTTGCCATGTCTGTAATGGTTTATCTCGATAAAACTAGTTGGGGAGAGTTCCCAGCACCATTCGAACACATCTCGATAAATCCTCTAAGTATTGTNATATTTATTTCTGCAATAGGTGGGTTGTGGACATTCCTTATTCGATTTATTCAAGCAAGAGATAAAATCAAGCAAATTGATGAAGAAGACCCGTTGCCACAAAATAATTCCCAGGAAGAATAATTCTTTGGTATACAAAAAAAGGACTAAAATCGCCTCATTTTACTTACTCTAAAGCGGTATACTCATAACAGTTGCATGCTAGAAAGGAATGATGACGGGTAGTTCGCACGGTAAAGATGGGAAACTTATCGCACTATTATTAGTCGCATTGATGTCACTTTCAGTNATTCCAATAATGTCAAGTTCTGCAGAAGATATAGGCGATCCAATGCATTTGCAAGCCCAAGATATNGCAGCAACATTTGACACTANCACTGAATTGACAACGATAACTTGGCGAAATATTGACTCTCCTGGGCCCGAATTAAACAATATTTTTGATGCAGAATACAATTTATACAGACATACGGAAAATATCACAGATTCTAATGTAGGAGATGCAGAATTAATTTATCAAGTAGATGCTTGCAATCCTTCACAGATTTCCGGCTCTACCAGTAGATATGATTGTATGGCATTTAATGGGACTCACCCAGGTCACAGTTTCTCATACCTAGTTTCTCCAGGTACAAATAGCACATTCTACTATGCAGTAACCACTACTATTGATTCTGTAGGGACTTATGAAGATTTAATTTTCAATGAATCAAGTTTGTATGATGGAGTTTTGGAAACCACAACCCCAATTAGAACTCCATATAATTTACAAGCTAATTTTGATGCTCAATCCAGTCAAACAACACTATCTTGGGTCAACTATAACGATATTTTTCCACTATTGCCAGAAGTTGGGCCTGATGCCTACTCAACTAGAATCTGGAAGACNTTATCACCTCTTACTAGACAGTCAGCNTCGTCTATTCTACAGACCGCTACTCCAATAGCAAATTTGACTGCAGGAATTTCTTCTTATTCAATAGATATACCTCCAAATACAAATACAGATTATTACTATTCAATCACCTATTACCTGCCGAATTGGTATGGTCCCGGCCAAGATTATGAAGATATTCGTTTCCTTTCAAATAATGCTTTAACTTCTCCAGTTGTTGAGGATAATTCTCCCCCAGACAAAATTTCTTCAGTTTCTACTAATTTTATTCCCAATTCTCAGACCGGTGGCGGAATTACCGCAATTTCATGGAACGACATTAANACTGAATCNGGAGAAAGTTATGCAATTTATTCATCCGGTAGTATATTNAACAACACAACGTCTTTCGGACCAACATTAATTTCAATTGTCCCNGAGGGTCAAGAAATCTATAANCATGAATTGCCGATTGGNAGACTTGGATTCTCAACCTANTGTGTTGTTGTANTTGATGAGAATGGAATTTTCGATACTTACATACCCCCACAGTCATGTTCGACAGTGTTTGAAGATGCATTCTTTAATTGGACGGCTGAGCCTACAAGGGTCAGAGCTGAATTTATTGGTAATCAAACAACTGTAGTTTCTTGGCAAGATCAGATTGGAGCCGAGGGTGAAGTATACCACATTTGGCGTGCTGATTACTTAGTTAGCGGAAGCCAATTTTTACCAAATCAGACAATATTTTGGATGGCGTCTGTGCCTGATGGAATACAAGCTGTTGCATTACAAGTGCCAGAGGAAGTAAATAGAAATTCATTCTACTTTGTAACATCTGAAGCANTATATCAACATGTTAATGGNACTTACCAATTTACNGGTTTAGTACAAAATTGGGANGGCGCTNTAGTTGAAAANACAATTACTCCACCTGCCCCTATAGTTAATTCATTATCAGTTGACGGCCAATCGAAACTTGTAACTATAGAGTGGCTGAATAATCAACAACTTGATTTTGAAACATATACTGTATGGAGACACTTTGGCGATCCTTTCGGCGCCGGGGAAGATACCAATACTGAAATTTCTCAAGAAAACGGTTGGGAATTATTCGACAGTGGAATTTATGATTCAGGAGCGTCTTGGAATAGTTTTAGTTTTTCNAAGACCTATGATATTCCTGATAATGTCGATAGAGATGCATGGTACGCAGTTACTGTCTCTGATTCATACGGTAATCTAAATCTTGAAGCATTCCCTGGATCTGGAGGAAATGCTCTCAAAGTGGTCGAAGATACCACTGTACCAACTGCAACATATGAGTTGTTTGACGATGAAAACAATCTGTATACCAGCCCTTCACTAGTCTCAGGAAGTTACGAGTTGAGAGTCTCTTCCGACGAGTACTTATTCTCATTACCACAAATTGAGATTACTACCGATAGTGGCGGAATTATTTCTGGAGGAGTTAAACAAATGCTACTATATGCAGATAATCTTGGTGACCCTGACAAAGGTCCAGATTATTACTTAACATTCGATATAGGAAGTACAGTTTCAGCAGGTACTATTCTGATGAACCTTTCATTTACCGATGAGAGCATGAACTTCAACAATNTCTTGTGGGACGATAGAAGTTTAGATGCAAAACGACCNACANTAAATGTATACTCTCCTGCATCNGGTAGCGTCANTAGNGACCCACTGAATAACGAAGGTTCGAAATATCTTTATGGNAATTCTATACAATTACTTGCGGCAGCATCAGACGACGTACAAATTTCTAGTTTCCAATATCGATTTACCTATAATTATGGTTCAGGGGCATCTTCAACATCTCCTTGGACTACCCCGCAAAATGTCCAAGACATTAATGGCGATTATAGTTCATTAGTAATGGATGAAGACATAAATTCAGGAAACTTTGAGTCTGGCGAACATGCTGTCACATTTAGGGCAATAGACACTGCCGGTAATACGATTACATCTCAGGTGGTTTTTGTTGTCGATAATTGTCGAAATAGACTNGANGGAACCACTGTTTGTAATTATGTTGAGTCACTAAAGCCAGAACCAGAGCCGNTANTTGTTAACCCGTCTTTTACTGACCCGCCTTACATTATGGTATGGGTTTTATCCGGTTTAGTGTTATTTTCCATAATCATAATGCTGATTGTTATACAGACAAGCATGCGCGGTCCTAAGAAAGGTTCAGATGACGATATCGATGATGATGATTGGATGTCGGAATTTATTGGAACATCTCAAGATGTTGACATGGATGCAATTACCCAGACCGTAGAGAAAGATGTCCCTCAGATTGAAGAAGAAGCCGAAGAAGAAGATCCATTTGCAGTTAATACTCCATCTAGAAAATCTAGAAGAAGAAAAGCCCCTGAAGTTGTTGAAGAAGAGGATGACGATGATGAAGATGAAGCATTCTTCGGGCTTGACGATGACGACGATGAAGAGGAAGAGCAAGAAGAGAAACCNAAGAAACGAACGGTTGGCCGCAGACTTGCCCCTAAGAATGCACCAAAGAGACGCCAAGTTGGAAGACGTAAGAAAACTGAGGATTGAAGAATTTCTCAATAGATTAACTCAAAGAGTGAATTGCCTTCCCTTGATTTATGTCGGAAGTAGTTTCTGAAGACAAAGACGTACATATCGAACATCAAATGGAGAATCTATTCGACTCATTTAATCCATTAAAAAACAAACTTAANTGGTTGCTAATTTCTTTACCAATCGCTGTTTATTTCAATTATCAGCACAATTTAACCATGGCCTTTCTATTCTCAATGATTGCTATAATGCCCCTCGCTTTTTTAATGGGCAAGGGAACAGAAGAAATCGCACTTAGAACAGGTGAAGCAGTTGGTGGATTTCTTAATGCCACATTCGGTAATGCTGCAGAATTAATCATCGTTGGATTGGCAATTTATGCAGCATCTAATGATCCNNCAATTCAAGATACAATGATAACAGTTACTCAAGCCTCNTTAATCGGTTCAATNCTAGGAAATATGCTCTTAGTATTAGGTTTAGCNATGGTTTGGGGCGGTTTGAAGAAGAAGGAGCAAACCTTCAATAGTGACGCCATTCAAATGAATGGATCATTGTTGTTACTTGCTGTTATTGCATTTATTATTCCAAGTGCTATACAACANACAAGTGGATCTACTATTGGAGATATTGAGAATGTTTCTCGATATGCTGCAATTGTATTATTGGTAATATATGGTTTCGCTCTACTTTTTCAACTNAAAACACACGCCCATGTCTTTGCTACCACGCCAGGCCACGGCACTCACGAAGAACCTGAAATGGCAAATAAGGATGCTTGGATTTTATTGATTTTAGCGACAGTACTTGTTGCTTGGATGGCGCANATATTGGTACATAGTTTAGAAGCAGCTGTTGTAGAATGGGGGATGCCTGAGTTATTTATTGGTGTAATNTTACTTCCATTCTTTGGTAATGCTGCAGAGCANTTTACCGCAGTAATCGTTGCTGGTAAAGATAAGATGGACCTTTCTGTTGCCATAGCCATAGGTAGCAGTGTTCAAATTGCATTGTTTGCTGCCCCAGTAATGATTCTATTTGCTTGGGCCCTAGGGGTTCCATTGACTCTTGAATTTGGGATGTTGGAAACAGCTGCAACATTCCTTTCAGTATTAGTTGTTAATTCAATCTTGGCCGANGGNAAATCNAATTGGCTTGAAGGATTAATGTTGCTTGGAAGTTATCTGATTCTAGCCCTTGCTTTCTTACAGCTATGAGGGATTTTATTGACTTCAATAAGTAAAAAAATTGGTTACTCTCTTTGCAGTATTGCGGTTATTGTGTTGTTAATTGGGACCATCGGGATTTCATTTCAAGACGAGGTCAATGATATTCCTACGCCGAATACTCCAAGGGTAGTTTATTTTGCAGATGACCCAATGCCCGATAANCCTGTAAGTTTTCTATTTACAGCCAAGGCCTCAATTAACTGGGATAGAAGTGACATCTATCTAGTAATTGCCGACGAAGACAAGAAAGAACAATGTGATAAAATAAGTCCAATTGAATTAGTTTCTCCAAGTAGTGTTGTATGTAAGGTCGAAGATCCCGATTATGAAGTAGTTGGAATTGATAATTCTACAGGTATGGATTGGACAGTTGAAAATGGCGATTATTATGTTGGAATCGGCACATTGGGTGATGAAATCCCAGAAGATTTGGAATTAAACGTCGAATATGATGTTACATTNTCATTATCTATTGTAGGATATTTTATGTTTATTTTAATNGTAGTTTGTGGTTATATTTTAATCAAATATGATTAACTATTCAATCCCATCATAGTATNAATTAACTGCATTATCAAGGTTAGNAATTATTTCTTTTTCGTCCAGTGTTAGTGTTTTACCATTCATTCTTAACGCCTTATCTCCTACCCACAAATCAAGACAATTTGCCCCATTGAAAACCAAATTTGCTAGATGTCTATTTCCTGAACGGCCCAATGGGCGCATTCGAATGTCATTCAAGTCCCAGACCGCCCAATCTCTACTACCTTTGGTTGCCATNTTGAATACCTCATTTGCCGGTAGTAGGGTAGCATCCCAATGATCGTGTCTTTGAACTAATGATGCAAGNCTTGCTTCAGATAGCATATTTAGTCCGCTCCCCGAAGAGGCGGCCCCGTCAGTTCCCAACCTGACATCAACACCAGCTTCAACATAGGCCGGCAAAGACATAGTCCCTCCGCATGCGATTTTCATATTTGATGATGGGCAATGAACTGCAGTTACATTATGTTCTTTCAACATCCGAATTTCATTTTTCTTAACCCAACTAGCGTGTGCACAAATTGTTCCTGGCTTGAAAAAGTCAATACTTTCTAAATATTCTACAGGGTATAGTCCGGTTTTTTCATGACATTGTGATACTTCTTTTCTTGTTTCACTGACATGTATATGTAATCTAGCATTACGTTTTTCCGCTAATTCAGAGGCCNTTANGAGTGTTTCTTCTTTACANAGATAAACTGAATGAGTGGCGATNGCATACTGAATTGTATCATCTTGTTTTTGTGATTTTAATACATTATCAAGCTCGTCTAATGCTGATTTAGCATCTGGGTGTGAAGGCAATGCAAAATCACTAACAGGACCTCCAATCAACCCCCTCAATCCGGCCGACTCAAGGACTTCTCCAGTAATAGTTGGGTAAAAGTACATATCAGCAGCAAATGTAGAACCAGTTCTTATCATTTCAGCAGCGGCAGCACTAGTTCCTACTTTGACAAATTCGGGATTGAGTCTAGATTCAGTGGGAAAGATCGCTTCATTTAACCACCTGTCTAATGTATATCCATCACTAAAGTCCCGTGCATTTAATTGCATTGCTAAATGAGTGTGCCAGTTTTGTAGAGATCTAGTAATTAGTCTGTTTGAACCATCAAAATCATGTTTTACATCTTCATTTCCAACAGATTTAGACCAACTCCCATCTTCATGAAGTAAAATATCGCCAACATGCTTAACTCCATTTTCATAGAGAACGGTATTGGNATACCGCGCATTAGCATCGTCTGACATGGTTTTGGCTGGANGTTAACCTTCAAGAATACTAGGTTTGAACCTTGTTCAATCATTTGNGTTTACAGTTTTAGTTACATCCATAAAGAATTTATCAGCACTAACCTCTAAACTTGCTATGCCTGGTAAAATTCTTCCAGCCAAGTAATCTAGACAGGCGCCACCTCCGGTAGATACATGGCCCATTTTATCAGCAAGTCCACGATTCATAATCAGAGTGGCAGTATGACCTCCTCCAACTACAACATATCCTTTAGATTCAGCACACGCATTCAGCATTTCAATAGTGCCTAGTGCGAAGTCTTCAAGTTCGAAAACTCCGGCAGGGCCATTAAGAATTATTGTTCCGGCATTCTTTATTGCTGATGAAAGCCGCATAATTGAATTAATTCCCATGTCATATAATGGGGCATCAATAGGTAGATCTTCCACCCGCAAATCCACACGGTTATCTTCAACATTTGCCGCCAAATCTGTTGGAAGGTTTATCTTATCTGCAAAGTCATTCAGCAAGGCTTTAGCAGTTTCAACTGTTGAATGATATGATTTACCTAATTCTTTGACTAAAAATTTATGATTAATACTGCCGATATCATTTCCAGACAATTCAACTAGAAGATTCGCAACTCCACCCGTTGCCCAAACTTCATCTGCAATGCCTTTTCTTAGCATGTTATCAGCCACAGAAACCGAATCGGCAACTTTGATTCCACCAACTACTGCAATACATGGCCTTCTTGGTTTACGAAGGGCAAGATTCAATTTTTCAATTTCATATCTCATCAGTTCCCCTGCTACACATGGCAACTCGTTACAGAATCCNACAACAGAGGGGGAGTTACGATGCGCGCAGGCAAAAGCGTCGTTGACAAACAAATCTGCAACACTCGCTAGTCTTTGTACAAACTTAGTTTCACTCATTTGAGCGAAATTTCCTTTGAAGGAAACCTCTTCTTCATCCATACGTACATTATTTAGGATTAATATATCTCCGTTTTCCAAAGATTCAATCGCCTCCATTGCCTTAGCGCCATGAATGTCTTCGACCCATTTCACATTCCTACCAAGAACTCTACCTAGCTCTCTAGAATGCCCTAGAGTGGAAGTGAAATCATCTTTATTTGGCCTAGATTGNTGTGCTAAGATNACTGTCTTTGATTTAGAAAGTCGATTTAAAGTAGGAATAATTGCTCTAATTCTAGTGTCATCNAGGAATTCTTTCGTTGACGGGTCCAATGGACTATTGATGTCTACACGAACAAGTACAGTCTTGCCTTCGACATTAACACTGTCCAACGACAATACTCTTGTCATTGTTCAACCCAAAGGGTGAAGGTTTTTGAGTTGTACTGTCAAAAAATATTAGATATTATCCCAAAAATTGGGCTTCTTATCACTTTGCTCTTCTTCTTTGTGGGAGTTATTCAAATCTAGTTNTTCTGGCTGTGAATGAGATCTAGAAACTGAAGCATCATTGGTTGAATAATTAGATTCCTGAGAGAAAGTTGGTTGAGATAAATATGTTTGATTTGGATTAGTATGGATGTCTTGAACATCTACGATGGTTTGTGGAATAGTCCCTTCTGAAGGCATTATTCCCATAGCAAATTGTTTTTGATTGTTGGTTATTGCCACAATACCTCCAGAAAAAGAAGCCAATAAAATTCCAGAACAACATAGAACTGATCCTATGATTCCAAAAACATCATCATCGGAGTATGTATCGTTAATATTGTGCATAAGTATAATTAATGGATAATTGCTTTCGTAGTGGTAGGTTTCACCATAGATGTAATTAAAATTGGGAGCATTTCCAATTTCAACGTCCTCACAAAATCTATCCCCATCATAAACCAATGCTCCACTGCTATCTAAAATTGATAAATCGATATCCTCACAAGCAGTATTTTCAGCATGAACCCATAACTCCATCTCCCAATAGTTGTCATCATGAGTCATAGTGAATGAACCCGAGTCATTATACCCGCTCGCAACCAGTTCATCAGGATCGATATAATCTGAAGATCCTTCAGAATCTGATATTGCCATCATGGCAAAACCAATAACCATGATTGCCAAACTAATATTTTTCACAATATTGGTGGTCTTTTCCTCCATATTTACTGCACTGTTCGTCCATTTTTCAAGTTAATGTAAAAGCAAAATAAATCANTAATCAAGAGTAGTAGTTTTCAAGGTGGAACTGTAGCACTCAACCATGGGGTTGTGGACTGAAAGTGAATTTTTAGGTCCAGATGGCCAAGATTGGCGAGTTCCAGTTTCTGAATTAGAACGAAGGATTGAACATTTATCTAGAGCGCTACAGGAGCAAAATATTCCAGGTGTTCTTGTTCAACACCCAGTTGATTTGTATTATTTTGCAGGCGGGCGACAAAATGCAAGTTTATTCGTTCCTGCTTCCGGTTCTAAAGCGAGTAAAGAGAATGGTGGTAAAGGTCCGGTATTAATGGTAAGAAGATCTATTTCAAGAGCAAAATTTGAAGCAGGCGAAGATAATTCCCCGTTTGAAATCGTGGCATTTCCAAGAATGAAAACACTGGTTGAATTTTTGCAACAACGTGGAGTTGAGCAAGCGCCNGCATTGCAATACGGAGAAATCCCTTCCAACTTCGCATCTCGTTTTACCAGTATTCTTGCTCCTTTGGGTATTTGTGGAGATGCAACATCTGTAATTCATCAAATTAGAGAAATAAAATCTCAATGGGAAATCCAACAGATGAAAGCCAGTGCACAAGTACAAGCTAAAATGTTTGAAGCAGTCGAATCAAAACTGAAGTTGGGTGTTAGTGAATTAGAACTGGTTGCTGCAGCTGAAGAAGTTAGTAGGAGGGAAGGGTTTGGAGGTAATATCCAAATGCGCCGATTTCCGTTACAGTGCGATAGGGGAGTTATTGTTTCTGGGAGGGCCGGAGGAATTCCTTCTTTCTTTGATTCCGCAATCGGTGGAACAGGCCCCCATCCATTATCTGGAATGGGTTCAGGGTTTAGTAAGGTAAAAGAAAACCAACCGATTTTAGTTGATTTGGTTCATGTACATAGAGGATATGTGGTTGACAAAACACGTATGTTCAGTATTGGTAGATTATCGGAAAGTTGGCACCAAAGATTGGAAGACATGGTCGAAATCAGTGATACTGTAGTTTCATCTTTGGGAATTGGTGAAGATTGTTCGACTGCTTGGGAGAAAGGCTCACAACTGGCTTATCAAATGGGATATGAGGATAATTTGATGGGCATGAAACCAGATCAGAGCAAATTTTTGGGCCATTCCGTAGGTTTACAATTAGATGAATCACCAGTGGTCGCAAGTGGCTTTGATAGGCCTTTGCCGGTTGGTGGTACAATGGCTATAGAGCCAAAAGTTGTTTACAAAGAAGGTAGTATTGGCATCGAAGATACCTGGATTCGCAATTCGGAGGGTTTAGAATGTATCACCAATCCCGGTATAATGGATTGGGTTATTGAAAGGTAGGTGTGCCTCATGCGTGTGAGTAATAGACTAATCGCTATTTTTTCTATTCTTATTTTTTTATCTATGAATTTACCTTTGGAAACAATACAGCCTACCAGTGCTGAAAGTTCGCAAGAAAATCNATTTATGCCAGTCGAAAATATCTATCCTGCTGACGGAAGAAATCATCACCCGTTGAACCCTTCTTACAATGCAGTTCATACTGACCTAATACGAACATCTTTCCACGGAGGCGAATATTCTGACGATTGGATTGCTAGAGAAAATGCATCGAGTCCTAGAGAAATCAGTAACATTCTGTGTGCATCTAATGAGACAAATTTAGATGAGCACGGCCTTTCAGATTATAATTGGATTTGGGGACAATTTATCACTCATGATATTGATTTTACTCTGACACAAAATGGAAGAGTCTCGTATCCTGAAACCATAGATATCCCAATTCCTCCCGGGGATGAATGGTTAGATCCTTTTTCAGTTGGAAGTTTAGAAATTCCAATGCATCGTTCTATATTCAATACCTCAACTAGTAATGAAACAGTTCCAAGAGAATTCCCTAATTCAATCACTGGTTGGATGGATGGATCAATGGTTTACGGTTCTTCNTTTAAAGACAGTAACTGGTTAAGGACATTTTCTAAAGGNNANNTAAANNNANNNGANACAGANCANGGNGANTTTTTACCNCTNGCAGAAGATGATGATAATGAGGCTCCAGCAGTAAGTTTTGTAGGGTTTTCTGCTTCTGAGAGATTTGTAGCAGGCGACCCAAGAGCAAATGAACACGCAGGTTTAATTGCAATGCATGTGGTATTTCTCAGAGAACATAATAGGCTAGCAGACATGATATATTCGGCGAATGAGAGCTTAAATGATGAACAAATTTACCAGTTGGCGCGTAAGATTAACACCGCTCAAATTCAACAAATTACATACAATGAATATCTACCTTCGTTAGGAATTTATTTACCACAATATGAGGGCTTTAATGANACAATAGATCCTAGAATTTCAAATGAATTTGCCACGCTTGCGTTCAGAATGGGGCATTCTCAAATCACCGAACAAACATTAAGATTAGACGAATTTTACGAAGAACACTGGTCAGGGCATCGGAATCTGTCTGAAGGATTTTGGAATCCTACTGAAATGATTAATTCCGGGGGGATAGGTCCAACTTTGCGAGGGGCAGCTTGGGCTACGCAAGCAGCAAATGATATTTACACAGTCCATGATTTGAGGAATTCAATGTTTGGAGAGCCAGGCTTTGGGGGCATGGACATGTGTGCAATAGATATGCAAAGAGGTAGAGATCACGGACTACCTGATTATAACTCAATTAGAGAATCTCTAGGGTTTGAGAAAATTTCCGATTGGGCGGAAATCTCTGATGACGATGAGGTTATTGAAAGAATGAATATTGCTTATCCAGATATCGACAATGCAGATCCAATAATGGGGATGTATGCAGAACGGCATTTGGACGGCTCATCCCTTGGAGAATCTATGCATGCACTAATTACAGATCAATACCTAAGACTTAGAGATGCTGACCCACTTTATTTTGAGAATGACCCAGAGATTGCACCTCATGCTCAATATGTATATCAATCATCTTTATCTGAAATAATTTTGAGAAATAGTGAAATTAACTTACTACAGTGCGATATTATGTTTGCAGTGAAGGATACTAATGATATGGAATGCTTCAGTAATGATTACTCGAAGTATTCTGACTTAACAAATCCACATAATTTATCAACACAAGAACAAGATTTAGAAATTCTCTCGGTGAANCTAAATGATAAAACCGAAGATAGTGGNTTGAACTTCATTGAAGTTGAAGACCAACTTCACTGGTCCGCATATGGGCCTTCAATTGCTACTGCTGATTGTAATAATGACGGTTATGAAGATATTTGGATTGGTAACTCATATGATCAAGAAGGTTCAGAATCTCCTNGTAATGTACCAATCGATTTTTACTTAATGGTAAATGATGGGGATGGAACATTTACTGATTTCACTGCGTCATCGGGCTTAGATACTTCAGTGAAAACCTATCTCGGGGCTTCTTGGGTAGATTATGATAATGATGGCGACTTAGATATTTACCTCTCAAATGCTGGCATGCACAATAATTTGCAAACTATATTTCCTAATGCAATGTATCAAAATGATGGTAATTGCCGGTTTGTTGATGTTACTCAAAGTACTGGGCTAGGAAATCTTGGGCACTCATCAACAAGTTCTTGGGCAGATTATGATCATGATGGAGATTTGGACTTAATGTCACATAATAGCGGTCCTATAGACAATGAGAATTCAACATTAAGAGCTGAAACAGATATACTTTACAAGAATCAATTATCTGAAACTGGTACGGCTATTTTTGAAGATTATACTCTCGAATCAGGAGGCGTATATGGGACAATATATATCCCTGAAAATGATGAGATTGGAATTGGTGATGTACTCTCATACACATCAGCCGCAGCGGCTAATCCCTCGGCTCAAATGTCAGTCAAATTTCCGACCTTATCTGACCAAAAGAACCTAGAGAAGAATGGAACGGGAGTTTCCTGGGCAGGTTTATTCATAGATTTGGGTGATGATGGCTGGGAAGATATTTTTATTGGTACAGATTTTGGCATATCTCCAATTTACAAGAATATGGGCGATGGCACATTTATCTCTCATACAGAGGAATCAAATCTTATGATTCATGGCACCGCAATGGGTCTTGATGCTGGTGATGTTGATGGCGACGGCGATATCGATATTTGTCAGAGTAATTTTGGTCCAAATTATCTTTTCAAGCAGACCAGTGAAATGCGAT
>PBXE01000012.1 GCA_002727485.1 Methanobacteriota archaeon | reverse complement strand
GGAAGTTATCAACAGCCCCATCTCGATGTTGACAAGCTTTGGTTCCAGACTATGTTTATGGGACAAGGTGTTCTTGCTCCTCCTACAGTTGAAGGGTGGCATGAGGGTGTTGAATGGATAGATATTGAAGTCCGGGCAAGATATGTTTCTCCGGGTCCTAACGCTGGATATCTTGGCATAGGAGGGGACCGTGTGGGTTTTGCATTGGTTTCTAAAGGTATAATCAGAGATTCAACGAGTTGGGAAGATTCAGATGGTGATGGATTAGCAAATATACAAGACTCGTGCCCAAATGAAGACCCTGGTGTTTGGGATAGTAATAATGATGGGTGTATTGATGATTCAGATGGTGATGGTGTCAAAGATCCGATTGATGTTTGTATCTCCGAAAATTCTTCTGGTTTTGATTCTAACCAGGATGGTTGTATCGATGACTCGGATAATGATGGAGTTGGTAACGACTTAGATCTTTGTGTAACAAATAATCCTAGTCCGCTTTTCCCTGTTGACCAAGATGGATGTAGGCCAAAGGATAACCCTCCGGAAATCAGAGCGGTTTACATTTCTGGAATTGAGGGTGGTGTTTGGGATAGTGTGTTAAATATTTCATGGGAGATAAACGACGAGGATGGAGATTATTACAACACTGGTGCGAAGATGCTTCTACATCAAAATTCAAGTCAATCCTCTTATTTTTCGATAAATGATTGTAATTTTAATATCGCAAATAAAAATTCGTCAAATGAGTTTTCATGTATATGGGTCATCCCTAACGATTTACCTCTGTTTGACATTAGTGGTAAAGAAATGCATGTTCAATTATATGTTAAAAGTTTGAATCAATCGCCTGAAGCATATATTTCAACGATATATCTAGACGATAATCGAAATTTTACTTCTAATTGGATTAATCCTTTACTTGTTACTGATAATAATAAAGCCATGAAAGATGAGTCTTGGGATGTTGGACAGAAAAGAGCTCTGTTCTGGGGAATTGCTGGGCTATTGGGGATTGGGGTTTTGTTATCCAGAATATGGAAAAATAATTTCGAAAATAATCGTCAATTCGGGTCAATAATTTTTGAAAATCGAAATGATAGTGAAAATTATTTTTATAATGGTGAAAGTGAGTGACTGCGCAGCAAAATATTGGAAAATTTAACGTTTTTTGGATTTTTACTAAGGGTCAACCTTGAAGTTCAATGCCGTTCTCGCCGACATATCCGCATACGGATGGTGAATAAAATGAGTGACCGCTTATACGTTGGAATTGACCTTGGAACCTATCAATCGACTATCGCTTCTAGTGCTGGTGCAAGCCACACAATAGAAACAATTGTTGGACGACCGAAAGACCCTGTAGCCAGGAACTTTTTAGGCCGTGATGTTCTTTTTGGTAATGATGCTTTGAAGAATAAACTAGCTTGTAATCTATACCGCCCAATGGCTGCTGGTGTAGCACAAGATGATGAGGCTAATTTGGCTGCTGCCAAGGCTTTCGTCTCTCACCTATTGGAAACTGTAGATCCTGAAGAATATGACCAGGTATTCGGCGTTATATGTTCACCAAGTCACGTATCATTTACTGACAAATCAAATTTAGTTGCTACTCTGAGAGGACAAGTTAATGCAATAATGGTTGTAACAGAACCTTTCGCAACTGCTTACGGAATCGAAGAAATCGCTAGTTCAATTGTAGTAGATATTGGTGCAGGTACAACCGATATTGCAAGAATTTACGGAACATTCCCAACAGATGAAGACCAGGTTACTATACAAGAAGCCGGGGATTGGCTAGATCTGAAATTAATGGATTTAATCAAGAAGAAATATACTGGTGCTCAAATCACCAAAGACATGGTTAGAAGATGGAAAGAAGAGTCTTCCTATGTTNCTGGAGATGCNNGAGAAGTTATGGTNGANCTTTCNGTTGAAGGTAAAAAGCAANTTGTNGACATTGGCGATTTAATTCAAGAAGCGTGTGAAATGGTTATCCCGTTAGTTGGAAATGCTATCAAGAAAATCGTCGCTGGTGCAGACCCTGAATACCAACCAGTTTTAAGAAACAACATCATACTATCTGGCGGAGGTTCGCTAATAGACGGAATCGCTGGCCGAGTCGCTGATGAAATCTCAGACATTGGAGATGTTAACGTATGGTGTGTGGAAGATGCTATTGGTTCTGTGGCCAATGGTGCACTAAAACTAGCGAGTGAAATGCCTGACGACATGTACACCGCAATTAACTAATCTTGGATTTTTAATTTGGGTGCTGAATACGGCCTTTTTTGGGTCGTTTGATTGGGAAAGTTCAAGAGTGGTTGATAGTCGATAGGTATTGTATGACTGGCGCAGCCTCGACTCCGAGTGGAATTAGACGTATTGGAGATTCATCCAATGAAGAACGTGCAGCNCTAGANGGAATGCTNCAAGGCTACCCTGTTGAACAGTTAGTAGAAGAAGTTTTGATCGCTTGGGATGAACTAGCAAAAAGAAATGATGAAATGGTTTCTGTAAAGCAAAGACTGCGAGTTGTTGAGCTTGATTTAGCAGAGCGTGAAGACATGGTTGCTCCTGAAATTTCTAGATTAAACCAAGTAGAGTCTGAACTTGATGAAAGCAAAAGTAAGGTCGTTCATTTGGAAAGATTGCTTTCAGATGCGAGGCAAGACCTTGCAGCACAACAATCGTCGCTCTCTCATGAAGAAAGAGCAAATCTGGAGAGAGAAACCGGCCAACTAAGAGAGTTGACTTCACAACAAGACGAAGTTATTGGAGAGATGGAAGGGCGTATTTCTCAAATGGTTGAAGCTTTGGAACGAGCGGCTGAAGCGGGCTTAACCTCGGTCACAGCTGATGAAGTTCGTAGTTTGAAAAGCCAATTAGATTCGATGACGAAACAGTTTGAAGTTGAGCAAGCCGCCAATAAAGCCTTGGAAGAAGAGCGACAGCGGTTGAGAGATATTGCGGATAGATTACGCGGTTTATTGGATGCTAGAGATGGAAGGCTGGCTGAACTTGAAGAACAATTAGAAAGGGTAATGCAAGGACCTCGCTCTGTTTCAGCAGAACATGATTATCTAGTTGAACAAATAGAAGAATTAAAACGTCGATTGCTTGAGAGAAATCGTGAGTATGAATCTCTAAGAAGAAGAGAGAGAAGACTCCACAACGATGTATTCGAAAGAGACGAAAGAATTCAACAAATGTCCCTAACTTTGGGAGATATGGAGTCCGCATTACAAGATCGAACGGCTGAGTTACGTGAGTTAGAAGGTCAAAGAGAAAGTATGACTCATGAATTAGATGCTGTTAGACGTGGAGAAAGAACGAGAGAAGTAGTAGGAAGAGTATTTGCTGATTCTTTGTCTTTGGTTAGAAGTCATGATGAAAGAGAGATGATGCGTGAAAATTATGCTAACTCTCCCGATGTGGAGAGGAAATTNTCCACNCCNGANGTGAAAGANATGGCGCACCTTGCTGAAGGTGGAAGAGTAGNTTTAGANGTCGATGAAGTNGANATTGAGAAGGGAATGGATGTTGATACCNACCGCCCTGCNGCNCCNGGNGGAAGTGGCGACCCAGTAATTTTTGATGATGAAGATTGAAGGTGAGGAGTTTTGACTTCTCAGGATACTGATATTTTGTTAATAGATGGTCATTGCGGTTTGTGTTCAAGATTTGGTTCATTCATAAACAAGAGATTGTCGCCTTCTTCCAAATTGAAAATTATTGCTCAAGAAGAAATAGNGGGNATTGAAATTATCTCAAAATTACCTAAATTNNTTNAGGAAATTGATTCAGTGATATTAATTCGTAATGATGTTGTATACTATTATTCATCTGCCGGCATAAGATGTTTATTGTATCTTAAATGGTGGTGGAAAATGTGGTATCCAATCATGTGGGTTATTCCTTTGCCAATTAGAAATCTAGTATACANAGTAGTTTCTAAAAATAGAAAGANGGTTTTNAANAATTAATNGCTGAAATTACAGAAANTAGTTTTGTGCGTAAATCNTCTAAATTATCAGCATNTTCTGTTAAAGTACCAGTAACNATCCAATCTGCTCCNGCATCGGCTGCAATCTTTGCTTGTTCCGCTGTTCTGATTCCTCCGCCGATTATTAGCACCAGATCATCGCATTTTGATGCGCTTTCAATCAATCTTGGATTTACTTGTTTATCTGCTCCGCTACCTGCTTCTAGATATAGAAGCTTAAATCCATACATGGATGCAGTTAAAGCGTATGAATGTACCAAATCTATGTCGTTTGGTTGAATTAGTTCGGCTTCTCCAACCTCTCCGACTCTGCCGCCTGGAGCGCATACTACATACCCAGTAGGTAGAGGTTCAACACCGAATTTTTTCAGGTAAGGCGCCCCCCTTAATTGCTCACCAACCAAAAATTTCCTACTTTTTGAATTCATTAACATCATGAAGGTTATCGCATCTGCTGCTGGAGAAAGCGCGTGAGCCCCTCCGGGGAAAAGTACTACCGGGATTTTCCAAGAGTCTTCATCTCCATTTGGATCTTGGCTGGCTGCGAAAACGCGCAATTCTAGGGACTCTTGGATCGCAACACAAGTAGCGTGGACTATTTCATCGGGTGTATCGGTTGACCCTCCGACAAATATCATCTCACTTCCACACTCAATGGCCACCATGGCCCTATTTGCAGCAACCTCAGGGTCCTGCTTGGCTGGGTCTATCAGGGTAATATGGCGAGTCTTTTCTGATTTAGCAGAGATATACGAAAGTGTTGTTACCTCATCCCTCAACATATGACTCCCTAAATCCACGGTTCGCTTGCCGTTCCATATGTATTACGGGTAATATGGCTATTATCATAGTGTTATCAACCCCCGTGTAAACGGAGGGGTATGGGGGAAGTTGGTCCGTTTAGACGATTATTACAACACACTTCTTCTCATAAAAAGACAATACGGCTGGCCTCTGCTTGCTCAATTATTAACAAAATTTGGGACCTTGCACCGCCATTACTGATTGGCTTAGCAGTTGATGTAGTAGTGTTACAAGAAAGTTCATTTCTTGCTGGCCTAGGTTTTGAGGACCCTTGGAACCAGTTGGTTTTACTTTCAATTGTAACATTTATCGTTTGGGGATTTGAATCNTTATTCGAATANTTCTTTGGTATCTTGTGGCGAAATCTNGCTCAAACNGTNCAACATGAATTAAGATTAGATACATTNAANCATGTCCAAAAACAAGGCATGGGATGGTTTGATGAAAGACAAAAAGGCGATATTTTNGCAATATTAAATGACGATATTAACCAATTAGAACGGTTCTTAGANAAAGGTGCTAATGACCTTTTGCAAGTTAGTACTACTGTGNTTGTAGTCGGTGCNATTTTCATAGCGATATCTTGGAAAATAGCCTTATTTGCAGTACTACCAATTCCAATNATAATTTGGGGNTCTTTCAAATATCAAAGAAGTCTTGAGCCTCGATATGCTAAAGTCCGAGATTCTGCTGGAAAAATGAATGCATTATTAGAAAATGATTTNTCTGGTATGTCAACTATTCAATCATTTACTGCTGAAGAAAGAGAAATGNCAAGGGTCAAGGATTTGAGTAATGATTACAGAGATGCAAATAGGGATGCTATTCGCTTATCGGCAGCATTTACTCCTTTGATTAGAATGGCTATTCTGTGTGGATTTACCGCGACTTTGTTACTTGGGGGCTGGTTAACTTTAGAAGGGCAGTTGGCAATTGGGGCATATTCTGTACTCGTTTTTATGACCCAAAGANTACTTTGGCCATTAACNAGATTAGGCGAAACNTTTGATTTATANCAAAGAGCAATGGCATCATCTACTCGAGTNTTGGACGTTCTCAAATCACCTATGGATTTAGTTAGCGGAGAGTTTNNTCCAGAAAGAGAAAAAGTTGCCACNTCANANATAATTTTGAAAGACGTGGTTTTTGGTTANCCNGAACGTGAAAATATATTCTCTGGGCTAAATTTGGAAATCGCTGCNGGTAAAACCNTAGGTGTTGTTGGATCGACGGGTTCTGGNAAAACTACTTTGGTTCGTTTGCTGCTCAGNTTTACNGATTTGAACGANGGTAGGATTGAGTGGGTTGGAGAAAGTACAAAATCATGGGATTTGAAATCATTGAGGTCTTCGATAGCTTTNGTAGACCAACACATCACTTTATTCCCAACTACAATTNTTGAAAATATACGTTATGGGATGCNGGAAGCAGATGATGATGCAGTAAAGCAGGCTGCAGTAACTGCTGAGGCTTCTGAATTTATCGAAAAGTTACCTGATGGTTGGAATACAATGATTGGAGAAGGTGGACACAGGCTATCTGGGGGCCAAAGGCAGAGGTTGGCAATTGCTAGGGCGGTTTTGAAAGATGCTCCTTTATTGATTCTAGATGAGGCGACGTCTGCAGTTGATAATGAAACCGAGGCGGCATTGCAGAGATCTATTGAGAAGGTTTCAAAAGACAGAACAACGATTATTATTGCACATAGATTGTCAACAA
Organism: Methanobacteriota archaeon; assembly: GCA_002727485.1. The sequence goes on along the minus strand of PBXE01000012.1, from coordinate 711 downwards.
TCCGAAATTCTGATAGAATAATAGTATTGGATGATGGGTCAATAAAAGAAGATGGTGGACATGATGATTTGGTAAAGAAAAATGGAATCTATTCTCGTATGTGGGACGTTCAAACCGGCATACTTAGTGACATTTAAAATACTGTAGATTTAATTATAAAGTATTACACTATTTTATATATTAAGATAAATCGGTGCGGAGCGATAAAATGTTTAAATCTAACCTGAAAAGAACATCAAGCCTGCTTTTGATTGGAACTTTGTCGTTGCTAACACTAGGAACGGCTGCTGCGCAAGGTGGCGCACTTGACCCTACTGATATGGTCGGTGTCTCATTTTGGCTAGCAACTGCAATGATGCTTGCATCAACTGTCTTCTTCATTCTTGAAAGACAGAATGTTTCAGCAAAATGGAAGACTTCTATGACTGTTGCTGCACTAGTTACTGGTGTTGCATGGTACCACTACACATACATGCGAACCCACTGGTCCACAACTGACAGCTCTCCACTAGTTCTAAGATACATTGACTGGTTGATTACTGTCCCACTACAAGTTTCTGAATTCTACCTAATTCTTGCCGCTGTTGGTGTCGCTACTGCGGCCCTATTCTGGAGACTATTGGGTGCTTCACTAGTTATGCTAATAACCGGGTTCTTAGCTGAATCTGGAGAAATGGCTGACAGTCTAACATGGCCTCTATTTATCGTTGG
>PBXE01000031.1 GCA_002727485.1 Methanobacteriota archaeon | reverse complement strand
TTGCATTTCTGAAACAAGCATGATCATAATCAATTCCACTATCAGCAATTCCCAAAACAACTCCACTCCCATTCAATCCAAAAGACCAGTGCGGTGTTTGCAAATTATCCCCCGTCGCCATCAAACTAGAAGCATGTAAATTTCTTCCCTCAGTAGATAGAACCGGCTCCATCCATAGAATTCCTTCGATTTCTAATAGGCTTGAAATTTGTAAATTATTATTTGGGGATATTAATTCTCTATGTGGTATGACTGAGTTATAATCTTCTAAATTATTACTAATTTCAAACCCAATTGAAGAAAATGAATAAATCAAATATTCCGCCGCAGAAGCAGGCAGGCTTGGCTCGAAAACAACTCTTATTTCGTCAATATAGTTTTCAAGCTCAAACTCACCACCGCGCCAGTTATTATCGTGACCATTAAACAACTCAAAATCTTCTAAATCAACAACGGAAAAGTCATTTCTCCAACCTAGCAATTCTGTTTCATTCAATAGTCTCAATGGAGTAATTCCGTATTGCTGTAAATCATCCCACATTGATTGATTCCATTGTTTTCCATTGGAAGTGATAATTATTTCACGCCCTAATTTTTGTTCTGTGTCTGGCATTTCTACGTTTGTAATCAATCCACTAGCAAGAGGAATAATTAGGACCAATGCCAACATGAAACCCCTCCGCATAATACAGGTTAAATGCTCAATCTTTGTCAATCTCGCGTATGATTTGTGTGATTTAACGCGCCGTCGCGTTTAAACCATGTTTGCAAGTCGGCGTCTCGATGAAGGCCTACCGAGTATCCGGAATTGCACCATTTGGGAGCATGAGACAAAAGTTTTCACTAGACTTTGCAGCAGAAAACAAAGAAAGTGCTGAGCACCAAGCATATTCAACATTAGGTTCTAGGCATAAAGCCAAGCGCCGAACCATAAAAATCGAAAGCATCGAAGAAATAGATCCTAGAACTTCCACCGAAGCAAGAATTCTCCATGAATTTAGAGAACATATTGCAGCTTCCGGCGGGCCGATTGCGCAAAAAGAAGAAGAAGAATGATTCCGTCGACTTTTTCTAAGTCGACCACATCTAGAGGTTGAACAGCATGGTTGACCGTAGTGAATTGCAGCAAAAAGCGAGACTTGTCGAGAGTCATAGACAACATCTTGAAGAGTTGCAAAAAAGAATGGAGGATGTCTCTGCTGTTGTTGCAGAACACCAAATTACAGCAGAAATTCTAAACAGGTTATCTAACATGGCAGAGGAAGGAAAAGCGAGCGCTCATGTTACAATTGGCTCAGGAGTGACCTTAAATTACAAACATGAAGGCAAAAAAACAGGAACCGCTTTGATAGATTTAGGCGGCGGAATTTTTGCTGAAAGGGAGTGGCAAGACGCCGCCAACATCATTGAGAAAAGAAAAGATGATTTTATTCAAATACACGAATCATTACTTACACAAGCCGGTTCAATTGAACAAAGGCTTGGAACTTTAGCCAGTGAATTCAATACAGCAGCCGAAAAACTGCAATCACTAAACCAAGCACCAGAGGCGAAACCTATCGAGCAGTCAAAAACCGAAAACTTAGAAACCAAGCCACAAAAACGTAGACGAGGCTCACGGTTCGGTGGTGAATTAACTTTGGATGATTGAGGGATTACATGGGATTATTCGATAGATTTCGTAAACGTGTGAACGAAGTGGTCGAAGAAGCAGACACCAATTCTCTTTCAGCCGAAGAGGATTCAGATGAGGCAATAGAGGCACTGAATCATCAACATTCTGATGAAATTGCCGAGCAAGAAGAGGATTGGGAAGAAATCGAGGAAATTGAAGAAACCCTTCCCGAACAGATGATTGATGAGCAATCCGAAGATGATGATTGGGATGATTGGGAAGAATTTGATGATGATGAACCAATTATTCCTCAACCCCTTTCTCGCAAGGAGCGAAAGCGGCAACAAAAGGAAAAGAAAATTCAGCAAAAAGCAGCTAAAGCCCATAAGAAGGCAATGAAAAAGAGAGGGGCCGTAGAGGTAGCTAGGCCAAAAGGCTCGAAAGTAGATCTATCTATGATGAGAACCACCACTGGGAGAAAACTCGTCGAAGTCAAGCAAGCACCAAAAGGCTCTACCAAGAAAGCCGAAATCGAAACCGAGGCCGGCGCAAAAATCGAGGTAGAATTAGGTGGAGGTGTGGTTGAACAAGGAGGTAGAGTGATAAAACCCGGAGACGGGTTGAATAATTTGCTAGAAGAATTAGAATGGGTTTTACTCGAATCTGATATTTCTAGCGATGCAGTAACAGCAGTAATAGAAGCCCTCAGAGCAAATTTAATTGGCTCCAGATTGAGGAAGGGGGCAGATTTATCTAAAGTTGTAGAAGCAGCATTGAAGCGTTCATTGCGAAGTATTTTGGCTGCTGGGTACTGGGACTTTGATGCATCAATAAAGTCCTTTATCGATTCAGGAGACACGCCTGTCGTTGTAATGTTAGTAGGTGTCAATGGAACCGGAAAAACAACAACTGCTGCTAAGATTGCCAAAAGACTCCTCGACATGAATCTGTCAGTTATTGCCGCCGCAGGAGACACCTTTAGAGCGGGAGCAATACAACAATTAGAAGCNCATTGTGANAATTTAGGAATTCGTTGNATTTCTAGTCAAAGAGGCGGNGACACAGCAGCNATTGCAAGAGACGCNATAGANTCCGCNCAAGCAAAAAATATTGACGTCGTCTTAGTTGATACGGCTGGNAGAATGCAAAATAAAACCAATTTAATGAATGAATTAAACAAAGTTAGGCGAGTTGCNAATCCTCACCTAACATTATTTGTCGGCGACTCACTTGCAGGAAACGACGCTGTTGACCAAGCCCGAATGTTTCAAGAAATAATGAAATTCGATGGAGCTGTATTAACCAAGGTTGATACCGATGCAAAGGGCGGAGCTGGCCTTTCAATCGCTTTTGCAACAGGCAGGCCAATCGTCTTTGCTGGAGTGGGGCAAGGATATGACGATTTGAAACAATTCGATCCAGATTGGTTACTTGAGCAGATGTTTGAATAAAGCATATAAAAAAAAGACTAGAACCTTCTGGGAGTAACATGACCGAGATTTTTAGCGATGAAGACACTGCAAAGTTATTTCAGTTAGTGCATATGTTCCAACGCTCTGCATTACTACATATGGGATACATTCCGGACCAAAATGGTAATCGTTATTTTGATATGGCTGAAGCCAAGGAAGGAATCGATTTACTTAGAATGCTTCAAAACAAAACAAAAGGCAATCTTAATGATAAAGAAACACAGTTGCTTAGAAGNGTAATAAGCGAATTACAACTACAATTTACCAAAGCACCAACACTCAAACGCCAAGCAGATGACGAANAAGCACAATCAGAAACAATTAGAGAAACATTTGCAAATCCAAGGGATGGTCCAGTCGAAGAATTATCTGACCCCAAAGAAGGTGAAGAATAAGTGGATTTTATCCGGTTGATTCATGAGTGAGGAAAATATCGGAGGAATGATTGACATGGCATATGTTTCTAATAATTCCGATGATGAGTCTCCTACAGTACTCATTGTTGATAACAATCCAATGTCATTACAGCGACTTAGAAACCTGTTTAAAATTAGAGATTTTAATATAGAGATTTGCCAAGATGGCGATAAAGCAGTAGATGAATATATTAGATTAGACCCAGAATTAGTTTTACTTTCCCTAGATATCCCTTCATTGGATGGGCATCTTGCTGCTTTAGAGATGAGAGAACATGGCGGAGAAGCAAGAATCGTATTTATTGCACCTAAGCGCCTATCAAGGCTTGCTAAAGACGCTGCGCTTTCAGCTGGAGCGGTTGCTTGCTTAGAAAAACCGATTTCAGCAACTTCTCTAGAAGAACAATGGAGTACGATCTTAGGACCAATTCCCGAGGCACCNGGGTTAGAAGATTTAGACCAATTATATCCNGAAGATAGAATAAAAGTTGAGGAAGACGATGGCCCCCTGCCTCCTTTACCAGAACTACCAGGTCTACCTCTTCCGGGAGAGATGCCACCAGAACTTCCACTAGAATTACCAGTTAGTTTACCTCCTTTGGGTGGAGTAACTAATCAGCCAAAGAAGAGGTCAGGAAAACTGAAATTACTCTTATTGATACTAGTTGCTGCATTGTCAGGAGCCGGTTATTATGCCTACTCTAATAATTTATTTTGATCATAAATTTGTGCACCTGCAGGGAGTACCATGAAACGAGCATTTTCGGTTACTTGAGTGCCCATTGGTGCCGAATAAACAGAGGTTACTTCAACGCTTGAATCACTCAAAAGGGAATCGTCGCAGAATAATAATCTAGAATCTAATTTTCTACTCTTATTCCAAGCATTCCATAGTAACCAAGCAGGTAAAAATAAGCACATTAAAGCGAGAACCCATAGGAATTCAAGGTACATTTAGTCACCTCTGGCAAGAAACGCCTTCCAGGAAACTTCAGCATATGACTTAGCACTTTCAACCGGGTTTTCCGATTTATGAATTCCAGAACCTACTATNATNCAGTCAGATCCTGCCTTGATTGCCTCATCTGGNGAACCATATCTTTGTCCCATTTCCCCATCTCCTACGGCTAAATTTACCCCCGGCGTCCAGATTAATTTCCCCTCACCCACTTTGCTACGTAGTTGGGCTAAATCATCAGGCTTTGAACCATTTCCAATGAAACCAAAAACACCATCATGGCTTGAACCTACTTTTACGACTTTATCGGTATATTCCGGAGATAGTAAATTCCCACGGCTAGACATTTGAGCGAGAAGTAAAACGCCACCATTTCGCCCAACATCATCCCAGGCAGACTGTAAACCATCTACAATATCGGCACCTGAAATTAAATGCGCAGTTACTATATCAGCCCAGTTTCTAATATCATAAACCCCTCCCATCTGGTCACGACTAATTTTACCAATATCAGCGAATTTTCTATCTTCAAAAATTAGCAAATCCATTTCCTGAGCCTTTTTACAAAAATCACTCCAGCCCTCCTTGGACCAATCATCGATTAAATCGACATGCGTCTTAAGAGCAGCAATATATGGCCCGACCTCATCTAATAATTGATTTAATCCAGCCATGGTTTTCCTATCAGCGGCAAGACAGACAAGGGTTTGTTTTCGGCATACTACTTCCATGTAGGTTCTAGCCATTGGAAGCCCGTTACTAGACCATCGTTCGCCCCAAGCCTTCGAAGCCTCCATGGTATGGCCGAAGTACTACTTGTCCTCATAACTTGCGGATGTGTAATAATGATTTGAATTAATTACGCCAAGTTCTTCAAAGTGAACCGTTTGAGCAGTGATATGCGAGAAGCCCTTTTCATTACCTGTTTGGTTTTGACGGCTTCACTTTCCGGTTGTTTTGGTGAACAGGAAACCGAGGAGATAGAAGTTGAACAGGGATTTTATCCAGATATTTATTCTCGTCATACATTGGATTGGAATTGGACTGATAGTTACTCATATGTTTTACAACCAGGCCCACACACTGCCTTAGAAGTACAAGAAGCAACAATTACAGTTGATACTACAGGAATTTGGGGAGGCGGCCCTAATAGCGCCGACGTCCATTTATCATACTGGCTACCTTCCAATACTGAGGCAGGTGAAAAAGTACCGGTTATTGCAGTTGTGAGTCCATATTTTTCTTATGGACAACCCGGGGATGAATCTAACCCTACGAATATTGTTGCAGCCGGTCGAGGCGAATTCATCTATGATAATTTCATACCTCATGGTTATGCTTTAGCCCAAGTTGCAGTATTTGCTACTGAAGAAAGTACAGGTTGCTTTGACTACCGTGGAGATGGAGAAGGGCTCGGCATACATTCAGCAGTTGAGTGGCTTGGAGACCAAGAATGGAGTAATGGCAATGTCGCAATCTATGGAAAATCATACGAAGGCGCTACTGCATGGGAAGCAGCAGCACAGGGAAGTGAGCATCTTAAGACCATAGTTCCTATTTCTGGAACCACAGCATTGGCACCATTACTTTACAAAAATGGCAGTGCTGAAGCACGATCTCAAATCATGCATTCAAATTACGGCAGCAGTATTCTAGACTATGATAATGATGATCTCGATAATTTATGTTCAGATGTAGTTGAAGGATTCCTCGCTGGGCCAACTCGATATGGGCTTGGCGAATTAGATCCATATATGGCAAATTACTACGATGAAAGAAGCCATATTGACAAGGCATTGGGAACTTACAACGGCAGTATTTACTGGGTTCAAGGAATGCAAGATTGGAACGTAGATCCACACCAAGTTTTCGGTGGACCGCCTGGCACTAACTGGTATCAAACCTATATTGATTCAGGATATGAAGTAGCAGGAATGCTAGGTCAGTGGGAACATAATTATCCAGACCAGTGGTCTAAACACAATGCACAGGATTCTGGTTATGGCGGAGAAGCAATTCATAATATGACACGTTGGGATTGGGGTCAAGATTTATTTGAATGGATGGAATACTATCTCAAAGGAATCGGGCCAAAACCTTCCTTACATGCACAGATACAGAGGAATGATGGCGAATGGAGAATTGAAGAAACATGGCCTCCTTTAGACACTGAACGAGTTAATCTAGACATGTCACAATGCCAATCTACGGGTTCTTTTACCGGCACTGCAGGATTAGCAATCGGAGGAGATGCCACAGTCACTATCACTTGTCCACCTATGTCAGAGGACATGGACACTCATATTTCTGGACTAGCAACATTCCATCTTACAGTTGTTCCATCATTTGATGGCGGGCAAGCATTCATTGAAATGCAAGATTCTGAGACTGGTATTAGATTAGGCCATGCGACTATGGACGTTCGCTATCATGCCGGTGGCTATGAAGCTCAAACAGTACTGCCAGGACAAACAGTGACTATGTTGATGGAATTCCAAGGTATTGACGCTTTACTTCCAGCAAACCACGGGCTAACTTTTGTTCTCTCGGAGTCTGGTGAAGACTACCTCCCCCCCGCTTGTACACCCTCATGTTCAATGCACGTTATCCCAAGTGTTTCAACAGTTGAGATACCAGTAATTTACCGAGATGGCAGTAGCATATTGATTACTCCACAAGGAGAATCGGCAGCAAATAATCAATGATTAACCAATACTTCGTAACCGAAGAGCGTTAACAAGATCCATCCTAGTGACCAACCCAACTAACAGATCCTGTTCAGTGACCAGCAAGGCTTCATTTTCAACCAATCTTCTTCTAGCTTCGGCAACAGATAGCGAAACATCGACAACAGCCGGATTTCTATCCATCACTTGCTCGATTAGACCCGTTCTATGTGCGCCTTTTTGAAGTAAACTCCCCTCCGAAACGATACCTAGAATATTTCCTTGTTCAGATATTACTGGCAATTGACTAATGTCTGCTTGAACCATTCTATCGATTGCTGTTTGAACCGAATCCTGTAATTGTAATGCTTTGACATTTCTTACCATTATGTCTTCAACACTGTGAAGTTTTTCAGGGCTTTCAAATCTTGATAATGAACTAACTAACTTCCGAAGTGTGGACGCTCTAGGATCTACCACTTCAGTCTCGACTTTGGCAATAATCGATTGCGCAACTCCAGACAACTCAGATAATTGAAATTGAGTCAACTCTAATGACTTACGCCATCGGCGAATATGTTTTCCAGTGGGGACTTCCATCATTCAATCCTCGAAACAATTTGAACTAGTAATTCAGAAAGTCTTTCCAACTCTTCTTTGAAACTACGGCCAGGGATTTCAGGCAATTCAATGCCACGATTATCATTAGCAACCCCCTCCATAGTAGACAAAACCATTCCACCACTCATCATCCACATCTGCATAAAAGAAAGTAATTGAGGAGTATTTTCTATCGACATATTATCTTCTGCCATATTGGTCGTTGATTCGAGGATGTCAATAGAGATTGACCTTCCGCGCGTTAAAAAACATATTTCGAGAGTACATTTTCTAAATTATTCATTTGCATATTTTCTAAATTCTGCGCGCGCATTCGAACATCACAATAGGCAAAAAACCACCAATATAATAATCAAATAAATAACAAATTAACAAATAATTAAACATTTGACGCATAAAAACTTGATAAAATTGAGCGTATGTTTCATATACCGCCTAGCCAAGGCCATCGTTGATACCTATGATAATGGATAAAGCAAAACTAGAGTATATTTGGCTAGATGGATATGAACCAACACAGAACATGCGAAGCAAGACAATGGTCCGAAGTGAATTTGGTGGAACATTGGAAGAATGCCCAATGTGGATGTTTGACGGTTCTTCAACAAAACAAGCAGACGGCGGAGCTTCCGACTGTTTACTTAAGCCAGTAGCAATTTTCCCTGACCCACAAAGAATCAATGGATATCTTGTAATGTGTGAAGTAATGAATCCGGATGGCACACCTCATCCAAGTAATGGGCGTGCAACGATTGATGACGATGACAACGATTTCTGGTTTGGATATGAGCAAGAATATTTCATTATGGACGTAGATACTCAATTGCCTTTAGGTTTCCCAGTAGGTGGATACCCAGGACCTCAAGGATTGTATTACTGTTCAGTTGGTGGAAAGAATACTCACGGTCGAGCCCTTGTTGAAGAGCATGCAGACTTATGTTTAGACGCTGGAATTAACTTTGAAGGAATCAACCAAGAAGTTGCTTGTGGACAATGGGAATTCCAAATATTTGCTAAGGGTGCAAAGAGAGCTGGAGATGAATTGTGGGTTGCTCGTTACCTTCTTGATCGCTTAACAGAAAGTTATGGTTACTATATCGAATACCATCCAAAACCAATCAAGGGCGACTGGAATGGTTCAGGTATGCACGCAAATTTCTCCAATGGCGCAATGCGTGATGTTGGTGGAAAGGATTTGTTTGACAAGATTTGTGATGCGTTTGGAGAGAACGTCGAAAAGCACATGGCAGTTTATGGGGCTCACAATGAAGAACGTTTAACAGGTCTACACGAAACACAATCAATCGATCAATTCTCTTACGGCGTTTCTGACCGTGGAGCATCAATAAGAGTTCCAGCATCAGTCCCTACTGATGGTTGGGTTGGCAGGCTTGAAGACAGAAGACCTGCTTCCAATGGTGACCCATACAAGATTGGTGCAGTAATTATTTCCACAACCAAGTCAGTAATGTGAGACAAAAAATCACACAACGACAAATGTGACGTTATGAGGCGTTTGGCATGAGTGAAGAATCAGGCTTCAAAATCTTCGTAATAAATCAAAGTAACAAAGATAGAATCATTAGGGCAGTTATTGCTGCTCTCTTGATTTTGGCTTACTTTGTTGTGCCATCTAGTGTTAATAATTCGATTGTGCTAATTGGACTTGGAGTTGCAGGCGTTCTTGTATTCAATGCGGTTTCAGGTAATTGCTACATTTACCGAATGTTAGGAATCAATACCTGTCCACTCCCGCAATCTAAGAAGGTTTGAGGGAATATTTTGATTTAAATATGACCGTCTTCTTAGAAATTTTCTTCTTAATTTTAGTAAGTAAGTCTAGGTTTCAAAATTATGAAATTCACGATGCCATTGGAAGTAACCGGCATTCAATTGAGAGAAGTTTAGAACTTGATTACCTT
>PBXE01000011.1 GCA_002727485.1 Methanobacteriota archaeon | reverse complement strand
ACAGCCGAAATAATATTTCTAGTAAGGCCAGATTTCGTAATTTTCGATGAAGTTCGAAGGGCGAGAGATTTTGAAATTTTTGCCGATGTCAGATTGGCAGGGGTAGGACTACTCGGAGTGACCCATGCAAACTCTGCATTAGAGGCTATTCAAAGATTGATAGGAAAAGTCGAATTAGGATTAGTAAGCCAGGTTTTAGATACTATTTTACACGTTGAAGCTGGAAAGATTCAGCAGGTTTTAGAATTGAGAATGACAGTTAAGGCGCCCACAGGTATGCAAGAAGAGTTGGCTAGGCCAGTTATCGAGGTAGTAGAATTCCCCAGTGGGAAAATAACCCATGAAATGTTCGCCTTTGGTTCTGAAATTGCAGTTGTTCCGGTCGATGGAACTAATCGGGGAAATTCTCCGATGAAATCATTGGCAAAAACCGCATTGATCCAAAAAATTAGAGAATGGGTGGGCGTTGAATCACAAATACAATTCTCTAGTGATTCAAGCGCTAACATATACGTTCCTAGTAATATGATATCAACTCTTGTTGGTAGAGGCGGAGATAATATTCGCCAGTTACAAGATGACTTAGGGGGCATCGCTCTTTCAGTTAAATCTCTTGAGGAGATGCCCGAGGGGATGGAAAACCCTAGAAATCCGTACTGGTATGACCAACAAGATAAGAGGAGTAAATCAGGTAGAGCCTGGGAACATCAGTCTAGAGGGTCCAAGGGAAGGGGTAAAAGGGGTAGAAAGGGAAGAAGATGATAAAACCTGCCTTTTTTACACATTTACTGGCACTCAATTTTAATAATGAAGACAATCACCCCAGCCCATGAGCACTGAAGATGGGCAGGGCGCTAAAGGTAAAAAGGAGGGCGACGCTCTAGTTGCATTCCTATTGGAAAATAGAACACTGATGAACTTTGCATCAATTATAATGATTATTTATGCAGTATGGGCTACTATTGAAGTAATTACCAATGCATACGGAGCCACATGGTGGCCTCCAGAAACCGGTATTCCGGCGGACGAACTATTCAACAATCCAGACAGAGATCAAAATATCAATAATGGACTTATTATAGGCCTAGGTGCTGTTTGTGGAACATTAGGATTCCTTATTCAATACTTTTACCGAGCAGCTCCATATGTTGATGCTTCAATGACAGCAACTGCAGCCCTAATTATCAAACAAGCAGCCAGTGCATCTGGAGTAGCAGTTGATGCAGAAGATGTGATTGCTAAAGCCGAAGAATCAGCTGAAGCAGCAGCAACTGCTGCAGTTGAAGAAATGATGGCTGCAGTCCAAGAGAAGGTAGACTCAGTTGCCGAAGCAGCAGAGTCTGTTGATGTTGTCGCAAAGGAAACATCAGTTAAAGTCGAAGAAAAGCCGGTTGAGAAAGTATCAATTAAAGCTGAAAAAGCCTCGGCCGAGGAAACACCAGTTAAAGTAGAAGAAGCCCCGACCGATAAAACAGTAACAATCGAATCTGCGGCAAGTGCGCGAGAGAAGAAAGCTCGCGCTCGAGCACAGGCGGAAAAAGACAATAACAAAACAAAAAAATTCTGAGGTGAATTAAATGTGGGAACATAAAACAGTATCAAATAAAGAAATGAAAGCAACAGGAAGAATGAACCCTAGTGAAACCTATGTCAGGTTGATGGACGAGGTTGAAGAAGCGGTATCGACTGCACAAATAGATGAGTTCGCGTATGAATCATTCCTTGAGTACCTACCTAGAAGAGGGCCATGGGAAGAATTACCCGAAACGGATATGGCAAAACAAGACCCTAGATCTAGGTACATTGGGCCAGCAAAAGCCAAATTACTCAATACAAATCTGTATTTAGGTTCTACTTGGATTGAGGCCGAGAGATTTAAGTTCGAGCGAAGAATTTTGACAGTTGCAGATTTCCTCAAGCAAAAGACAATTATAAACGCCAACATGTGGACTCCTAAGCAATTATTTACAACTCAATCATTCTTTTTCTGTTCCACAGGCGATGAAGAGAGAATGGGTGGTTCATTCCTGACTGGAGATATGCCAGGAGACAACCACATTTTCCTCGGTAAGAAAGATGGAGAATTCCCAGAGTGGGAAACTATTCTTTGGGGGCTTGGCCACAGAGGAGTAGTGCCTGACTCAGATCCTCTCGACAAGTGTTTCTATCCTTCATTGATGCATAGAAACGTATCTTTCAATAACAGACTCGGATGGATTCGTTATTCTCCAGCTGGATTTGGTAAAGACGCTAATGGATTCTTAGTCACTAGACCACACACATGGATTTGGCCAGCGGTTAACGGAAATAGAGACACCCCAACAGCTTTCAACTTACTTGTTAACCTACCAGACAGAAGACTATCCTTTGGTGAAGAAGGAATTACTGATGTATACATGACTACAGGAAAAACCTCAATGTATTCTTTGATGGGAATGATGAGTTCTTCAACTGTTAGACAAATGTTCGGAGCAGGTTCTGAAATGGTGCCTTTGGAATTCCACTGTATTGAGCCAGGGCTCGATGAGTGGATTGCTAGAGCAAGTGATGAAGATAAGTATTCACGTTTATTCGAAGTATGTGCCTGTCTAGGTTACATGTTGACAGATCCACAAGTAGGGTCCTTGGGTGGTTCTTCGAAGAGAAGAAGATTGCTGATGTATCCTACCGACCAAGGAAATCTGTTGACTTGTGTTAACGCTAGCCAAGTTGCCGACCATGCTTTGAAATCTAATTATGAAGCAACAGTATTTACTAAACTTGATCAAGCAGATTTCATGAATCGTGTAACTCGCAGATTCAAAGCTTATGCAGACCTTGTTGCTGCAAGCGATATTGCAAAAGGTGCTCGTTGGATTAGCCAAGCAGACTTGCATGACGGAGAAAAGAAGGTCACTGGCCCACCAGTTCACTCAATTTTGTCTGTTAGAGGATATGATATTATTGACATCGAGGAGTACATGAACTCTTTTGATGATATTTCCCAAGCTCCTGAACGTTTGATGAGGAGAATAGTTCAATCTATCGCTACTAATGCATTGAAGACAATTTATCCAATGGATTGGCTTGGCGAATCTGCAGGTTCTGCACCATTCGCACACATTTTTGCATCAAAAGAAGATAATCCGTTAGTATACTACACAGATATAAGATTCTTAGTTCCGACATCAATAGACAAGTTACGTACAATGACTGGAGCCCGTGGCGCCGATAGAGGTAGAATGAGAGAAGCATACACAGGATTAACAAATGCAGATGCTATGACTAGCCTGTCAATTCAAGACCTTTGTCTACCATTCTTAGCAGACCTTGGAGAAGATTCATGGCAAACCGGAACAGGACTTAAGGAAGGCGAAGTGATTGTTGAAGTTACTATGGCAGTAAATCCGGCACTCGTCTGGAGAGCCCTTTTGGAACCGACTACCCAGGAAACCTTCGACTTACCAAAAGGTCACAAAGGAACCGCCGCCAATCTGTGGGGAGATATTTTCATCAGTAATGAAGCACTTCATGCTAAGATGGAGAGAGACGGCTTAGGCCATTATCTCAACCTGTTAAAAATGGCTTACCATTGGAGTAATGATGAAGCACGAAAGATTCACAAGTTGTAAAAGTAATTATTGTGAAAGGTTTCTTCAACAGGCGATAATTAGCCTGCCTCATGGCTCAACCAAATGATGGTTCAGGACGTGCTCCAGTGGCCATTGTGAGGCCAACAACATCAGTAACTAGTGGAGTAGCAGTCACTCAGAAATTGGTTGGTGCTGCTGTTGCATTTGGCAATCTAATAAGCGGAACATTTGGGCCAAATGGTCTTGATAAAATGTTATACAAGACAAACGGAGAGGCTGCAGTTACAAATGATGGGGCCAAAATAGTTGCTGAATTATTAGTTAAGCACCCTGCTGCAAAGGCATTCGTTCTTCTTGCCGAATCTCAAGAGAATGCATGTGGAGATGGAGTTACAGGTTGTTTGATCATCGCTAGTGAACTAATGAGGGAAGCAGGTAGATTACTTGAGAAAGGCTTACATCCATTATTATTGGTAAATGGATATCGAAGTGCTTTGAAATATACTCTAGAACATTTGCAAGAAGTTGAAGAAGAAATCAGTTTGAATGACAAGGAAATACTTCTATCGATAGCAAAAACTGCAATGACTGGGACTGCTGCGGAAACAAGCAGCGACCTAATTCCAGAAGCGATTGTGGAAGCGATTATTCAGGTCTCGACCACTGACCAACAAGGTCTACCAACAATCAATACAGAAGACATTAGAATTTCTAAATCAGGAGAAGGTAGTATCTCACAGACAAAGTTAGTTCGTGGATTAATATTAGAAAGGCGAATTGGCCTTGATAGGTTACCAAAATTTGTTGATGGTGGCAAGGTTGCAGTTCTGTCTTGCCCACTCGAAATACAACAAACTACTAGGGAATCAGAAGTTGAAATTTCTACCACTGAACAATGGGAAGGATTTATTGATGCCGAACAGAAAATCTTAGACTCAAAAGCGGAGAAAATAATTGCCTCTGACGCCAAGGTTTTATTTTGTGCTGAAAGTATTGATTCACGAATTCTTCATCGATTGGCCGACGAAGAGATTTTTATTTTAGATAACTTAGAACGAAGTGGGACTGAAGATTTGGCAAAAGCAACTGGTGCTCTAATGATAAATCATATCGATGATTTATCTCAAGATACATTGGGAATGTTCGAATCTTTATCTGTAACAAAAATAGATGATGTCGATGAACCTAGAGATAGGATTTATCTCGAGGTGGGTAAATCTTCAGGCCTGTCAACAATTGATGTCGGAGGCGGAGGCGGCGTTGCTAGCGAGGAAATTATACGAGGCATTTACGATGCTCTACGTTCTGTATCAGCCTCTATTCAAACCGGGACAATTATTTGTGGTGGAGGAAGTTTCCACATGTCTGCAAGTCTAGCGATTAGAGAAAAGGCAGAGAAGTATCCTGGCAAAGAACGCTTAGCAATGGAAGCATTTGCAAGAGCATTAGAGGCAATTCCAGCAACCCTTGCGTCAAATGCCGGCCAACACAGACTGGATTCGTTGCTATCACTTACCGCTTTACAACGTAATGATTCTAGACATGCTGGAATAGATAAAGACGGAAAAGCAAGTCAACTAGAATCAATTTTTGAATGCGCAGATTCAGTCGCACATGCGATTGAAGCGGCATGCGAAACGGCTTGTGGTTTATTGAGAGTTGATCAAGTAATTTCAGCCAGAGGCGATTGAATTCGAATCGCTATGTTCATGAGCGTCGAACCAGAGCGTTGTAATGGGTAGTGTTATGATTGAGTCTAACCGACCACGTGCCCTATTAAGTGTCTATGATAAAACCGGAATAGTCGAATTTGCAACATCGCTATCACAATTGGGGTTCGAATTAGTATCTACAGGAGGTACTGCGCGCGTTTTATCTCAAGCAGGATTGGATGTAATCGGAGTATCTGATGTTACAGGCCACCCCGAGATCTTTGATGGGAGGGTGAAATCCCTTCATCCTGCAATACATGGCCCGCTACTAGCTAGATTGGAAAGCGAAAAGGATAGAAAGGGATTACAAGAATTAAATTATCCTCCAATACAAATAGTTGCATGTAATCTGTATCCATTCAGTGATGCTGCTAGCCAAGAACCAAAGTTAGATGATTCTGCCTTATTGGAAATGATTGACATTGGTGGCCCAACAATGGTTAGGGCTTCAGCAAAAAACCATAGAAACGTAGTGATAGTCTGCAATCCAAAAAACTACGATGAAGTAATTTCAACAATTAAACAATCAGACGGAGTAGAAAATATAGATTCATCATTTAGACAAAAATTAGCTCTAGAAGCATTTGAACATACTGCAGCATACGATTCAGCAATTTCTGATGAATTACATGCAAGATGGATTGGCAGGCCTGAAAATTATGAAAACAAAGACCAACAAAGTAACCGACTACCTTCGACATTACTATCTTCGGCATATATTTCACACACACTTAGATATGGTGAGAATGGCCACCAAGCGGCTGCTTTATACATCGATCCAAAGGAATTAGGAAACCAGTCAACACTTGTAACTGCTAAGGTTGAAGGTGGTAAAGACATGTCTTACAACAACTATTCAGACGCAGATGCAACCCTAAGATTGTGTCGGTCTCTTTCGACCGATGAATGGCCCAAAACTCCGCATGCCTGCGTAATTGTCAAACACAACAATCCTTGCGGTGCGGCATTAGGTGCAACCCAAGTCGAAGCATATCAAATGGCTTTAGACAGTGACCCAGAATCTGCTTTTGGCTCAATTATTTGCTTCAATGAGCCACTTGAAGAAGATACAGCAGAAGCAATGGAGCCTTTATTTATCG
This sequence comes from Methanobacteriota archaeon, assembly GCA_002727485.1. The sequence continues at coordinate 61,511 of PBXE01000011.1, read as the reverse complement.
AAGTTTTGATGGCACCAAAATATAAAGGAAAATCAAAAGAAATTGTAATGAAAAAGAAAAACCGTAGAATTTTGACTATTCAATCTCCTAATGATAGACTAGCTCCACTGCAAAGAGTTTTGGTGAAAAAGCCTGTTGAAGGTGGCTGGATAGTTCAAACCGAAGAGCCACCAATTATTGACTGGTCGAAGGCGCAAGTGCCTACTAAGAAGCAACCAACCGAAGCAGAAATAGCTAGTATGAAATTTGCTGTAAGAGTTTGTGAACAAGTTAAATCAAATGCCATCGTAATGGTCCAAGGCACTGCTACAGTAGGAATTGGACCAGGTCAAACAAGCAGGGTGGAGGCTGTTAAAATCGCTGCAAGAAGGGCTGGCAAGAAGGCTGAAGGATGTGTTTTAGCTTCCGATGCTTTCTTCCCATTCAAAGATGGTTTAGAACAAGCAGCAGATGCTGGAGCGTCTTCAATCGTTCAGCCTGGAGGGTCAATTAGAGATCAAGAAGTAATTGATGCAGCGGATGAAAGAGGAATCTCAATGCTATTTACAGGACATAGATTATTCCGTCATTGATTGCGAAGCCCTCAAATCATCAAGCCATTACCATCACTCATGGCGACCAATCTTGGCAATTTTAGGAAAGGTGTGCCAGACAACCCCCTCCGTTGTGCAATATTTATTTCCGGTTCTGGTTCTGGTATGCATGCATTATTAGAGTATCAAAAACAGAAAAAAGATTGTAGACATACTACCGTTTTAGTTGTTTCAAATAATTCTGAAGCAGGAGGAATTCAAATTGCCAAAGATTTAGCAATTCCCGTCGAAGTTGTTGAGTTGCCACAGATCGAAAACAAACAGGAGCGTAGACTAATACATGAGTCTGAAATTAATATATTGTTAGAAAGATTCAATGTTGAACTAATTATTTTAAGCGGATATATGAGGTTATTAAGTTCAGATTTTGTAGATAATTGGAATATGAAGATAGTAAATATTCACCCCTCACTCTTACCAAATTTCCCAGGAGCACACGCACATAGAGATGTTCTAGCCGCCGGTGTAAATTTATCGGGATGCACAGTACATTTTGTTGACGCGGGAATGGATACGGGACAAATCATAGCCCAAAGAAAAGTACCAGTTTTCCCAGATGACACCATTGAAACATTATCAAAAAGAGTCAAAATAGAGGAACATATTCTGTATCCATTGGTTATTGATGAACTATCTAAATGATATTAGTCGTGCTGATTCATTTCGTCAAATAACTTTGACCTAAATTCTACCAATCTTACTATAGCAGAAGCGGTTCTAGCTCCAAACCAAGTTAAATCTTCACCATCAATGTGAACAACCTTTGGAGACGCCCCTCCAAAAGAGATAATTTTCTCAGCAATAGTTGCACCTTCTTCTGTAGAAAAATTATGGGGTTCACTTGTAAGTAGGATTAATTCAATATTATGTTCAATAAATTCTTCAATAGTAATTTCAGGATAACCATTACCATCAGGCTTTGTGTCCACTACATCAAAACCAACCTTTGTCAATATTGCTCCAGGATATCTATTAGGCGAGACAGTCATCAAAGGGTCATGCCAAATTAGAGGAATAGTTCTGACCATTGATTGAATATGCTCTAATGAATCTAGAGAATCCTTACAGGTAGCCGCCAAACGACGACCTGCACTTTCCTTGTTACATGCAATTCCTAAATTTAGTAACATCTGCGGCACGTCATCAGGTGAAGTAACTTCACTGACAAATATTCGATAACCCTCATCAGTTAGGGTTTGATACACCGGTAATGGATTTTCTTCTCTATCCATTACTATCAAATCCGGGTCTAAATTACGAATTTTCCCGAGATTTGGGGTTTTAGTACCTCCGATTACCATTACACCTTCCACCACATTTTTTGGATGTATACACCATGAAGTTCTTCCAACAACTTCGCTAGAATTCAAACCTAGTGCAAACAGAGTTTCGGTCAACGAAGGCACTAAACTCACTATCCGCATAGAACTTCTATACAGTCTAGGTTGAAAATTATGTAGTAATCAAACCATTAAGGGATTAAATGATACATCCAATCGTATTCGCTTAAACGGGACTGATATGGGTACATTAGTAAAAGGCCAAGCGGCAACATATGTTGAAGAATTATGGATTGAAACAGAAAAGAGGTATGAAATTGTATGCATTACTAGGGATGTGTCAAAGGTTGTATCTGATAGTGGTATTAGAGATGGTTTGGTTTTGGTAAACCCAATGCATATAACCGCATCTTGTTATGTTAATGACTTAGAGTATGGCCTTCATCATGACATAATGAAATGGTTAGAAAAAATTGCACCATTCTATGGAATAGATGGCAAACAAGGAGAAGAATATCATCATCATAGAACAGGCGAAGACAATGGCGACGCTCATCTAAAAAGACAATTATTAGGTCAACAGGTTACGATGCCTGTAAAGAATGGAGAATTACATTTAGGTAACTGGGAACAAATCCACTATGCGGAATTTGATGGACAGAGAAGAAAACGAATTCTAGTAAAGGTTATTGGAATTATTTGAAATCAATCAAATTATTTTGCCAGTAATTTTACTTCGCACTCATCGAGTCTGGTTTTTGCAACGATATGATCCGCATCTATAGCTAAAACAGACCTCCAACCCAGACTAGCCTGTTGATATCTTTCTGCTTCATGGTGTAATGCAGCTATATGTAAGTGGGCGTCAATATGGTTACCGTCACACTTTACTGCAGCCTCAAAATCACTTAGTGCATTATCGTCTTTGCCCCATTCCAAATATAACAACCCTCTTTGATGCCATGCAGGTGCATAGTTTGGCTCAATTCTTAACGCATCATTAAGCGGCCCTTCTGCCCTTTCAGGCCTCTTAAGGGCAACAAAACAGGCTGCTAGTTGAGTTAAAGCTTGATGGTGATGGGGGGCCTTTTCAAGCACCATTTCCAGGTCAGAACGCGCATTTGACCATTCACCTAGACTCATTTCAGCCTCGGCTTTCTTGAATCGAGCAAGTGTAAAATTAGGCGCTAAATCTAATAAAATTTCAGCATCGTCCAATGCTTTTTTGCCTTCATCTAATGCCATGTAAATACTACATCTGTTTAGTCTAGCACGCATATGTCCAGGGTCTTTCTCTAGTGTTTTTGCATAATAATCTAATGCTCTGTCTAAATGTCCAGTTCTTGCTTCAATGTTTCCTCTAACATATGTGATAATTGGACTCTGTCCATGGATATCTGCTATATCGATTTGCTGTGCTGCTGCTGTTATATCGCCTTTATCGAGGAACAGAAGGGCAGATTCTGCAGCAACCGACGGGTCGTCTTCTGGTAATAACCTGCCCGCCCTTGCCAAGGATTCTTCGGCAGAATCAATATTTTTCAATAGCCTATTTGTTCTCGCCATTCCAAGCCAAGCAACACCCAATTCACGGTTGAGTTTTAATGCATTTTCGAATGCTGATATTGCCACAGATAGTAAAGTAACATCGGTTTCCCCAGTACCATCTCTAGTTCTGTCTGCATTTGATAAGTGTAGCCTGCCTTCAACAACATGTAGTAATGCATGGTCAATACCTACTGGGGTTTCATCAAGTAATTTTTGAGCCTCATTTATTCTTCCATCAAGCAGATGTCTTGTGGCTATACGGGCTCTTAATTCTCCATTCATCTTATCTTTTTCAAGTGCTTTAACCAAAGATTCTTCTGCGGCGGAAGCAGACCCTTCAGACAGCAATAAGTCCGCTTTGAGTAAGATTAGTTCAACTCCTCCCGAGTCTAATGCAACTGCATGAATTGCAGATTTTAGTGCATCTTTCAATCGGCCAGTTTTTGGGGCTAGTAATTTTGCTTTCAAAGCCCATGCCTCTCCGCATTGTCTATCAATTTCAAGACACTTGTCGGCGGCTTCTAACGCCTTTGAGGTCTCATTTTCTTCGAATAGTAAATTAGCATAACTTAACCAATCACTTGCTTGACTCGGATCTTCTTGTAGCGCATTTTCTATTGCTTCTAATGCTTCAGAACGAGAACCAGCTCTAGCACGTAATCCTGATAATAATGACCTATCAGCAGGAGTATCCAGCCCTAAAGCCTCCAATCTTCTTACATCCCTTTCTGCTTCCATATCCCCCATTTTCGCCAATAAATGGGCATGTGCACGTAGTAATTCTGGGTTATCAGGATGAACAGTCATCCGAGCTTCCAACCAGTGTCTTCTAACATCTTCATCGCCTTTTTCTATTGCAATGTACTCCAAAGCTTCCAAAATATTACTATTGCCAGGAGAGGAGGAATATGCGATACCAAAACAAGTTTCCGCCCAATCATAGCGTCTTAGTGAAAGGCTAGCATGGCCTAGTTTGTGGGCAGTGATTGGCTTAAGTCCCATACTATCAGCAGTCATATTATGCGAATCAAAAGTTTCCAAAAGCCGCAATACCAAATTTGAAGTTATTTGATTTAGAAGATTTGAATCACCGATGCTACTTTCGATAGAAACCGAAGAAACCAACATTTCTAGAGCCTCTAAAGCTTCAACAAATAATCCATGTTCATTCAATGAATCACCGATTTCGCCAACCTGTTCTAAATGTGTAATAGTGTTGTGTGCTAATAACGCACCATCAAGTTCAGGGTTTGTTGCACGTAATGCTTCAACCATTCCATTCAGTGTTGCTAATCTAGAATTCATTCTAGATACCTCACTGTTAAGATGACTGAAATGTGCGCCTTGACTTTGTTGTAAAACTAGATTATTTTCAGTTACCTCTACTAATTTATCATGGGTCTTTTTCAGCCAATATCCAGTACCCCCTCCAGCGCCTAATACAGCGATTCCAAACAAAGCGGTTAGTGGTTCCATAGCACACGAGTTTTCTTTGCCTCTTTATGCTCATCGGCTAAACTAGGGATGAACAAGCCGATTTTACGACCTTTTATTTTACACCGAAGACCAAAAAATCTACACAAAAACCCCATTTTTCTCATCGTTCTTTGCTCACATTCAAAGGCTTTCGCCATTCAACAGTGCTGAGGTCGCCATATGGAAGGTAATGTTGATGGCGAATCAAACCTGCCTTGGTTTAGTGAAAATGTTGAAACTTGGGCTAGTCAGGGTTGGGAAATTAGCGGAATTGAGAAATTCCTCAATGAGAATTCTCAATCTGCCACAGAATCCCTATTGAGAGTTGAATACCTAGTTAATTTATCTAACAGTCTAAGAGATAGATTAGATTTCGGATGGTTGGAGAAGAATGAATTATTCAATGAATTATTTTCTAACTGGTTAGAAAGACTAAATGATCCAATGAATGGAGATATAATCCAAAAAGAATATGATCAATGGGCTAAAAATAATCGACCGTGGGAATTGGTTTTTCATCAGCATAAGACAGAATGGGATGCAGTACGCAAAGGAGAAAATATGTTACTTTTCTTGGCTCGTTGTGACTCATTAGATCCTTCTTCGCACCCCCAGCTTTCAGTCATTCTTCCGATGCTCAAGTCGCCAGAAATGTCAAGCAAAATAGATGAGGAATTGTCTATTTTAGAGCAAAACGAAGCAAGACAAAAGAGAACTATATTCAGCTCCGTAGAAGTTTTAATTGAACAGGGATACGATGCTGAATATATCATTGATTTACCGATGATTAAAGCCTTAGAGGAAGTTGCAGAAAAACAGAGACTTCATACAGAATATGAAATGTTAAGATTATTGATTATAGATAAATTAGCTCCATTTGATGATAAGATTGCAGAAGATTATGAAAAACAGAGACTCGCGCTTATTGGACGCTCGAGCGAAATAGATTTAATCGATTTTAAGGCTAAAATTTCTTCAATTAGCGATGATTTACATCAGCGCTTATCCGATGTCAATAATCAAATTATTGAATGGAGAGAAAAGGGAATAATTTTTTCTCATGACGAAATTATTCGCCCCGATGAGTTAATGGAATGGGAAACCAATATACCCGAACTCAGTGAGAGCGTAACTAAGCATTTGCACTGGTTAGAAAAATATCAAAGATTAACTAAAATTTGGCCCGATGAAAATGAAGGACAAAATTATTCAGGGTATCTTGAAAACACTGAAGATTTGATTGACTTAGTGGAAAACCTTGAACAAAAATCTAGACAATTTGAATTAGAATCATTGTCTATAATTGAAAGATATCAAACGTTAGGTTTGGAATTAGATGGCTATAATTCCTTAATTGAGCAAGATTCTAGAAGCGCTTTGAAAACTATAAAAGAAGCACAGACTTTATGGCAACAAAGAGTCGAATGCATTGAGAGATTACTAGACATAGACACCTCATTTGATGGTGAAGAATCGGTCAACAAGCGTATTGCTTTATTGCGTGAAATTGACGCTGGACAAGATATTATTGAAGATACTATTCTAATGATTGAAAATTATTCTAGACGAAGAACGCGGCATCGTAGAATGTTAGAATCAGAATTATTAGAATTGATAAAACAGGGTAAGGCATCCGAAGATACAATTTCTTCGAGATTTAATCTATTAGAGTTCGAAGAATTTGTAGCGCAGTCTAGGAAATTTGGAATTAGTAATAATGTTACATTAACCGGCAATTCAGTAATTACTTCGTCGGTTGGCGATAGATTAGAATCCAAATTGAGAAATGAATTATTACAATATGATAATGCTGGTTGGTATGTAGGGCATTTAACCGCTCAACTCGAACAAAACATTGTTGAAGTTGCGAAGACATTAGGGGCTATCAGACCATTAATTTCAAATCATGAATCGCTGAGAAGAAGACTCTCGGCTTTACCTTGGAACCGTGATGTCAATCTAGCAATTCAGGTTCAAGAGCAATTACAAGACCCACTAAAACTATCACAATTAAATGAAAAAATCCCATCATTCATGAAGCATCTTTCAACAAAGGACATTGAGGATTCAGAATTTGTTTTCGTCCCTTGGCAACCTAATCCGATTAGAAAAACATTATTGCCAATTCCAGAATCAATTAAAGACACTAAGGATACTTTAGAAGACGCTCATGAAGCGATGTTGGACGCGATGGATGTACAAAACACCCCCGAGTCCGAAGAGATAATTCAATACCCAGAACAAAATATTGAACCAAAAAATCAACCTTCACGAAACAAAGAATCAGAGGTTGAAACAATAGCTAAGCCAGATANAGATTCTGTAATAGAGACTCAAGAACAGAAACCCCAAATAAAACCAATAGGCAAAGCAGTAAATACTCTCTCAACCGAATTAATGGATGATGATTTATTAGATGCCTTTTCAAGATTTTTACTAGCTTTAGGTTTAGACGAAATTGCCGGAACGATAACAAGTACAGAGACAAACCCAATTAATAGGATAAGAAAATCAATAGCACCGCATGTTGGAATCGAGCCAAGAGACATGAGGATTGACAGAATGTTAAGAATTGTGCTAAGGTTAATTCCTACAGGAGATCAAAAAGATCAGGAGAGGAAAGCAATACTCAATCAAATCATCTCAATTTTACCTAAGTATAAAAAATGGATGAAGATAAGGCTAGAGGCAAGACATTCTAGTGCTAAAGGTAATTTCTTGGAGGATGCTAAGAGACTTGGAGTAGCATTAAACAGAATACCAGGTCCAGGCTTCCCATTATCATTATCTAAAGATGAAAAATCCCTGCCTTCTTCTGCTGATATTAATTCATTAAATCAAGAAGTNAAGATTCTAATCAATAGTATGAACATTCCATCCGCTAGCGGAGTAATAGTCGAAGCAATTTGACTTATTTCAACTCATTTAGTAGTTCATTTTGTTCATCAGCAGTCAATGATTCCTCTANAGGAGAGGCTTTCACTGCAATTTCCGGAGCATCGGGTAGAGGTGCATTTAATGGAACTTCTCCCGCATCAATTGGCCCTAAACCCAATCCAACTGGCGGAGGTAATGGTGGAGGTAATGTTGCTGGCGGTAGTGAAGAATTGGCTAGAGGAGGCGGTAAAGGTGGTCCTGTAGGGGTTGGAGGTGCAGGTGGTGCTAGAGGTGGAGGTGGCGGGGCATGAGAATTGGAATCCATCGTTGAAGGCGGGCCCGAAGGCGTAGGAGGTGGCGGGGCATGAGAATTGGAATCCACTGATGATGGCGGCCCCAACGGTATTGGTGGCGAAGGAGGATTGACTTCTNGTGGATTCNGTGGACTATTTTGTTCCATTTCTTGTGGAGGCGGGGGCGGCGGTAAGTTGTTTGTTTCAACAACTGAATCATTTGAATTTGATAGATGCGGAGGGGATGGAAGTGAATTTGCTTCTGTGCTTTCGGTTGGTTGTTCGAATGGTTGCATTTGTGAAGAAGGTGTAATCATTTGGGCATTATCTAGATTAGAAGAATCTTGAAGCGGCGGGTTTTGTGGCTCAGATAAAGACTCATGGAGTACATTGATCGATTCTGTGTCGAATTCACCAGTCTCCATATATTTAGCCAAAGTTGGCCCAATTAAAGCCATACTAGCTCTAAATCGCGGNCTATTTGAACCATATCCCGTGAATGAAATTCTATGTTTTGAACCATTTGCTGAAAATTCTAGACTATGAACNTCCAAGTGCATATAAATCCATCCAATTAACCCTGTAGCAAGTAAAAATTGCCCAAAAAGAGAAATCACAGGAATAAAAACTGAAGTAATCAATCCAATAAAGAATGATGAAATCCATAACCACTGATGTTTGTGCATCAATTCATTATGATTGTGAGAAAAACCAGTTAGTTCGTGCTTCATTGCAGATTTAATATTGAGNCGCCTTNGACCATCTTCACCATAGTTTGCCTCAACAATTCTAATTAGCTCATCGTTAACTACTAAAGAAGTACAATTATGCCCGTCAGGGCTTTCATTCAATGGGAATTCTTGAACAATATCTCCTGTTTGAGCCATGATAGGTGCTGATCTAATTGGTAAACTCCAAGGAATATTAACAATAGTTTCCTCACNATCAACCTCATCAATTTCTTTATCTTCATTGACATCTTCTATTTCTTTTGATTTCTGGGACTCCTCCACTTCCTCAGAATTTTCTACAATAGTGGAGAAAGGGTCCTCATCTTCCGGCCAACTCGAGGAATCATCTTCGCTCATGAGCGAGGCACGNCTAAGGGGCCTCTTAATATACCCGAATAACCAATATCCAATNTTAATTTTAATAATCGGGGCGCAACTCATAAACAAGTAGCATTTACTCTTATCTAAGGGGGATTGTTCATTACAAAATCGAGAAAGAGATATAGTCTCCCAATACGTGCTTTTTTCTATGTATTAAGAATTCCAGGACGTATTTTTAATCGGTTTATTTTTTATCCTTCATTAGATCGTAAAATTACAAACAGCGATTTGGAACTATTTGTCCATGATAAACAGAGGGGCCTGATACGCGTTATAAATTATGGAGAGAGGTTACATTGGGCCCTAGATAGTGGTAAAGTATGTGATGCTGTTCCGTGGTTAGATAGAATTGAACCTCTAATTTCGTCGAATGATATTGTTTTTGATATAGGCGCCAATATTGGGGTTGTAACCAATTGGTTCGCTCACAGATGCCAGCATGTTCATGCCTTCGAACCTCACCCAGACAACTTTGAAAAAATAAAATCCCAAAAAAAACTACGTAACATGAATAACATTACAGTGCATGACATTGCATTGGGTAAAGAGAAGTCAAGAATGCAATTGCACGTAAAGGAGTTCCATGGACATCATTCGCTTGGAGACGTGGTTAGTAGTCAGACAGTTGGTAAAATCGAAGTCAATGTACGCACGGTTGATGCAATATCCGAGGAACTTAAAATCGATAAAATCAACTTTATGAAAATAGATGTTGAAGGATTTGAATCCGATGTTCTTAGGGGCGCTTCAANGCNTTTACAAAATAAGAAGATCGATTATATCTTATTTGAGNTACAAGATNCAATATTGCANTCAATCAATAGAACTNCAAAAGAGNTTTTTCANATAATTTTTGATGCAGGGTATCAGATAATTGATTTGAATGGCAATTCAATTGTAGACAGCACTGCCATAATATCTAATGGCGATTATTTAGCTTGCCTTGACGGCATTGCAACTGCTAAGAAATTAGCGCCTTCTGATTATGAATTGAAATGATTAAATTCAACGATGTACGTCAACTAACCAAGACTTGACATCATCCCGNTCTTGATATCCCTTGCCGGCTTTAGTGCCAACAACAGTTTCAATTGCAGCGGTTGATGCAATCTCAAGAGTTCTTTCACTCACAGGNCCATTGAATACAATTGCAATTGCTCCATCTGCTTCTTCTGCCGCCTTTGCTAATTTAGCAGGGCCAACAGGNTCAGAAACTGTACCATCAACCATTACGAAAAGGGCTTTCTTTGGCTCTAAATCATCGAGATGGTCAAAGAATTCATGAACTTCAGCTGGGACTTCCTTTTGCTCAAAAGTTTCATCCATATCATCGGCCCAATTTTTATCCTCGACTCCTGCTTTCTTGTCATCTTGTTCCTGCTTTTTGCTAATTTGATGAGCGAATTTACTCGCTTCANTTTTCATCGATAAGCACTTTGTAACAGTCTTTTGCGGGAGAAGTTCCCACTCTTGGCCAACTGGGGCTTGTGCAACAAAATCGACTTTCATCATTTCCATTAACTGGCTGAACAACATTTCCCCACCTCTATCTCCATCGATTGCAAGAATAACAGTCTCCTTACCATTTGCTAAATCGATTAATTCTTGCTTCATTTCTCCTGCACCATCTGCACTTATAGCATTTTTAACGCCACAGTTTAGTAGGTTTCTAACATCATTTCTTCCTTCTACAACTATTAGTGAAGAAGAAGATTCGATATTTGGGCCACATGTTAGTCCGTGGAATGATGTAGCNGTTCCAACAGTCAAAACCGAGCGAACTTCCTCAATTACTGTCTTTGAGGCCGCCTCTCCTGAATTGACCATTTTCAACAATAACTCCTTTGCTCTGTCAACAACAGCGTTTCTCTTGTTAGCACGAATATCTAGAATTTCCATAACTACAATTTTTGCAGTACAAGGGCCTATTCTATCAATAGTTTCAAGCGANGATGCAATAATAGCNGTTTCCACATTATCTANACTACTAGGTATAATTATCATTCCATGGACCTTTCCGCCCTTGGTTTCCATTTCAACATCTACATGCCCAATTCTGGCTGTACGNTGCAATTTTCTCAACTCTAACTCATCACCAAGTAGACCTTCAGTTTGACCCATTATGGCGCCTATGATGTCTTTTCTTTGTACGGTTCCATTTACTTTAATATCAGCGCGAATTTGGTATTTCATCGCCTTGCTCTGCTTTGGGCCATGCCCTCCGCGATGGTTTGATTTTTTTCTCATTTGAATATCTCCTTTAATATCCACATCTTGAACAAAAAGTCGGAAGGAAACCNNNCTAACTTTCCAAGGCTNCAAGACGAATCTTGAAGCGTGAACAGGATGTGAACAAACTTCCGACATTGCTATACTTATTGAATGCTCTTGTCCAAAAATAGCATTTTTATCGTTTTTTAGTGAGCAACTAATTCAAGAACAGTAAGTGCATCGGCTAACTGTGTCCGAAGTTCTGTGCCATAGTTTGGAGGCTTTCCAAAGCACGATAGAAGTGATGCTAGTAGACGGTATTTTGACTAGAGAAGAGAAGCGTCTTGTCATTAAATTAGCCAGTGCGTTAAATCTTGATGAAGACCAACCTTCCAAAATCTATGAAGCCATCAGGAATGGTAAATCAGTAAAAGGCGGAAATCCAATTACGTTAATAGAAGCTAAGGAGATTTACACTAAGGTGTTTGAAATTGCTATTGTTAATGCTTCGTTATCCCGTGACGAGTTTAGGGTTTTAGCTCATTTGAGAGATTTATTCGAAATAGATGATGATGAGCACGAGAAGATTGAAGCAGAACTCCGTGAAATTGTTAGAGAGAAATTCGAAGATCCGAATGTCATTGATAAAATGCTAGGAACTCTTAGAGACTCAGTTAATTTGGTCGGCGACTTATTCGATGTCGTTCGAAAGAAATCGACTGATGGTGCTAAGAAATGAATTTACAACTAGACCAACTACTGGCAGAAACATCGCCAAATATTCTCAAGTCTAAGCGCAAGACGATGAAATTTTTACTTCAAGCATACAAAGCGGGAACTCCCGGAGTTAATACCAAACCGAAGACAGATATATTGGCCAAACAAGGCGCATTTTCTTTCCATTATGGCTGTACAGATCCAGAAATGCGAACCTTAACATCGTGGTTGTTAACTAATGCCCCTAGTAGGAAAAAGTTGGGGAAAATAATTCCTAAACTTTGGAAGAGACATGGAAAAGAAGACCTAAAGTTGGCAGGATTATTACTGGCAAATTTGGATGATGAGGATTTGAAAGAAGATCCGTGGATTGTATTTATCCATTTATTCAATAAAAGTGAGCCGCTCGAAACAATTTTGGAAATTGCTGAGGAGATGAATCGCTCAGAGAAAAAAATTCCCGATGACGAATGGCTGATTGCAATGGCACAGCAGAGTGACTTATGGCACCAGATAGCCATGCTTTTTATTTCCGTGCGAGGCCAAGGTATAGGAGAATTGAAACAATTGGTGAAATCCGCACCTAAGGGNGGCGAGTTATTCGAAAAGATAAGAACTAAGTTATTAAAATCAAATACTTGAAACACCGGTTTAACTTAGCAGTATCATGAGTGAGAGATTTCTTCCAACCGAAGACCCTGTAATGGAGTCGGTATTACAGTGGACGGTCAAAAGAGATGCTCAAGATGTTAGGCGCCTATTAGAATGGCTACCAGAGGCTCGCTCTTCGAGGGAGAGAAAAGCACTATTGGAACGAGTTAGAAGTTTATTACTAGAATTAGAAGGCGCAATGAATAGACTTGACGAACTTCATTGATGATAACCATGACTACCTTTGTTATTTTAGCCGGTGGAAAAAGTTCTCGCATGGGTGAAGATAAATCTCTAATGAAAATGGGAACACGCCGAATCTATAATTTGTGTAAGGGAATAGAAAATTCAAAAATAATTACTCTTTGTGGCGATGAATCTAGAATCAATTTATTTGAAGGAGATGTTTGGTCAGACCCATCTGATTTATCTGGAGCATTAGATATAATCAAATGGTGTATGAATAATATCGAAGGTAAAATCCAGTTTATTCCATGCGATGCATTTAATCTAGGGCGAGAAGGAATTAGATGGCTTCAAAGTTTTGAAAATGCAACCCCAGTAGATAGTTTTGGAAATCGGCAACCTTTGTTATCTTTAATTTCAAATAAAGAATTAATCAATTTCTCGGGTGTAAATATTAGAGAGCTTTTTGCAGATATACCCTCGGTAATAAGCGATGAATTGGCAGATCATTTCAATAATTTCAATACCAAAGACGATGTATCAAAATTAAATTAGTAATGAGTGAATTCTACACCTTCAATGGCATGAGTCACTTTATGGCCGTTTTCCACAACGGTTCCAATAATTTCAACACCAGCCATTTTTTCCTGTAACCAATTACAAATAGTCTCTGCTTTATCGGCACTGACTGCTATAATTATTCCAATTCCCATATTGAAAGTACGGTACATTTCGCGCGTTTCAACCCCCCCAATTTCTTGCAGCCATGAAAACTCTGGATGAACGGGGAGAGGGTNACTGATATGCCAGCCTAGTTCATCATGAAGACGTAATAGATTGGATAAACCGCCTCCAGTTACATGACAAATTGCACGCANGTCCCTTATTGAGAAATCAATATTTTTCTGCGCATGATGAATCAAATCAACCACTGGATCGCAATAGATTCTTGTTGGATTTAGGAAAATCTCTCCTAATGTTATTTTCTTTTTCTCATTACCTACAAATCTTAAAACATCTCTACCAATACTTTCTACATCAAAAGGAGCCTCACTAGTATAGTCGTAGTTTGAATGCTCGATAATTCGACGAACTAATGAATAACCATTGGAATGAATTCCAGATGAAGGGAGTCCAATTAGAAGATCACCTTGTTGTAGATTCTCCCCTGTAATTGCCTCACCTTTCTTGACATATCCTAGCGCGGTACCAGATAGGTCTAACTCNGTTACAATACCGGGTAGTGATGCGGTTTCCCCTCCAGCTAATGTTACTCTAGCGAGTCGACATGCTTCAGTGAGAGATGCTCCTAGGGCAGCATGGGTTTCAGGGTCCGGTTTGGGTACAGCAACATAATCGACAAATGCAATTGGTTCCGCTCCAACACATAGTAAATCATTGACATTCATTGCCATACAATCTATACCAACTCCGCCCCACTGGTTGAGGAGCGAGGCAATCTGAAGTTTACTTCCCACTCCATCAGTTGCCAAAGCAAGAAGGTGTTCTCCAAATTCAATTAATCCACCAAATCCACCAGGTAGATCAACAGGCGCACCAGGAGTTCCAGTAGTACGAACAGAACGGCCCAAGGAAGAAATCAATGAAGCCACAGCCGAACCTTCCAAATCAATATCTACGCCAGCACTTGCATAGTCCATTGGTTCGTCCATGATATTCCATCCATAGGGGACTGATGAATTAACCGGCTCAACTCATCAGTGATTTAGATAGCAGCGGTAGGCTAGTATCTAGCCTGAAATCTATGCCCGAATGCGTTCCATCAAATTCTTCCCAAATGTGATTAATTCCCAACTCAGACAGTCTAATTGCTAACTTACGACTTCCATATTGAATGCCATACTGATCTTGATTTCCACAATCGAAAAATAATAATTTTAATGAATTAAGATTATTTGAATTAGATTCAATCAATTTTAGAGTATCGAATTCAAGCCATTTCGACCATCGGTGTTCATCAAGTTCACAATATTTCATATCAACAGGTAATTGAATTCCTAAAGGATTGTCAGCCTCGGAAATACCGGGGTCATATGAAGCAGCCATAGCACAAATCATCAAAGTGTGAAAATCATCTGAACTCATCTTTCCAGCTTTCATTACCGAATCAACGTAATTGGCCGGCGAATCATAACGGGAAATATGGGTAATAGTTTCAGTAAAAGTAGGCATGAACATAGTTTCAAAACCAACATCACCAGAATGACTTACAATACCATCCCATTGGCCTGGCTTGGTTAAAGCATTATACATCGCACCATAACCTCCAGAAGATTTTCCAATTAAGCCGAACTTTCCATTACATGAATAGCGTTGCATAATAGAATCTTTAAGGTCGCTAGATAACCATGTACTCCAATTTCCCATTACAGGGGAATCAACAAANTGATTNCCNCCTAAAGAAGTAAAAGTATCNGGTAAAACTAGCAAACAAGGAGGCATTTNACCATTTCCAACCAACCTCTCATGTCTTTGNAATATNCTCTCAGAGAAAGCCTTCCACCCTGCTCTTGCAGGNCCTGAAGAGGTAAATGGCGCTAGGTAGATAATCACAGGTAATTTTTCACCCTCCTGAATCAAATCAACACCTTCGGGAGCAATATGAACTAAAATTTCTCTAGAGGTNGGATCTCCAAGACGATTTTCTAATAGTTTGGAATCAAGCACATATCTATCAACTTGACCAAGAACGGGCGCAAAAGAATGCTTGGGCATAAACACTCTAGAAGTTCATTACTCATTGGTTCTGCGGTCATGGCTAATGGGCAGTGGACATGGGTGTTTTACTCAAAAAAAGGATACAAAGCCACATTTTCTCCAGTGGAAGCGAAGGGGTGGGGGAATAGGTAGAAAAGAGTAGATAAACAGTTGGCGATTTGCATAACTGTTCGCGACATTGTGTGGGGGGTGATGAGTTGTTACAAGAGTTTGATTTACCAGCACGATGGACTTCAATGATTCAAGATTTATATGCTGAAGCTGTACACAACCTTGCTCAAAATTGGCCAGATGAACAATCCTTAGAAGTTTCATATAGAATAATTGAGGGATTTGACGATGAATTTGCACATGACATAATCGAACATCCAGAACTACACTTCCATGCAGCAAATCATGCACTGAGACAGTTTTTACGAGATGCTGGACATCCCAATATGTTTCCATTTGTTCGCATTGTTCATCTACCAAGCGACCAAGTAAGAATAGTGTCACAATTGCGTTCAGATGACATCGGACAGATGTTAGCAATAGATGCGGTTACAACTAAAATTTCAGGCGTAAGACCTAGGATTTATTCTGCCTCATTTGAATGTGCGTCTTGTGGACATGTAATGATTGTGAATCAACCNAATGAACAAGAATTGGTAGAGCCGATCGAGTGTTCTCAAATCGATGGTGGTTGCGGAAAGCCAAAGCGCCAAACCAGATTTGTTTTACAGCAAGACGAATCGATATTGATAAATTCTCAATTCATTGAACTTCAAGAACTTCCCGAACAAATGAAAGGTGGNATTCAGCCGGAAAGGATAATTTGNATTGGNGAACATGATTTAGCAGGTAAATTAAATCCGGGNGATAGNGTGAAGGCGAACGGTGTACTGTTTATACGCTCACAAAGAAAGGGAGGNAAGGATACACCGGTATTCGATATATTCCTTAGAATACACTCACTCGAACGTCAAAATGTACCATTAGAAGAAATTAAAATTTCAGAAGATGAAGAATTGGAAATTAAAGAATTGGCCAGTAGAAATGACATCTACGACTTATTCACTAAGAGTATAGCGCCATCTATTTTTGGAATGGACCGAGTTAAAGAGTCCTTAATGCTCCAACTCTTTGGTGGAGTAGCACGATTGAATCCAGATGGTACAAGGAATAGAGGAGATATTCATATTCTCCTTATGGGAGACCCGGGTGTTGCTAAATCTCAATTATTGAACTACATGTCAAGAATTTCCCCGCGTGGAAGGTTTACTTCGGGTCAATCTGCTTCCGCAGCCGGTCTTACAGCTGCAGCAGTTCAAGACTCTGCAGCCGAAGGCCGTTGGACTTTAGAAGCGGGCGCCTTGGTTCTAGCAGATTTAGGATTGGCTGCTATTGACGAATTCGATAAGATGAATGAAGGCGATAGATCTAGTATGCACGAGGCAATGGAGCAACAAACTATTTCCATTTCTAAAGCCGGTATCAATGCCAGTCTAAGAACAAGGTGTGCAGTACTCGCCGCAGCCAACCCGAAAAATGGACGTTTTGAGCCAGTTTCTGAAACCCCGTTTACTGGACAAATCAATTTAGCACCGCCCTTGATTTCAAGATTTGATATAATTTGGTTGTTAACCGATGATGCTGATGAATCCAAGGATTCTAAAATTGCAAATCACATAATTAAAAATCGCTTGATAGGGACTAGCGAACTTCTTGTTACCGAAGGCAGTGCGCCCGATCCAGCAAAAGGTTCAGTTTCTGGTTTACAAAAGTCTCAAGAGGGAGATGAAATATTAGCTCGAGATTTGATTCGTAAATATATCGCTTATGCGAAGAGATCAATTCATCCTAAACTCGAAAACGATGCTCAAAACAAAATAGTTGAGTTTTATGTTGAAACGAGAAAGAAAGGCGGCGAATCTTCAGACAGTGTTTCAATTACAGCTCGTTCATTAGAGGCTGTAGCAAGAATGGCAGAAGCAAGCGCTAGAATACGCCTCTCACCAGTTGCAAATGTGGAAGACGTGGAAAGGGCAATTAGACTTACAAAGACTTGGAGAAATGAACTAATGGGAGAAAATTTCGACATGACTACAATTGAAACCGGTAAGAAAACCTCGGTTCGAAATCAGGAAAGAACTATTTTAGAAATAATTTCAACCCTCCAAAATCAATCTACTAACAAGGTGAAAGTTGCTAATGTACTGGATGTATATAATGAAGCAGAGAAGTATAAGATTTCTAGAACAAAAACCGAAGATATCATCGAGAAGTTAGTGTCTCAAGGAAGTATCATGCGCCCATCCGGATATGAAACTCTTCAGATTGTCTGACATTTTCCGCTGCTATCTTGAATGATGAACTATTGGGATTGTCATGGCCGATGCACATGTTACTGAACCCGAGGGCGATGTAAGCGATGCTAACGCCTTGGACCCAGAAAAAATAGGCTTCATGTGCGGCTTAGAAGTACACCAACAACTTTCAACTGGAAAATTACATTCTAGGCAATCAGGAGAACTATACGATGTGAGTATCGATACAGTTCCAGATGCGTGGCCTCGATATTCTCGAAAACTACGTGCATCTAGGGGAGAGGGAGGAAAGGTTGATGTCGCTGCTAGATTCGAATCTAGAAGAAATCGTTCTTTTATTTATGTTCAGTCTCCTAATGCTGGCCTAATTGAACTAGACGACCAACCACCACTTTGTCATGACAAAGATGCCCTTGATATAGCATTGATAGTTTCTGCTTTGGTTGAGGCTAAACCGGTTTCTTTGTTCCAAACTATGAGGAAAACGGTTGTTGATGGATCAAATACCAGCGGTTTTCAGCGCACAACTTTAATTTCTACTGATGGTAAATTATCCACCGAAGGAGGGCCAGTCGGAATCGATGTTTTATGTCTGGAAGAAGATAGTGCAAGGAAACTAGATACTATCTCGACAGAAAATGGAGAGCAAGTAATCTATAATTTAGATCGTTTAGGTTTACCATTAATTGAAATCGCTACTGCACCCGATGTAAAATCCCCCGAACATGCAAAACAAACCGCAATCGCCTTAGGACGCGCATTAAGACAAACTAGGAGAGTAAGAAGGGGGCTCGGAAGCATTCGCCAAGATTTGAATGTATCAATTGCATGTGGTGATAGAATAGAGATTAAAGGGTGTCAAGATTTATCATGGATTCCAAGAATTATTAGATTAGAAATGGCTAGACAATTACACTTTTATCGACTATCAAATAAATTAAGATCGAATTTAGATTTACCTTTACTGCCTCCTGACAGACGTTCAACTGACAATGATGTAGAGATTGAAGTTGCCAAAAAAGTCGAGCAAACATTACCTCTTAGGCTGGCGGATGTTTCTGAAATTTTTTCGGATTGCGAATCTAAAATGGTCAAAAATGGTCTTGATAAAAAATACGTTATGCTCGCATTACCGTTGCCCGGACTTAATGGATTAATTGGTACTAAGGAATTAGACAAAGAAGGAGCACAAATGCCTCGCCTTGGACGTGAACTTGCTGGTGCAGCAAAGTTGGCCGGTGTTAAAGGAGTTTTTCACTCGGATGAATTGCCTGCTTATGGCATAGAAAAAACTCATGTTTCTTCAGTCAGTAAGGAATTAGGGCTTGGAAATGAAGATGCATTTGTTCTTTGTTTGGCACCTTCATGGCAAGCCGAACTTGCTTTAGAGAGCGTTCTTGATAGAGCTCGAATGGCTTGGCATAGAGTGCCACAAGAGGTCAGAAATGTCGTTATCAAAAAAGGCGCACCTGAAGATGGAACAACATCTCCGATGAGGCCGTTGCCAGGTGGGGCAAGGATGTATCCAGAGACTGATATTCCTACAACACCTCTTACTCAAGAACACTGGTCAAATATAATTTCAAATCTGCCTATGACAGATACTGAACGGCAGAATAGAATTGCTGGATATGACATTTCCAATGATCAGTCAAATCAACTTTTAGCAAGAGAGTTGGATGACAACTTTGTTGACTTATGTGGAGATTTGCCACACAAGGGTTGGGCGGCAGTATTATTAGAAAATGAAGACGAAAATCCTCAACTGTGCAAAGCAGTTCTTACCGCCAAGGAAAATGGCGATTTAACTAGAGAAGCAGTTAATGCCGTAATTAAAGCATTTTCAGATAAACCATTGCCATCTGTTGAAATTATAGCAAAATATGCTTTAGATAATGGTTTCAAGCCAGCAGATTTAGGTGATTTAGAATCGATTATTGATGATATAATCAATGAAAGAATCGATTTTGTCAAAGAGCGAGGAATGGGCGCGATGGGTCCTTTGATGGGCATAGTAATGCAAGCGGCAGGAGCGGCTGACGGTAAAGCGGTTAGTGCTCTAATCAGAGCAGCGATTCAAAGGGTAATGGAGTGATTTTATGCGCCACGGTGCTGCAATATTTTGTATCACTCTCCTATTATTTACAATTCCTAATTCTACAGCGCAGGAATCAGATAATCAATCATTAGATATTGAATTTGATTGGAGTTATGATTTAGGCGATGTATTTGTATCTACAAAACCACTAATCGAAAAGGAAATGATTTTTGTTAGAACCTCTACATCTAACCCTAATTCTGATTCTGCTGGAGTGTTTGCTTTTGATTTGGAAGGAGAAATGATTTGGCAAAGTGAAAATTCAAACTCAACTTATCATGACATGTCACCATTATTATTTGTTAAATCTGGAGAGGGCGATTGTGGTTCATGGGGCGATATGCTTGTGTTAGGGTGGTCTGATGGAGCAGTTGAAGCCTTGAATCCAAATACAGGAGAAACGATTTGGCAGCAAAAAACCGAGAAAATCACATGGGGTATTACAGGTTCAATGTTAGTCGATGAAGATAACCTCATCGTCCCAACAAGGAATGGTATAGCCAGTTTTTGTCTTGCAAATGGAGATGACATTTTTGAGTATGAAACCGGGCTGGGATGGAGAAATGGTGTATCTAAGTTAGGAGATAGATATTTTTTGGGCGATGAAAACGGCAATCTTTGGAGTGTATCAAAAGCAGGTGTGAAAGAGTCTAGAGATTTAGCAATCGGAAAAATAAGACATGCACCTATTGCCTTTGGCGATAAATTATTGATTCATGGCCAAGCAACATATGAAAGCAATGTAGTCCTAGTCAATACAAGTGATTTTTCATTTGAATTGATTTCTAAATCCGGACCATCCCCAGGAATCCCTATTTCAATCGGGCAGACTGTTATTACAACAGATTTGCAAAATATAGGTTTATTCCATTGTACTCAATCCTGTCTGGAATTAGATAAACACCCATTCATTTCTAGTGGCGAAGTATCTTTGGTTCAAGATAATAAAATAATGCTACCAAAAAATACTGTAGAGGGTGGATGGGGAATTTTTTCAATCGATAATACTTCTAACATAGTGAATGAAGGATTATTTTCCACAATGAATGACTGGTATGGTACCGCTGCACCAGAATTCATGAAGAATGAGGATTCAGAAATCCTAGTTTTAGCAAATGATAATGGAATCTTAGAAGTTTATACAAAATCCAATTATCAAGAAAGCGAACCGGAAGACAAAACAAAAACAGATTATTTTTCTCAACTCCTAACATTGATATTAATGGTGTTCACTGCAATTGTCGGAATTCAATATCTTCGAGAGAGGTATTCTTCAGCATTCAGATTTTTTATGATGGTGATATTTTCCATTTTCTTATTCTCTTTTAGTGATATTGTCTCTTCATGGTCGGAATACATCGACGATTCTAGTAGCCAATCTATTGATCAAGAATCACTTTGGCAGGATGATTGGCCCGAAGAGTGGCTTGGTACGCAAGTAATCATATTCGAATTTGATAACCAAACTATGACTTACGGCGGCATTACAGGAGAAAAAACCGCGTTATCATTGACCCTAAAAGCAGCCGATGAAAATCAAATATCAGTTGAAATTTCCGATACTGTGATGGGCAAATATATCGAAAGTTTCAACCAACAACAAGGAGATGGTTGGGTCTATTTTGTAGATGGGTCAGAAGCCATTGTTTCAGCAGAATTTGCAGAAGTGTCTTCTGATAGCATCGTTCATTGGAGGATGGTTTAGATGGTAATGCTCAAGACATTTCACTTGTTGGGTGGTTCATGTTCCAAGCCAGTGGCATTCATGGCCCAGTACTTGGTCCACTCAGTAGTTTGATTTTGGATGTAGTTTTACTTGGAATTGCATTTTGGATGTTGTTNAGCAACACTAAGAAGACGGCTCCAGAGGTTATTCTATTTGCATCAATTGTTGCCGGAGTTTCACTACTTAGGGTTTTGATGGTGCCACTGCCCAATGTTCAACCGGTCACGNTAGCTGCATTATTGGTTGGGGCTCAACTTGGAGCAAAAAGAGGGATAGCATTCGCAATCTTAGTTACAATGATTACCAATTTCATAATCGGTAATGGTATTTGGACACTTTATCAAGCGCTTGGNTGGTCACTGGTTGCTATTATCGGTGCAAATTTTAACTTGGTTTTAGATGNAAGAATAAANTACAAAAGAGTGTTCTATGCCTCGATTTTTACCGCCTTCATATTCGATTTTATTGTTTCCCTTTCTATTCTCGACAGTTCAATCACATTCAGTCAATTCATGATTTATCTCGCCAATGGAATCCCTTATGATTTAATGCATGCATTAGGTAATTTGACCTTAGCAGCATGGTTTACAACTTGGTTTGTAAAATTATTACAACACCAGCCCACACTTGAAGAAATTGAATTATCGGTAGTTGAAGGGCATGTTATCGAATCATAATGAACCTACAATGGTCTTAGTTGCTCGTAAAGATTTGAAGCTTTCAACAGGTAAATTGGCAGTTCAATGTGCCCATGCCGCTACAAGTTGCACTATCATCGCAATCAAAAATGAGAAGAGATTATTTGAACGCTGGAAGAATAATGGGGCAAGGAAAATTTGTCTTCAAGTAGATGATTTACCCTCTTTACAAATGATAGCAGGGCAAGCTCAAGCCTCGAATTTAATCACACACATNGTCAAAGATGCCGGACATACCGAAATTCCTCCAGGAACAATAACAGTACTTGGTATTGGGCCTGGGCCAAGAAGAAGCATAGATGCGATTGTTCAAGACTTGAAGCCTTATTGAGTATGAGCCAGTGCTTTAACCGNGTCCAATGGGTATTCGTTCNTTCATTCATAAATTAACAGCTCCTCGTCCAATCAGGAGAATTCTAATTGATGAGGAAGTAAAAATGGTATTTATTGTAAATTCAGAGTTGAAGATGGGCAAGGGCAAGATTGCAGCACAGGTGGGACATGCTGCAGTATCATCAACATTGAAATCTGGTGAAAAAACACCCGATTTACTTGAAGTATGGCTAGCATCAGGTCAAAAGAAAATATGTGTTAAAGGACATGATTCAGAGCATTTGTTAAAGCTNGAGAAGCAGTGTAAAGAGATAGGTATTACAACTGTAAAAATCCATGATGCAGGACACACCCAAGTTCCAACAGGTTCCCTNACGGTATTGTCCCTAGGGCCAGATATGGAATCAAATTTAAACAAGATTTCAGGAGATTTGAAACTTCTTTAATCAATCGCCGCATTGATGAGTGATGGGTCATTCGATAGTTCATGCGCGAATACCCTAGTGACCGAGTAGACTTGCGTAGTGATACAGTAACTCAACCTACTGCTGCAATGAGAGAAGCAATGATGAATGCGCCGGTCGGNGACGACGTACTCGGTGATGATCAGACGGTTATTCAGCTACAAGATATGCTTGCTGAAATGTTGGGTAAAGAAGCAGCACTTTTCGTTCCAAGCGGAACAATGTCTAATGCTATAGCAATTAGAGCTCATACCGTTCCCGGTGATGAAATCATTACAGAGAATGCCAGTCATATCTATGTNTACGAAGGTGGCGGTTATGCAGCTTTATCCGGATGTTCAGTAGCACTTGTTCCTGGAAAGTCCGGAATAATGGAGCCTAAAGATGTCGAAAAAGCAATTCGTAAACAGGAAGGCAGCCTTGGACACTATCCTAATGGATCTCTGGTTTGTGTTGAAAATACCGCAAATCGTGGAGGAGGTACATGTTATCCCCAAGATACACTTGATGAAATAGCAAAAATTGCCCATGAAAATGGATGTGCAGCCCATATTGATGGCGCTAGATTATTCAACGCATCTGTTGCAACTGGNGTNTCNCCTTCTAGGATGGTTAAGGAATACGATTCAATTTCGATTTGTCTTTCTAAGGGNCTAGGGACTCCNGTTGGAAGTGTTCTAGTCGGTTCTAGTGATTTTATTTCGAAGGCTCATAGGTGGAGAAAGATGTTTGGCGGCGGCATGAGGCAAGCGGGAGTGCTTGCAGCATGCGGGATTTATGCTCTAGAAAACCACGTTCAAAGATTAGAAGAAGATCATAGGCGAGCGAAATATTTAGCTGAAGCCGTCAATTCAATAGATGGATTTAATGTAAATTTGGCTAGTGTTGAAACCAATATGGTTTACATTGAAGGCGATATTGGGGCTAAAAAGATATTAGAAAAATTAGCAGAACAAGGNGTCGATGTATTGGAAGTTGGACCAACAGCGGTAAGGGCAGTANTTCATTTACACATCACAGATGAGGATGTAGAAAGGACAATCCAAGCATTCCAGAATATCTGATTTAGCCCTTTATTGATATACTCTCGATATTTTAAAAANCGAGAAATNATGTCTAAGAATGGCCAAGANTGTCAAATNTGTCTTGCANAAGCNTCCAACAAAGGGTTATGCCATTTGTGTAATTCTATGGTNANAAACGTCAAAAAGAAATCTTGGAATAAGGAAATTCCAGTGGANTTAAACAAGAAAGCAATAGAAATGATTGGTGGTGGCGAACTAAGTACGCCTAAACGCTGGAAATCATTTGAGAAATCGGTAATTGAAACAGATCTTACNAATTGGGCTAAACTAGAAAATAATGAAGANCCAGTGCTAGAATTTCCATGCGANAAAGAAAAAGGATTAGAAATATGTGCTGAACTCGAAGGAGGGGCCAGACTTAACATAAAAGATAGATCAATACTTCATCAAGGGTTTCAGATGATTAATGATACGCGAATTTCTTTTNTGGCATCTAAAGTAATCATCAATGGCAGAGTACTGCCCAATGATGTTCCCGTAGCATCGATTGTTAGAATGATTTATGATGAAAAAGCACGTATTGGCTGGGATATTTCACAACTGGTTATAGCACTAGGCTCGATCAATATTCCCACAGGTGGCAATATAAATGAGCGTTATAATTTTCGAGTAAGGCAGCGTAGAAGACATGTAGACAGGGATTCTGTTTTAGCAACGTTATCTTGGATTGAATGGATGGCTGAAGAGAATATTTTACCTCCCGAACACTACCGACTTCATCCGTTATCAGTATGGGCTAGAGACCTAAGAAACCGATTGTTAGAACAAAATGGAAGAGGTTTTCAAGAAACAGTAAACATAGCATTTCATAATCATCCAGGTGGAATGGAAAATATAAGCCGTTTTCCTTGGATTAATGAGTGGAAAAATTATCATGCTCCAACGATTCACAACACTCCAGGATCTTGGCCTCTAAGCATTTTTTCAATGAATCTCAAATTTAAAGTAAGGAATAAACAAGATAAAACTCGTCTAGCTAGCGTGCCCAATAACCCATGTATTTGGGCTGCATTAATCACTTTAGCATTTTCTCCAGCATCATCCATGAAAGGGCATATACTGTATTCAATACAGTATAATTGGACGCATCAACAAGAAACAGTGATTGACATACCACTTCCTTTGCAAAGGTCAATACAGTTGTTGAATGAGGTTATTTCCGGTAATTCCTCGGAAGTTTTTGTTGAACAAGATACTATACTTGTAGTTGGTAGACTTGGCCATTTTTACGAAGTCAAGGTAGGTGAAGGAGCCCATGGGGCTCCATACATTATCAGACACATATCCTCTTTGAAACCAAGAAAAGCCCAACCAATATGTATACACAGCGGAAGATTTCACTCAAATCTACCTTTGGGTGACACTATTGCATCTGTGGTATTATCGTTATTGGATGATGTGTCGATTTCCAAAAGCGTTGAGAGTTTGAGNCAAGAGCTTAGTAATAAACAACCNATAGGGTTNCCTTCACTACTTTCAGAGCAGCACGTACAATTATTAGATAGTGATTCATTGAAAGAGTTTACAAAAAGTCTCAGACGCGAGACTCCTAGATGGTTGTCAAGAGAACAATTGGAGTGGGACCTTATCGAAGAAGAAGGATTTGGCCCCGCAGAAAGAGTTAGACAACAATTCAATTACATAATGCGTAGAAATCGATATTACATCGAAATTAGAGAAGGTAAATCTGAAAAAGAAGACGAAGCAATGAAGATAATAGTTGAAGATTTAGAAAATAATAATTCCAAAGTTTCAATTTCTAAACTGGTTAAAATGTGGAGAAAAGAATTCAAACCAATTACNGATTCTAGTAATCCAATGGTTTATGAGCGCTTTTGGAACCAATTTAATGGGCGTAGGGAATGGATATATTTACGCAATAATGGCCGTCCAGAAAATGAACACCCAATTGGTGACATCAGGGACGGGGAAAGAAGATATTGTGAGGTTATTCCTAGAATTTGGGAAGCATTAATGNTACAACCGATAGGCTCACAAGTGACNCTTTCAACTGTGAATGATGGCGAAATATCATTTCAATACTGTCAGTTAAGAGTGACTGTAAGAAATCAAGCAGAGCGTAGCTTATTCAAACGACTATTGAATATGCTAGGATATCACGAAGACGAAGGGGATCAGCAGGAACGTCTACAAGTGTATTATCGGAGAGATTATCCGCGCCCTAGNACTCGAAGAATGCTTACCAATGTGTTAACNAGATTCCAATCCAGAATGGGCGCAAGAGGGGCTCCTCCATGGTGGTGGCATTATGCTGATGTGACTCCGCCGCCTCAAGATATACCCGAGTTTCGCTGGCAATTACAAGAAGACCTCACAGATGGTAGTTGACCATATTATCAAGATTTTCTAACCATTGCAGCACATATTAAAATCATAATGCTTGTTATTGCTGAAATGCTTGGCAAGGAATCATCGTTGCTATTATCTTCAGAATCACTAGTTGTCTCATCAGCTGAATTATCTATTGGAGTAAAGTGATACATTAGATGAATTTGAAGATCATCGCCGTCAAAAGCATCTGGTAATTCAATACTAGTTGAACCAACTTTTTCAGAACCAAGGTTGATTATCTTCTTAACAATATTAGGATAGACTTCTTTTCCATTAGAACCTTCTTTGAATTCTGCTGAACTTTCCACAATCCATGCGTTAACACTCATGTTATACTCGCCAAATCGAGTAAGATCAGTATTTANTGCCCATGAAATCGTTCCCGAATTATTTCCCTCCACNGTCCATGTGAGAGATGTATTTCCTTCAAGTTGTAATGATTGACTTATTATNGTGCGATAATCTGACTCTAAAGAATCACTATTTGGTAAGCTTCCAATTTGTTTAACAGTCCCATTAAACACTACTATTGGAGGCGCTCCTGTACCGTATCTTTGTTTGTAGTGCGCCTCAGTATTGTCGGAACCGAAAGGATCTTCATGGTCATTATTCCTATGGAAATGATACTTCTGTATTATGCCTTCATCATCTAAATCCTGTAAGACATCTTCAACTTTGACACAATTCGTACACCAAGTAGCCGTGTAATCTTCTGCTATCGCAGGAAGAGAATNCAAATCAGAGAATCTGTAACTTGAATTATTCGCCCATGTCCACTGTCCACCAAATAATGGCCCAGAACCGCTATCTTCTGCTTGTTTNGCCGAGACATTACCAGTTCCGGTAAAGCCGATTAGAATAAGCAAACAACAAACTAACAATACTCTGCGCATATCTAGTGCTA
The DNA here is from genome assembly GCA_002727485.1 of Methanobacteriota archaeon. The sequence continues at coordinate 33,862 of PBXE01000011.1, read as the reverse complement.
CAGATGGCACATTTTTAATCAATCGATTTACTCATCTTCTTCATACCAATGTTGGTCTGTATCAAAAGCTCCGTTATCAAAAAGACTTCCTTCNTTTACCTTCTGTTGGAAACGTTCTAGACTGGCACTAACGCCACTACCCGTCCTGTACAAACANTCGGCAATTTTTGCTAGAAGTCCTTTTTCTANCCCCATCATGGTCAGGCTTGCATATGTCAANGTGGCAATAATCATTCTAGCTTCAGTATTGATTGTTGTAGCATTCTCTTGACCTTCACCCAGTGCTTGGACTCTTGCNCTTACATCTTCTAGTACCTTGTCTACCATTTGTTCAGGTAGGAAATCTAGTAGCATTTGGTCTGTATGCAGCATAGCTTGAGTTATGTCGTCATACCTTTTCTCGCCAGGTGCCTTTCTAGGTATTGGGTTACTCCATCCCATTCTTGACCTGGCTTTCCAGTGATTTAGGATTATTATTCTAGCCTTCACAATCTGCTTAGAAGTTACGCCATCGTTATTCAATGAACGCCTTCTGTCGAACTTGGGCAGGATCCCCAATTCTCCAGCCAATTCAACAATAGCATCTGCAATAATTACAGCATTTTGATGCTCTGACTCTCCCTTAAGACCCTTCTTTTGACGGCATATGCTTTGTTTAGGCATGGACAATGATTTGGATAGAGATTTATCTTTCAGTTCAGAACGACTCTTTTCCTGCTCAGCAGTAAGAGGTGTACAAGCCATTTCAGTGATTTCGTAAACAACATCTCTAACATTCTTACCATAACGAGATTCAATAAGGTCGTGAACTTTCTTACAAAACGGATGCTTCTGCCTGAAAGAGTCATACTTCCTCTTACTAAACTTCCAAAAAGCCTTGTTCTTTACTCCTTTCAAGTCACCAGGCATTAACTTAGAGCCACTAGTGCCAGGACTACTTCCTCTACCGACACGTTCCATTTGCCTCTCGGCCCCTTGAGAAATACTATCTGCGACATTATCAATTGGGGAGTAATTAACATCAACCAATCCACAATCGGCACAGGTTTTCTCACCTAGCTTTGAATCATATTTGGCATTTTTACTACCGCAGTCTTCACATCCATCGTCTTCTATTCTTGTACCTTTCTTGTTATACGTCATATTCTTATGCCTCCTTCTTGTTATGCGTCATTAAGCCCCTAATTCTGAATCTGGTAGAATGCCGATTTTGTGAAAACNGCCCATAGAACGGATAATTAACTGCGCAGGGATATAGATGTGTACGACCANGTAAATGAATGTTTCGATAAAAATCCCAACATATCCCGCAATATGAATGCTTCATGTTAGGAATCATATACAACATATTTTTCGACAGTATATAAAGAATAAGAACCATCCAAGAAAATCTCCACCAAGGAAGGAAAGTCTTCAATAAGTGTCGTACAATGTAACAATAGTTGAGAGGAGGCTTGCCGATGTTAGATGGGATACAGAAAGCGAATGTCACAATCGAAGCGATTCCTAGCGGCAAAAGTCTTCCTGATTGGCTGTTTGAAGCATTAGCATCTAATCAATCACCAGAACTGATTATCATTTATCCTAATGAAAGGTCAAGAAAATCCGCATTGAATAACTTGGCTAGAGCGACTTCATTCATCGATTCTTCGAAGCACACAACCATGCAACGTTTATTTGACACTCTCCACCTAGATTTTAGGTTACCAAGTAAAATGCAAGACGATGCATTACTCTTCTCCATAGTTCATCAAAGAACTCAGCAACATGCTCATAATGGCCAACTGCCACTAATGTTTTCTCCTGTTGAAGGCAGAATATGGAGTGAGTATAAGACTGAAAGATTACAGTCACTCCACAGAGAGTTAAGCGAATTAAAACGACCTTGGAAATGGGAAAATGATCCCGGCGTTAAAGAATTTAACAATATTCTAAAAAAAATCGAACAACAAATGAATTGTACATACCCTGATTTGATGAAAAGTAATTTACTAGAAAGATTAAACCTTGCGAATCAAGAAAAGGAAGTTCCTTTCAGTTTATCCGGTGTTGAAGGCATCATTATTCTTGACCACGCGCCAGATTTTAGTGAGGTTAATCGATTGCTATTACAAAGCATATCGCGTATAACTCCAATTCATCAATTATGCAACCCAGGCTCTTTCCGTTTAGGATTCCATGGTGCTTTTGTAGAAGATGTCGAATGGTGTGATGAGAAAACAATTCCCAAATGGGTACCTAAACATGAAGTTTGGCGATACCCCAAACAAGTCAACTGGACCTCGCCAGTTGGAAAGTTAAGAAATACACAAATTCATAGAATTTCACTGGAAAGAAAACATCATAATATAGATACAACTTTTCAGTTGATCAAGAACTATCTTTCGTCGAATGATGGGAGTATAATTGTCATAGATGCTGGATTAAAGCATAACACTAGGTCATGGAAAAGCCGATTAAACGAGATGGGAATAATAAGTAACTTCAAAGCAAATACTCTCCTCGAGCAACCATCTATTGCAGGATTAATTACCCTTTTACAAATAGGAGAAGGCCTTGAAGCATGGTCATTTGAGAAATTCAGAAGGCTAATCGAAAATAATGGCCTTCCGATAGAATTTACTTCATTCAATGAATTGATACATACTACTGAGAAAGATTGGAAGCCGAAACCCCATCTAGACATTCTGGAAAAGATCTCTCGCAATTTCCATGTATTAGGGGGGCCTGGAGCGTTAGGTAGATGGATAAAAACCTTGGAAAATGCCAAACCAATTATCGGAGATGATGTTGAATTAGTAAGACAAAAATTAGAGGANACGCAGTGGTGGCTCGCTAATATCTGTAGGTTCTGGTCGCCGTTGTATGATGAAGCTAAAGATTTCTGTAGTGAATCATTTTTGGGATGTTCAACAGGTAGTAAACTTCCCCTTATCGAAGAATTAAGCGATGGAAATAATTGGATTAATGAAATTTATAAATCAATTAACTGGAAAAGNCTCATGAATTTAGATGCAGAGTACTCCAATTCCATTACAGGTTTACAAAANTTGATTGAAGAACACCATCGCTTAATGTTTTCATTAGANGAAATCGGGTTAAAATATCCTAACTCTGGTGAAGATTTCATAAGACACTTGATGAAAATTATTCATAAAACTAAATTACAAAATTCGAGACTTGAATCTGCTAANGTGAAGGTTTTAACNCCTTTAGAAGCATTTGGGNTGGAAGCAGATTTGATAATTTTATCCGGATTAGATGTAGATTCTTGGTCGATGAAAGCCCCTAAAATACCATGGTTAGATTCGGAGTCAAGATTAGAATTGGGATTACTTAATTCAGATCTCGAGATTAGAATAGCAAGGCACCATTTGAAACACTTTCTCAATGCTGCAGAGACGGTGGTGATTCTTGATACTAGCGAAGATGAATCAATAGGCCCTGCAGCACCTTTGGTTGAGTTTTTAGAAGAATCGAAGCACAGCGAGCAATATCAACAACTTAGCATTATTCCATCATTTATCGCTGAACATGAATATGACGAAAGCAATCCTGATAGATCTTGGGACCTCAAATCTCAAGCAGAAAAAGAACCAAACATATGGTTGACNCCCAGGCCTTATTCTATGTCTATGGGAGATGATGGAGCAATAGGTCACAGGTCTGGATTTAGGGGCAGAGACTTCCGTCAACGAACAGGATTAAATTTAGCCAGNGGGAGAGAGATTTCTACTCTTCCAATTTCAGTTAATAATTTAGCATCAGCCCACGAATTTTCAATTTATAATGACAGATTNTCCCGTCAACCAAGTCATAAAAATATCAACAAGGATGAATATCTTCCTTGGGATTCAAGAGAACTTATGGTTTCGGTTGAAGATTTAACTATGCNGCCTACAAAATCTCAGGCTTCTATCGGTTCAAAAGATGCAAAAGAATGGCCNCATCTCGGTATGAAAGGTTCACGTAGCAAAGGTCCAGCAATTGACCCAAGGCCCTTACCTATGTTTGATTCAGGAAGCGAATCAATACAATCTATCACAGGATTAATTTCTCAACCAATTATTCGTAAAAAATGGTCTGCTAGTAGAATTCAATCATGGNTAAAATGTCCCCGACAAGCTTGGCTTGAGAAACATCTAGGNGCTAGAGANTTAGAACAACCAACAGAAGATATAGACGACAGAGTTAGAGGAGTATTAGTCCATGAAATAGAAGGCGCAATTTTGGAAGGACATGGNATTNAGGTCTCNGGCGAGCCAAGTAAAATTGCACTTCCGTTATCTAAAGGNCCNTTAGATACTATCGATAAGGTTTGGAAAGTAGCATTANATTATCTTGAACTGAATGCAGAATGGCTTACTAGATCTAATGCTGTTGCCCATCATAGGTGTAGAGATATGATTGGATTTACTCCAGAAGAGTGGAACTTGTATTTACAAGGAGAAAANGATCTACCTCCTAGAGGCAGAATTGGAAGGCTTCTTGAAGCAGATTTCACTTTAGAACACTCAGCCCCAATAGCCTGTGAGTGGGTATTATCTACAGGCGCTAACAACGGTGTATCACTCCAAGCAAAATCAGATAATGACTCATTGGTTTCTATTGAATTAACAGGTAGAATAGACCGAGTTGATTGCATAGTGTTAACTAAAGAAATGCGTGAAAAAGCNATCTTAGACGGCATATTATCTGAAGATGANTCGAAGCAGCAAAGATGGATTATTATAAGAGATATGAAGAATATAAATGGGCCAAAGAAAGCAGATAGAGGGGATCGCCATCGAAGAGCTATATTCGANGAAGTGCAATTAGGATTATACGCGAAAGCATGGGAAACCGNTTANCCCAATGACAGAGTTGTAGGTGTAGGCATTAGTGAGATTGGNGAAACAACAACGCANTATGTTGAAATTGATTCAAGCGTTAAGAANTATATTCATGACTTATCAATTGGAGAAATTACTGATTATACTTCTATCCATCATCGCCCACTGTCGGATAAAGAATTTATATCGAGTAATGGATTTAGGTCTTGGATGGATGAACGTTTAAGGACATCTGCAAGAGTTATTGAACACTCTAAATCCGGAATTGCTCAACCAGTTCCAGGAAAACATTGTTCATACTGCTCATCACGAAGAATGTGTCCNTCTGCATTATTGGGNGGTGATGAGAATTGATTCCATTCAATAATAGTCAAAAATTAGGACTGGATTTGGATAAGCATGTTGCTTTAGATGCAGGAGCAGGCACCGGAAAAACCGCAGTTATGGCAGAAAGATATGTTCAACATCTAATCACTCCAGAACAACGCGCAACGATTCTATTACCAAAGGGTCCAAGAAAACCATTAGAGGGCCATGGTGCCCTTAGGGCTCCTGCTAGAGAAAGAACTGAATTAAGTGACTGGCCTGGCTTATTGCCTAATGAAGTTGTAGCGATTACATTTACTAAGAAAGCAGCCTCTGAGTTGAAATCTAGAATTCGAAAAAGACTAGCATTCACTCGAACGTTGGAAGATTCTAATAAGGGAGAGGGCATTTACGACCCTAGAATACGCCGTTCAGGCGATTTAGAAATGTTACTTTCGGGACTAGATGAGGCTCCCATTTCCACTATTGATGCTTTTCTTTCTCAATTACTAGCACCGCACTTAGATTTAGTGGCTGTAAATCCGACTCGAGAACAAATTTCCGAAGTAAGGTCTCCTTTGTTGATAAAGGAAACTATCCACTCTGCATGGCGAATAAGGACAATCAACGATGCTAGAGAAGCCGGCATTAAGGGTGATATTGGAGGTTTTATCGATGCAAGAAATAGACTCGCAATTTTAGTTGGAGGGCAATCAAGGGCCGAAGTAATTCTTACGGGACTTCTGAATACCTCGTTATTTGTCGATGAATCTAAGCGTTCCCTGAAGAAGAGAAGTAAACTGAAGGGGATAAATTGGGACGGCACCTCTCAAATAGATTCAGAAATAATTCTTGAGATGTTCCTTGAGCCAGCCGCTGATATTATCGATAGTTTTGCNGATAAATTNAATTCCGAATTAAACAAATGGGTTGATGAAATACTACTTCATGCTAATGCATTAGTTTTAGCTTGTGAAACAGAGCAGGGTACTAGAAATACCCGATTTAACCAACTGGTTGATTTGGCTAGACATTCTTATCCGTCTACAAAGATAGATAAATTACAGTGGGTATGGATGGTTTCGCTAGCTGCTGCCTCNTATTCACCATTGNTTAAAAATGANATGAAATTCTTCCCTAAAGGAATTTTACCCCAAACCAATCANTGTAATGAATGGATGCCGGGGTTGTTTCCAAAGAATAAAGTCAGAGGAATTACAGGCAAAGTTAAAGATTCAATTTATCAAAACTTGAAAAAANTAGCAGAAAAAATGCATGAACATTTAGCGAGTAAAAATGGACGGCTGATAAGACTACTAGGGCGCAGTTCATATTTATTTAATCCGCGGTTTAATCTACAATTNATGGATCCAGATTGCCCATTAGTAGTACANCCCCTATCCAANGAATTTAGTGATGTTGCTCCAGAGGGCAAATTGCGAATTACAGATGATTTACAGACNAAGGTATTAGCNGATTTATTATTGGTTCACAACGGGTGTAAGGAGATACTAAATTTAAAGAAAATAAATGAAGGAGTACACGACTTTGATGATACTCAAAGGTTGGCTGCGGACTTACTTCTTGCTCGATGCCCCGACTCAGTACGTTATGAATATCCACAAAAAGTAGTTGAGGCATTGGATAGTTTAGATGATGAACCTTGGTTAGATTTACACATTTCAGCCGCANTAACAATTGCACAAGAACATCCAGNTTGCTTTGAAGACTTACAGAAAAGATTCCAAGTACTACAGATGTTAAGAAGAAACTTTAGTGCATTCATTATTGATGAATATCAAGATACTAATCCGGCACATTTTAGACTTCTATCCCGGTTATGGGGGCGCAGAGGTCGTGTAGCTGATGACCCACCTTCTCCAATGGGCCCTTGGGACCCTACTGTATGTATCGTAGGNGATATGAAACAGAGTATCTATCGATTTAGACAGGCAGAAGTAACAGTGATGCTAAGGACAGTCGACGCAATAAAAAATATCAATTATACTGAACAAAGTGAATCGAGACTAAGTCATTTGAAGAAAGCAAACCACGGACGAGATCCAAGACCAGTTGGAGCGGGAGGAGAAATAGGTTCCTTCACCAATCAACATACATCCTCTGGAACTAAATTAGAATCAAAGCCTTGGGATTATGTACCTGTTGAATTTGAAGATTCAAGCGGCGATATTAAAAAATATGTTCAAATTTCTCCAGAGCGAATTAAAAGAAGATTACTTGGGCATATTGATTTAACTTCTAATCATCGAACTTTACATAATTTGATGCTAACTATGAATGGAATCTTCGAGGATGTTTTTGCTAGTAGGCATTATGTTCTCCCAGGAGATTGGCATGCAAAATCTCAAAATTTAAAACCGGCTCGTGCTGATGAAAGTAAAGGCGTTTTAGAATGGTTATTGCCGTTACAAACAAATGTGACTATGCCACCAGTTGATTTGAATAATCCAAATAATGTATTTTCCGATCCCAATGCCAAAAATATTCATCTAGAACATGAATTAATTGCATTAAGACTCCACAGTCTTCTTACAGAAAGTAATCCAAAAGTGTGGGACAGTGAAACGGCATCTTTCAAAGAAATTGAATGTGGCACGAAAAACATCTCGCCAAAAGACATCATGATTCTNGTACACTCTCGAAANCATATTCCTGATTTACTTCAGAGACTTGGGAATAAAGGAATACCGGTAATTTCGGATAGACAAGGAGAATTNCTAAAGCGTCCAGTCATAAACGCTTTGATGTCTGTTTTACATTTAGTTGCATACCCTCATTCCAAATTTGCAGCAATCTCCTTTGCTCGTTCACCGATACTTGGATTTACAGATGCCCAAATTAATACAATGTTTTCTGAGAACAATATCTCTGATAACTGGTGGGATGTTATTGCAAAACATGCGCCATGCCATAGAAGTAAAAATCTAATCAAGCACCTCAGAAACCTTGCAATCAAAGGTGGAGTTCATGAAATTCTAGATGCNGTTTTAGATCATTCAGATCTATTAATTGCATTCCCAGANGACACCTCTAGACAGAATGCAGAATTATGGTGTGGCTTAGTGTATAATATTGGATGTGATTACGGTCACGACCCAACTGAAATATATTCTCACCTCAATTCACTTCAAAGCCTAGGCAATAAGGGCCCTCAAGCAATTACTATTCCATCCGGCGGAGCAGTTCGAATNATGACAATTCATGGTGCTAANGGNCTNCAATCAAAAGTTGTTGTTGTTGCAGGTATGTTTCATGCAGGAAAATCAGATTCATCCCTCGCATCTAGAAATAATGTTTTAGTTACGCCGGAAATAGTTGCAGGTCGTATTAATCCATGGTCTTCAAGAGACCGTCCTTATGATGGGCTATGGGAATTTGCTAAAAACATGGACTCTGCCCAAAGACAGGCTGAACGTAGGAGAGAATTTTATGTTGCACTGACTAGAGTTAGAGACCATCTAATTGTGGTCGGGACTCCGGATAAGAATTGCCAGATAGATTCCAAATCTAACACTTTGAAATTTAACAGTAAGCCATCTCTAAAGACAATGGGTTCGATGTGGATGGATGGGCTTAGNAGTTTATCTCATTCAAATCAAGTAAAGGATTCTCCGTGGCTTTTACCCAAAGATAGATTTGGCGAAGAATTAGAAACTTATAGCAAAACCGAGGTTGAAATAGACCCATTTGCACTATCAAATGATTCAATGCTCGGCGGAGACGCAATCAAATCACTTCGTGTTTTCCATTCTCCTGAATGCTTTGAAAAGAATAACCTAGTGCCTCCTTTGACCAAATGGCAGAATATTGAACTTAGATTGAAAAAGTTATCTGCTAAAGATAAATCTAGTACAGGTTTAGATGATGATAATATTGCAGTAGAGCATAATATTAGGATGAGTGCCCATAGTTTAGATACCAGCTTTCAGTGTAAGCGTCGACATTGGTTGGAACAGGTTAAAGGATGGAGCCCTGAGCCTATTTATTTGATAAATAGCGAATCTAATTTAGTTGAACAAGAATCAGTTTTTGTTAGCCCCACACTATTTGGAACAATCGTGCATCGCTTGCTAGAAATCGGGTTAAAAAATCCTAGCAAGGTCAACGGCCCTCCAGTAATGACTTTACCTTCTAGTTGGCAAAATGAGAATGACAATTTACTGAAAGATGAAAAATTAGTCAAGGAAGTACTTCTTGAAGAAGGNATTACTCAGAATTCAACAGGCATAGAGAAGAAACGAGCGCTTGCAATGGAGGAAAGAATTTCACAAATTTCCAAATTAGTAGATAATGGCCTTATTGGTAGATATGCAGAAGGAGAGGTCCACCATGGTAGAATACCTGAGGGACTTAGAACTGAGTTGCCCTTTTTCTATCAACACTCNATTGAAATGAAAGATGTTTACAGACTGGGTTTTTCTATTGAAGGATTAAGAAGACTATCAAAAGTTGAAAATACTAATTTCACATTCGATGGACGAGCAGATTTGGTTCTTGCCTTTAGAGATAAAGATGAAATGGGGTACTTACAAGTTATAGATCTAAAAACCACAGGTTGCCGGAATGATTTCAATTCAGAGGATTCAAACCTAGGATCTCCATTACAGGCGGTTGAAGGTGACTTATTGAATAGGTTCCCGCAAACTGATGCTGAAAGACAAATTCTACATGAGCATAGGTTACAACTAGCACTTTATTCAATGGCTTTAGAAGCAATTGAACTGGATAAGCCCGAAGAATTGAGAAGAATAATTTTACCACCTGCAATTTTGGTTGGGGCTTCTGGAAGAAGTATTGAATTGACACCCGACGAGTATAAACAAGCTAAAACGGACTTAAAGAATCACTTACTTTGGATGGCTGAATTGTCTGCAGAACCCACCTCTTTACAAGAACCTGGCCGTATAGAAGGGCTTGACAATGCTATTTGCAAAAAATGTCCATTTTACAGAGGTGATATCAAATTGTGTGGCCCAAAGCATCTTTCAATTCCTTCAATCAAGATTTCTTCTGACCAGCAATAACTAGAGTTCCTGGCGATTTTTCTCCCGCTTGCCAGTGAGTGATATTAGAAAACCCAGCATTTTTCCAAGCTTCTAACCATTGTTCCGTGCTTAATGTAGTCATTCTAACTCCGACATGTTCAGGCCACCCAAGACTTTCTTCATGTTCTAGATAATGGTCGATACCAATTACTGCCCAACCGCCATCACTAATCCATTTATCAAAAAATAATTTCAGCATCTCTTGAGGGTCTTCAAGATAATATAAGAACTCCATAGAGTGTAAAAAATCATATTTCCTGTTAGGAGCGAATTCAGGTAAGTTGCACACAGAATAATTTCCATTTTGATCTATTTGCTTTGCCTTATCAATCATTGCTTTAGCTCCATCGATACCTTCCGCGTAATCACATAATTCATGATTATCAATTAACCGAACTACCCAACCATTTCCACATCCAACATCGATTGCAGAGAAATTTTTATNCATCTTTGCAGCTTCTTTGAAAATAAAGTTTAACATCTCATTTACTGCATAGGAATGTCCTTTTTCCATACCTAAATCTTTGCCTGCAAGGGCCCAATCATGAAACACATCAGTGGCCTTTCTAATCTCCATGCTTCAATGGGGAAGATGCCATTCAATAAAGCGTGTGATAAANTTTCCAGCGAAAGGAAAAAAGTATAATTCGATGTCCGATAAATATGTCGAGCGACTCACCTNCACTAAGCGATGTCCTATATCCTCAAATCGAACCACATACGACAGGCCATTTGCCAGTTTCAGATTTACATACAATAGCTTGGGAAAGAACTGGTAATGTAAATGGTGAGCCTGTAATAGTTATTCATGGGGGCCCTGGAGGGGGGAGTCAACCATCATATCGACAATATTTTGACCCTCAAAAGTTCGATATTATTCAATTCGATCAAAGGGGATGTGGAAAATCAGTTCCTTATGCAGAGTTAGAAGACAATAATACCCATTCATCAGTAAATGATATCGAAGCACTTCGAGAACATCTTGGTCTAGAATCATGGCATGTATTTGGAGGGTCATGGGGGTCAACATTATCATTAATTTATGCTCAAAATTATCCAAAAATGGTTAGAAGTCTAATTTTAAGAGGTATTTTCATGTGTAGGAAAAGTGAATTACATTGGTTTTATCAAGAAGGCGCTAGCCATATTTTCCCTGATGCTTTCGATTTTTATCGAGATCATATTCCAGTCGAGGAGCAGGGCGATTTGATCAAGGCATATTACAAACGATTGACTAGTTCAGATGTTGAAGTTAGAAGAGCCGCTGCAAAAGAATGGACTAGGTGGGAAATGGCTACTAGTAGACTAATTCCTGATGTCGAGTATTTAGAAAAGGCTGATGATCTAGATTTTGCAGTAGCATTTGCTAGGATAGAATGCCATTATTTCATCAATGCCATTTTTGTTGAAGAAGCATACATACTCAACAATGTCGATAAAATTCAACATATTCCTACATATATTGTACAAGGTAGGTATGATGTTGTATGCCCCACAAGAAGTGCATGGGATTTGCATAAAGCATTGCCAAATAGTATTTTGAAGATTATTGCCGACTCCGGACACTCAATGGGAGAAGTCGGAATTGCCAAGCAATTAGTAAATTTCACAGATAGCGTATAATCATTCAAGTTTGTTAATTTCCTGACCTTTAGAAGCGTCGGCTTGATATGCTCAAGGCTAGTGGACTAGTATTGGAGGCAAGCCTCCGGGTGAGAAAATGACCGAAGAAGGAACAATTACTCCTGAAGTTAGAATTCAAGCACTAGAAGAAGCATTAGCAACAGAAACCGAGCGTGTCCAGAAATTATTCGCTGCATACGAGGGNCAAGAAAAAGATTTGATGGATGCACGTGCTGAGATTGAAGTNCTTGAAAAAGAAATCATTGAAAGAGAAATTGAGAAAGAAACTCAAGAGGCTCTATTATCAGAAAAAGAAGTCAGAATTCGAGAACTCGAATTACGCGCAGTTAAAGCATCTAAAAAAGTTGAACATCTTGAACCTGAACTAGAGAAAATGGAAGAGAAGTACTCTCGAGAAAAGGACCGCTTAGGTAAAATATTCAACATTGCAACTGAGTTAGATGATGACTTGAAACTAGCAGTATCTGAGATGAAGGCTAGAGATGATTGGTATGTAGATCACATGTCACTATTCGAAGATCTAAACAAAGCCATCAAGGAAAGGTATGAGATGATTGAAAGAGCGGTCGAAGCGGAAAGAAAATCTCAACACATGGCTCGTGCGTTTGATGAGAGAATGGAAGAAATGGTTAGTGCCAGAGCTGCGGAGATGACAATTGAAGAAGCAGAGGCGACAGTTAATTCCAAAGAACCAGTCAAGGCAGATGAAGATAAAGATTACAATGAAGAAGAGGTTGAACAAGCTATCGAAGCTGCAACTGAGGAATCTANAGTTGAAGAAGCAGACGAGACNGTCGAAGAAGCACCAGAAGAAGCACCAGAAGAATCCCCAGAAAAAGAAGCCGTGCCAGAACCCGCGCCTACNTGGGGAGATGACGAAGATCCTTGGGCAGATAATTAGGTGATTAGATGGGTGGATTGGCCCGCGGGGGGCACGCTCCTGTTCTAATCACTTTTATGATGGGAACTAGTGCAATCATAATTGGAATAATGATTGATTCTCTAAATGGTCTAGTGCATTTATTCGGAATTCTATGCTGGATGTTATCGGCCTTTTTTGTTAATTTTTGGAGAGANCCGGATAGAATAATCCCGACAGATGAAGGAATTTTAGTCTCTCCAGCAGATGGCCACGTAATGTTTGCTAGGAGAGAGAAAGCCACAGGTAGAAGGCCATCATCCAAGGAATTAGAAGGAGATAATATTGAGGAAGATCCGATGACTGGTACATGGTTTCCTTCGCCGTTAGATTCTCCATTAGAATTTTCAACAGAGCAAAGATTTGAACCAGTAAAAGATGGAGAGGAATCAGATGATGATATATGGAGAATTGCTATCTTCATGTCTCCACTTGATGTTCACGTGAATCGATCTCCGTGTGAAGCAAGCATTGAGAGGATGGAACACAGGGTAGGAAAAGGNCGTCGCCGAGGTCCTTTTTTACCGGCGATGAAAAAAGAAAGNGAAAATAATGAAAGAGTTAGAACCGTATTTCTGACTGAAGAAGGAATCAGAATCGAGGTATGTCAAATCTCAGGCGCTTTAGCGCGAACTATAGTGCCATGGCTCTCCATAGATTCTAAAGTTCGCCGAGGTCAGAGGTTTGGTATGATTCGATTAGGATCTAGAGTAGACATTAGAGCACCTGCAAAACTGTTTAAGCCAGCAGTTATTTCTGCTGAGGCAGGTGATTCTCAATTTCCGAAAGGGCAATTTGTTGAGGCAGGGTCAACAATTCTGTTTAGAAGCATTAATAATCAATAAAATCGGTGGTTTGAAACACAATAGAGAATCGGAGAAATTAGGAGGAATTCTATGACTGCGCCAAAATCATTGACTCTAGTTGGAGAGGGTGGCAAAAGCGCTAGAATTCATGACTTAATCAAAGCCCCAGCAAATACTCCTTGGGCTAAAGCTAAGCAACAATCCTGGGACGGAAATGAGCCAGCAACTGTCTATTATACTCCTGAAACTCTAGCAGATGGTACGCAATGTACAGCCATCACTGTTATCTTGAGAACTAAAGGCTGCCATTGGTGGTGGTCAAGCGGCTGTACTTTTTGCGGTTACTTTAATGATACAAGAGACGATGTAACCAGTGAAAATTTACATGCTCAATGGAATAAAGCAAAACTTGATTTTGACAATTTTGACAAGCATGAAATGGTGAAAGTCTACACCTCTGGATCTTTGCTAGAAGATAGAGAAATCCCAGTCGATTTCCAAGAAACAGTACTACGCGAATGTCATGAAATGGGTAAAGAGTTGATTGTGGAAAGCCGTTGTGAACAATTGACTGAAGAAAAATTACAATGGGCAACCTCAATCAATCCAAATTTCTCCGTTGCGATTGGACTAGANGCATATGATGACGAGGTACTAAGATTTCATGTAAACAAAGGATTTACCACTAAATCATGGGATAGAGCAGTAGCTAATTTACAAAAATTTAATCTCAGAATCAAGACTTATTTGATGTTTAAACCTCCTTTCATGAGCGAAAATGATGCTCTTGAACATGGAGTAAAGTGGATTTCTGCAGTAGCAGAAAAGAGCGATGAAATNTCAGTAAATCCGATGAATATACAACGAGGNACAATAATCGATAGNCTACATCGAAATAANGAGTATAGGCCTCCATGGCTATGGTCTTTAGTTGAAATGATTCGTCGGGCNCATCCGATTATTCATCCCAANGGAGGAGTTAATGGCGATGAAGATCAAATATCTAGGCTGATAATCCATCCTACCGCTGGAGGTAAAATTAGAGGAGCGCATAATTGCGGTTCTTGCGATAGTTTGGTGGTCTCAGCTATTGAAAACTATGCAGTTTCGGGCGATTTAGCGGAATTTGAAGGCTTAGAATGCGAATGTCAGGCAATCTGGAAAGAGGAATTATCATTGGAGTCAGATTTACCTGTTCCGCTTGGTGTATCCAAGCCTAGGAGAGGAAATTTGATTAATCGTTTACGTTCTTTTTAGAGNTAAAGTTTAGTCAATCTTTATCACTAATCTCCAAGTGGACAGATTGACCCCTACGGGGTCAACGGGTGAACATATGTCGAATAACTCAATTTTGCCAGATACAACAATTGGAACCGGACAACCTACAGTTGGAAGAGTAATACTAACTCTGATGTTCGTAGGAATTATTGGCTTGTTTGCCCTTTTTGCCAATGTATTTGGTTGGGACTCAATGCCAATTATAGGNGATGTAGTCCCATTTATCGGTAATCTTGGAGGTAGTGGAATCTGGTATTATCTAATCGGATTTTTTATTGGAATTGGTACCATTGTTGCAACCTTCATTGGTGAGGTTATAGTAGAGTAGGAGGTGTGATGTATGGAAGCAGTATTTATTTCAGCAACACTTGTATTAGTTTCTTTAATCGCAACATCTTATTTCATAACTAATGGATTAGGGACTATGGGAGAACCATTGAGACAATTTTCCTTATTTTTGATGAATAAAGCACCCGTTGGGTTAGTTGATTTATTCAGTGANAAACCAGGAAGTGGNAGTCGAACTTGGATGAAATTTGGTTCTGGTTGGTTNCTCTTAGCATCGATTTCCGGTTTTCTTGCAATTTGGCACAAGTATGATCCAACTGCGCTTGACTCCCTATCTAGTATTGGGTGGTCTTACGATGATGGATCCGCATTGCAAGATTTCACACTGGCATCGTTGAAGATGGCTTTCATTTATATGATGGTCGGCGGCGGAATGGTCGCTGTTTCACGTTCAGCAAATAATAGAATGGCCAGTGAAGCAAATGCATCTATGGTTGCTGTTATTTATACAGCAGTGACTATTTTGAGTTTGATTTTGTTGCCAATAATTTTCTCATTCATTACAATTTCAGATGAGGCAGGGAAACTAGATTTAATCTCGATGATTGTTAATTACGGCATAGCATCTATGCTATTTACTGCGGTTCTAATCAATGTATTATCAACTTATTCGATGCGTAGAGAAGGAACATCTTCAGTTTCTGCTTGGTTTTTCATTATGGCATTGGTAACTAATTTAGTGGCATCAACTTTCTACCTATTCGGAGAATTCGCTGGCTCTACACAGACAGTTTGGATGGCTGAACAGATGCTCAATGGCTGGGTTCCTCTAGCACTGATGTTTTCTGTGGCTTATCATATCATACCATTCACAACACAAAAGCCGATTTGGTCCCATTCATTATTGAATGCAGGAATGGTTCTACTATTTGTCACAGTTCCACCGTTCTTTATTGGAGAGGTCAATGCAGGGGAATTATTACAGAATGTAGGTGCTCTACTTCTCACATTTTCATTAATCCCAATTCTCGCAAATTGCTTCAATCTACTTGCTACAGCATCATCTAATTCTTCTGCAGTACTGAAGAATCCTGGTGCATTAGCTGCAACAATTGCGATGTTTACATTACCGTTATTCGCAGTAGGAGGTTATTTCACCAGTATGGACACATTCACAGGTACCGATAAATTAGCAGATTTAGCAACAATGGTCGACAATAGTTTCATGTTCACAGTTGGTGGNTTAATGATGGTNTCAACTATNTTTGCATCTTATCCACTTGCTTCTGGAAATCANTTAGAAGATACTTCGAAAGCGAATCTTGCAGTTTGGTTCATTTTACTTGGTGGACTAGCTTCAGTTATCACAATGCTAATTGGCGGATTTACCGAAATTGCAGTTAGCGATTCTGGAATCGAGGATGCAGTTGCATCATCGTCTGGATTTTACTTAACAGCATCAGCATTATTCTATCTTGTTCCAATCGCCTCTATAATGTCAATTCTAGTCTTGATTAGAACTGGTAATTCATCTAACAAGATTGAAGAAATTGGGCAGGAAATTACAGATATTGATGTTTATGTGTTGGGTAAAGGAACNACAACAATCCAACAGTTACTTGGAAGAGGAGTTGGAGTTACAACTCAAATTATTGTTGCAGAATCTGAAGAAACAGATGGCGGTTCAACAGTCATCGGGGTAAATGCAGAACTACATAACGATGAAATTACTGAATTCCCAGAAGAAGAAGTAGTCGAAGAAGAGGTTGAAGAACAGAAGGGCCCTGCTAAAGAATTAGTTATGCTACTTGATTATCTGAAAGCATCAGACAAAACAGTATTCGATTTCTTCCGTTCTATCGATTTAGATTCGTCCGGAGAAATTGATAGTTTTGAATTCCAACAGGCCTTGAAGAACAGCAATGTTGGTGATTTCCCTCCATGGGAAATCGANGGTCTTGTTGCTGCAATTGATCTGGATGGAGATGGAAGAATCAATCTTCCAGAATTAGACATTTCACTTGCTAGAATTGCTGCCCAGATTTATCCATCAGAACCTGAACAAGAGTCTGATGAAGAACCGAAAGAAGAGTCTAATGAAATTTCAGAAACTGCTTCGAAGCCATCAGAATCGGAATTAAACAAGATGAAGAAGAATGAACTTGTTGAGATGGCGAAATCTCTTGGTGTTTCAACATCAGGGACCAAGAAAGACTTGATTGAAGCAATCTTAGCCGCTTGAGGAGATTCGGTTTATGCGTATCGGGTTGGTTGGAAAACCAAACGTGGGTAAGTCTACTTTTTTTAGCGCTGCAACCTTAGCTAAAGTTGATATTGCTAATTATCCATTTTGTACTATTGAACCCAATGTAGGGGTTGCTTTTATTGCTGCAAGAAAACCCTGTCCATGCAAAGAACTTCGTGAAAAATTAGAGTCCGAAGGAAGGATTGAACCGGNTTCCCCAGACGACGAAAGGAAAGGTAGTTTATGCCAGCCAAGAACAGGAACTTGCGTAGGTCATAGGCGATTAGTACCTTGCTTTCTAGTTGATGTAGCGGGTTTAGTTCCAGGGGCTAGTGAAGGCAGGGGCAGAGGAAATGCATTTTTAGCCGACTTGGCTAATTGTGATGCACTGATTCAGGTTGTAGATGCATCTGCTTCAACAGATATTGAAGGTAATCCTACAAAGCCCGCTAATACTTCAGAGGCTGCTCAGTCTAGTATTGATCAGGAAATTTCTTTCCTGAGTGATGAATTAGATGCTTGGATTTGTGGCATTTTGAATGATGGTTGGGCGAGAGGTGTAAGAAGGGTTCAAGCCGAAGGTGAAAAAGGATTAACATCATTTTTACATGAAAGATTTACAGGACTTGGCTCATCTATACAGACAATAAATCAAGCATTCGAGCACTTTAAACTGGTTAACCAAGATACTTCTCCTCCCTGGGATTGGTCCGAAGAGACGCTCAGCAAATTATCCATAGAAATAAGAAAGTCGTTATTTCCAATACATATCGCTGCAAATAAGGTTGATATGTCACCAAAAGACATGGATTATAATTTCAAAATTAATGGCAGAATAGTTCCTTGTATGGCGGATATGGAACTTGCACTTAGAAGAGCAGAATCATCTGGACTAATCAACTATATTTCGGGTGAGGAAAATTTCCAAATTGCAAACCCTGAACAACTTTCAGATGCTCAAAAAGGGGCTTTAGAACATATGCAGGAGAAGTTGCGTGCAAATAAAAACACAGGTGTGTCAAAAATATTAGACATTGTATTATTTGAAGAATTAGATCATATAGTGGTTTATCCAGTTCAAGACGAAAATCAATGGATAGATGGTGAAGGCAGAATACTGCCTGATGCTTTGGTTGTTCCAGATAAAATACAAGCGAAAAATTTAGCATATAAAGTTCATTCAGATTTAGGTGATGGATTCATTAGAGGNACAGATGGTCGAAGTCGGAGAACCGTAGGTTCAGACCATGAATTAAGCGATGGCGATGTATTGAAGATACACGCTAAGAATTAGTGGCCTTTTGGCCTATCATAAGCAGGTGTAAGCCTGGCCATATCGCCAGCAAATTGAGTACTTCTGATAAAGAACCAAACAGGTGCGAATAAAGTCAATCCAATTAATATGAGTAGAAAATAAATCCCCCAAGGTTTTACAGAACTAAGATACATAATCCATAATGTCCAAAGAACTGGGATATATAGGAACATACTATATCTCCTCGCAACAATTGAAAGTCGAGCATTACGGAGTTTATCATCGTATAAGTTAGCGGCTTCTTCTTTTGAAACCAAATTTTTCTCAACGCCACATCTTGCACAAACTTGAGCGCGTGGTCCATTTCCATGGATGAAATGTTCTCTAGTATATGTTCCAGAACAAAACCTACATGTCGGCATATGCTTCCCTCAAACCAATGCAACTGGTCTTAATTATTCAAGCATCCGATTAACGGATAGAAAATTTTCTAATAATTTGATTCCATTAGGCGAACCGATTGATTCGGGATGAAATTGTACAGACATTATCGGTAATTCTTTGTGTCTTAATGCCATTATTTCGCCATTTTCATCTTTTGCCGTAATCAACATTTCAGAATTAGAAGAATCAATTTCGACTGTCAATGAATTNTATCTTGTAAATTGTTGTGGGCTTTCTAAACCTGCAAAAAGCCCTTCTCCATTATGATGACATAATATTGGAGTACCATGTATTGCCCCATTTGGTGATTTTTTCACAACTCCTTGTTCTGCTGCCGCCAAAGATTGGTGTCCTAAACAAATTCCAAGTATCGGGCATTTTATTTGCCCTGCTAAACTATGCAATGATACTACTTGAGAAAGCAATGAATCACTGGGATTTCCGGGCCCTGGCCCAATAATGATATGGCTAGGATTCAAATTTTCTAATAGACTGAATAAAGCATTAGGGTTTGATAGTTCATCAGCGACCGCCCCCCTCCCACTAATTACCGTTACATTATGATTTAATCCAGCGATGGCATGAGCAATATTTAGAGTAAAAGAATCAAGATTATCGATGAGTAAAACCCCACATGAATCATTTGAGTCACCTTTTTTCCATTGCTCGAGTGTTTGTACTAATCCATTAGTTTTAANCGAATTAGTATATTCAATTTCTAGCGGATGAATTGAAAGTTCATTATTCTTCATTANTTGCTGATTACTGTCAATCCATCCACATGCAGATCTTAATGCAAAAGCCTTCCAATATGTTTCCATCACTTCTAACTTAGATTCTGATTTTATTGTAATGCCGCCACCCGAACCAACCTTTCCGAACCATTTACGATTTTTTCTTTCTGCTTGAATTGTTCTGATTAAGATATTCCAAGCCCCATCACCAGAATGTACATCAAACCAACCGGCTGAGCCAGTCCAAAAAGAGCGCGGGTGTTTTTCAATTTCGTCGATAACTGCACAAACCATTGTTCTAGGACAACCTGTAATACTGCCTCCAGGGAATATCGAATTGAATGCAGTCATTCCATTTTCCGAATCTAATAAACGACCTTTTAGATGAGAAACCAAGTGTTGAACATTTGAATAAGTTTCAATATCAAATCTCTCTATTTCCACGCTTCCAACTTCACAAACTGCAGATAAATCGTTACGCATTAGGTCAACAAGCATTCGATGTTCTGATCGTTCTTTAACATCTTTAGACATCATATCTCGTAATTTTTCAGCTTCGACAGGGTCTNTAGAACTCTCATATGTGCCCTTGATTGGAGAGGTGTATATCTCGCCATTCTGGCTTTTTAGAAGACTTTCTGGAGATGAGGAGATTAATGAAAAACCTAAATCTTCTGCATAAATCATGGTCGAAAACGGAGCAGGGTTTGATGCAAGTAACCGATTAAAAATCACTTGTGGTGATTCGATAAGTTGTCCTGACCAAAATCGTCCAAAATTGACTTGATATACCTGACCTTCAGAAATTCCTAACTTTATCTCTTCGATTATTTCAGCATGTTGTTCGTCGGTAAGAGAGCATGATTCATCAAATACGTTAGCGGGTTGAACAGGTAACTCAATTTGTGCAGGATTGTTTTGTATTACTGATTGTACAAGATTTTTCCAATCATCATTTTTTGAAAATATTTGAAAATCGTCAGTATTTTTTGATTGGGAAATATATTTGTCAATCAACCACAAAACTGCTAATAATTCTCCTTCTTTTGGTAAATTTTGTAGTGATATAGGTTGAGTCCATTGAACCATATCATACGCAAAACTACCGGCCCAGAACGATTTATTTGGATTAAATTCTGTAGGCTTATTTTCAAATTCCTGTTCAGGAGTCAAACCCTTTAATTGCTCAAATAATTCTGATAAATNGGTAGCAGTAATCGAATTACAGTGGTACCAGCAACCATGNCGCCACTCTTCTACTTCAGCGGTAAAAGGTAATTTTTCATAGTTCAGTTTCAATTCTCCTTCAATGGGGCTGTGCTTGTTCGATGATGAAATCAACGCTCTTGGGGGTTGACGAATCAAAACTCGNAAATTACTTGGCCCACAAATCATCGACGAATTCGATAGATGAGATTTTGGTCCNCCGGAGATAAATAAAATTTCATCAGGTGAGCCGAATTTATANGCTGAATTTCCAATTAAACCATTATCGACTAAAGACTGTTTTAATGCAACAATCTTGTCAATCATAATGCTCGCTCATGTCAACCCATGTGCTTGGGTTTGAATAATGTTGAGAGTCTAAAACCAATTTGAACCAAGTGCTGAAATACATACTTGTTGAAGATTATCACTGCCATCTCCGATATCAACATCATCTAAGACGGTTAACCTAGCAGCTCCCATACCCGTTCCAAGTAGTACAATCTCTTTGGCCCCAGCGACCAATCTTTCATTTAATCGACCAGGGCTAATAATAAATCCAGCATCTTTTATTGCCTGTTTACAGACGTCAAAAGTTACTGAAGAAACTCCACCTAACTTATTATCACTAATCCAAACAACGCCATTTTCATCTAGAACCAGCGGCATGACTCTGTCGCCATCGATTATACAATAATCATGAATTAACAAACCAACATCGGCACCTTTGGAGAATACTTGTTCAGTAATTTCCCGATAGGGTTGCCAATCACCATGTTTGGTGCCATTTACTTTTCGAGTCCAGCGTGGCGCAGGGAATGTGATTCCTTCTGCTTCCATATGAATTTCTTGATAAAATGGTTTAACATCAAATGATACTTTACCAGAATTAATTTCGATGCGGACAAGGCCATCAAGGTTATCTGGTATCTTTATTTCTGGGATTTCAATACNCAGTATTTTACCATGCTGTGCAAGCCTTTCAAGATGTAAATCNAGGTGAAATAATTNACCTTCCCTTGCTCTTACAGTTGTGAAAACAGCACTCTTAGGACTAACCATCAAAGCAAGTCATCCAAGAAAGAAGTATCAATCTTTGGTTTGACAGGCGTACTAGTTTCTCCGCCAGTCAAGTCATTCAAAATATTCTGATTTTGAGGTTGTAATACTGGTTGTTGAGATTGATATGTTTCTCGNCCATATGGATTTGAATCGATACGTTGAGCTGCGTTGTAAATATCATTAGTTTGGGTTTGGGAAATAGTAGGAGGTGGCGCTTGAGGAGCTTGAGACATTATCGGGTCCATATCATCCCAAGAACCAAAGTCATCTTGAATACCCCAAGTGGCTTCTTGTAGCTCCCATGATTTGTTCCTAGATCTTTGATTTCCTCTTGTTCTAACTATTGCAATTACTAAGAACAATGCAAGAAGAACCAATCCAGCAGCAATTAAATTAGGTGGGGTAAGAAGGGAAGCAAACTCATTTGAGTCATCTGTAGGCTGATTTTTCTCTTCGCTAGTAACCGTTTCTGGGTCAATCTTTACCGCTTCAACCATCTTTCTATTTGTTATATCATCGAAAGGTGAAACAGCAACATACCAACTTGTATCATTTGTCAAATCTTCAAAATTATCGCTGGATATTTCAAAGGTATTCGAGGCCAGTACCTCACCGACTAAAGTAGCATCATCAGTCGAAGAGAAATCTTCTGTTGAAATATAAATTTGGTATCCTCTCACATTTCCATCATTAGAATGCTCCCATGAGGTTTGGATTTTGTTCTGATCTATCCAAGTCAATGAAACCTCATCAACAGGATTTAGATAATCGCCACTGCTATCGAATCCATCATCTATGGATTGATTGGAAACCACATTCAAATTTTGTATAAACGCGTTACCAGAAGAATCTTTCACCACTACAGCCACCCATATTTCTAGGCCGGTGACAACAGGTTGATTGCCATCGACTACATCGATAACCAATGGTAATTCAGGATTTCTAGAGAGTTCCGCTATCGGGTATGTAGGACCATCACTTCCAGCAGAAACTCCTTGGAAAGACCATGTTGCAGCATATANTTCATATGAATCAACATCACTAACNTCACTTAGATCAAAATCAAGNAGTAGCGCNGAACCATTATCCATAGGNCTATCTGTNAATCTAATATNATCCAATCTTTCAGGNGGCGTAGTGTCTTCAATATTATTGATAGGTGTAGTAGAGGCTTGAACTAAGTCGGTTAGATGGACATTTCCTTTTACATCGTGNACTGTAACGGTTGTAAATAGTTCAATATCAGGTTTAATCAATTGNGGAGTTGTTTGTGTTAAATCCATCATATTTCCTTGACTTCCATATAGAGCGGTTGAAATTGTAAGTTGGATAGGATTTTTATCCTCGTCAATCCATTGTTTGTCAATCTTTAGACAACCACATTTCGATTCATCATCTCCAAATTCTATCCAAGCTTCAGTTAGGTCATCAACAGGTTGGTCTGCAACCCAAACAATATAGTAAGCAAAATCATCAGCATCAGAAATAGTCCAAATCACGTCAATTGCAGTACCATCATCATTTGGATGGTCAAATGCTGTGATGGTTCCTATTCTATCGGGAATATTCCCTGGACCTACGGTATTTCTAAATGGCGTAACCTCGACAATTTCAACATCAATTAAGTCGACATTTAACCAATCATCATAAGCAACTACCGCAACAAGATATGATAGACCATCTTGTAGAGAAATACCATCATACCCGTCAATGATTGTTGAGTTAGTTGCGCAGTCATCTATTATTTCTGCCTGTGAGAATCCGGCATCGTCTAATGGCAATCCAACAACGGTTATACTCGGCGTATTCTCTCTAATCCATACAGCATAAAATGTACAATCATCAGCAGTACTCTTGTCCCAAGAGACGGTCACTCTTCCACCATCATCATTTGGCGTATCTATTGCTTCAACATTTTCTAATCTTGGAGGTGGTGTGAGATCATTCAGTCCACCAGTAGGTACAACTGGGCCAATAATTGTNGCATTGAGTAGGTCTTCTTGTCCAGCCTGGTCTACACATGTAAGTCCAATCCAATAAGGCCGACCCGGATTTAGATTTAGGATAGTAGAATTACCTTCACTTGGCGGTAATGATTCTTCATAAGTAAGTCCTAAAACATCGTTAATTTCTATAGTTGATGTGTAAATATTTGTGTAAGCCAAATCAAGCGCAGTACACCTCTTCCACTCTACATCAAGGTCTCCATCGTCGCCACCTTCATGAGGCCCTGCTTGTGCCCATTCTGGCGGATTTGGAATCTCATCGCTCGGTGACGCAGGACCTATCGGNTGAGAAGGAATGCCTAAACGACCGTCGTTATATTCTACAACTACTAATGCAAAGTAATCAACTCCATTTTCAAGAGTTTGGCCGTTTGCTGTGGTTACTTCACTTTGCAATCTACTGTGAAGCGAGATAGCCTTGTCAATTTGTCTTCCACTCAAATCAGCTTCTGTAATAGTGTTGCCGTTGTTGAATGGTCCTTCATTTACATAGATTAGGTATCTGGAAAAATCATCATCATGGACCAGGGTCCAAGATGCAGTCAATGTTTCACCGCCATCATCAGGCCTGTCAATCAGATCGATCATATTTACAGGTGTTTCCAATTTTATGTAGTCGTATGTAAGTCTAACCTGTAATGAACCGTTAGTAATTGAACGTAAGTTAAGTTGAACAAATTTAGTTCCGTTTATTTGAACTGCACTATTTATCGCAGATTGCAAATTTTGTTGTATACTTTGATCTTCAGANAGATTGAGAGTTACATTATATTTCAGACTATTTGATTTTGCCCAAGTTGCAGCACCGCTAACAGGTGATGTGAAGGCTAATGGNATNCCTTGGAATAGTATTCCATGGACTCCGGAAGTTCCNCTATCACTGTCCAGAGTGATAGAATTGGTTAGATTTGCGAGTTCGATAACCATTCCAGGGTGCGCCATTTCAGTGATATCTTTGGTTACTAAATTGAATCCCATATTTAGTGGGTCNGCCCGTCGAAGTTCAAATCGTTCTACTTCAGTCCACTGTGGGTTATTCATCCAGCCATATAATCCCGATGTTTCGGTTGTAATCCAAATATTTTCAGAAGTAATTGTTCCTCCACTGATTTCATCGTTAGGTAGTATGAATGTTTTAATCGAAGAGTGCGATACAGTTCTTGCTTCAATAATTGTTGCTATATTATTTCCGATGGCTAGTACTTCATCCCCGTTACTAACCATTCTTTCAATTGGCCAGCTGGGTATCTGCCAAGAAGCTCCTCCATCTTCAAATTGAGAATTCAAACCATTCCAGTGAGTTAATGGTCCAACATCTGTCGCAATGTGTAAGCCCCACCAATCACTAGCAACTGCAGTAACGGTATTGGATGGCAGTTGATCAAACCGATGAGTCTGACTAACTAATCCTGTAGTGCCATCGACACTGGTTACGCCGGGCCTTTCACTACCCGCTCCATCATGGCTGACATGAATTTGCACATTACCCAAATTATCAGTCGTTTTAATTAGGCCCCAAGAAGAAGTTCCTAGCATACCATTGGCACTGGTTAAAGTATTGGTTGAACCATTTACTGTATCCATTTGCGCAAGCCCAGATGGTGTGGCTACCCACAAATAAGGATCTTCAAATAGCATATCTTCAACAAAATTTGAAGGTAATCCGTCAGTTGTTGTTAGTGGATTTAACCAGTCATTAGTTTGTAGTGACCATCTTCCGATACCTCCATTGGTTGCAATGTAAACAACATCGGTTGAAACTTCAATTCCGTTAACAATGTTGGAGGGTAATCCGGCAAGAAGTCTACCATTGCCAAATGTATCGGTAGTAGTATCAAAAATCTGTATACCGGCTGATGAACCAAAATTACCCTGTAATCCAATGATTAAGTCTGTTCCAACAAGTTTTAGTCCGTCCATGTTGTTGTGTAAAGCCCCTCGCATCGGTAATAATTCGCCAGTTAGAGTATCTAATTTCATCAATCCACTAGGGTAAGTCGATATGTATAGGTCGGTGCCAACTAATTGAGTATCAGCAGCTCTTGAATTAGCGGGCAATGTCCAGCCATACTGCCATTCAATATCGCCGTTAGATGTCTTTTCACCTTGTAGAACACCAGCACCAGTAGATTGACCAAACCCGACGTTTTCTCCAATTGTTGTTACCCAAACATGAGTATTATTTCCGGTCATAGTTGTTACTTGACCACTAACAAGCCCTGGTAAGTTGTACATCACATTTTGACCATTAGGGCCCAATGTGTCAACATGGCTGTAGCCCGAAGATCCTCCTGCCTGACCTATTAACCATTCATTTCCTAACCACTGGAAAGAGGTTACTGAAGAGCCTTGGCCATTGAAATTGACCTGACTTGTACTCGCTCCGGATGTTGTGATTATCGAAAATCCTCCACCGATTACGTTAGACCCTTGTTGACCTAGGCCATGACCAACTACCAATTTACCGGAATCATAACCAATAGCATCCCACCAAATTCTATCGCTTGGTAGATTGTGAGTTTGAGTAGTAATGTCAGGGAGCCATTGTCCAGATGTGTAACTGTATTTTTTTATCGGCTCTTCATCAGAGTAGAATGCAACATACAGAGTTTCTGTTGAACTATCACATGCAACTCCTGAAACTCTTCCTTCGCCTAGTGTAGCCCGAGTAAACGTGCCAGTAATAGTTGATGAAGCCAAATCTAATTGTTCTACTCCACCATCAGAATCATAAATTCCGATATTAAGTACACCTCCACATTCGGCCATGGTGATGGGATATCCACGTTGAATGCCACCTTGTCCTTGAGAGCCGAAGACATTCCAAGAAGTTCCGTTCCAATGTGATATTGCACCACCTTGGAATCCCTGCCAACTCGATCCATCGCCTCCACCTACTACTAAGTCAACACCATTAGTCCAAATTTCATAAATTTCTTCACCAGCATTGTTGGGTAGCCCATTTCCTTCTTCCCAAGTTGATAGCCAAGAGTTAGTATTAGAATCAAATCTTGCAATTCCATCTTCTGTTGCGAATAGAACTTCACCGTTGTATTCAATTATTTCTCTAATTGGGAAGTTGAGACCATCATCGCTATCCCATGATCCGATTAAAGAATTATTTTGAGCATAAAGGTCCAGTTTATTTTCGCCCCAAGATATCCACATTTGACCATTACTTGTTTGATGAGCAGTTACTCTGTCAACTTGACCAGAAGGTAGAATATCAGCGCCCCAATCATCGTTTAGAATATCCCACTGTGCAATCCCTCCTCTTCCATCGTAATAGTCAGGGAATCCGCCATTGGATGCAACGCTAACCATCAAAGTGTCACCAACAAGACCCATGCCCCAAGCATCACCTGAATTATCATCTAGTTGAATTCCAGCATCGATATTTGACAGTCCAGTAAAGTTTGCTACATCAATGCGATATACACTATTGCTACTACTGCCTTGATGATAATACATGATATTGTTGTAAATTGTCATTTGGAAAGGGTCTCCATTTCCTAGATACAATTGATCATTCTTTTCGATATCATATATTTCGGTTTGATTGATTACATCAATTAGTTGGAAACCATCATCTCCACCAATCCATATATGATTAGGTCTGATGTCTGCGACAAGTCCAGTAACATCACCATTTCCAGGGTCAAGAATTTCATTTCCAGATGGTCCACCGCTATATTCTGTCCAAGTTGGTAACCACGAATTGGTTGGAATGTCATAGCGAGCGATTCCTATTCCATTGAGTCCAATATATGCAATATCTCCAATGACTTCAACAGGTGCATTGTCAGTATCTTCTCCAGCTTCCCATGTATCAATCACATCAAATGGGCTAATGGTTAAAATTCCAACACCTTGTGTGGTTCCACCGTAGACCTTTGAACCGTCAGTGCCTACAGAGTATGTTGCCCAGTTTGGCATGCCATCATAGACATTCATACAGTCATCAATATCAACAGTTGAAGTAGGATATCTACAAACTCCGATATTAGTTCCAACATATATTTCAGACCCTAAAAGAGTAAAATCAAAGAATTGACTAGGTTGACGAGTCCAACTACTTCCATCGCCTTGGAAGTTCAAAGGCTGATTACCGTCCCACTTTACAGCACCACTATCAGTTCCAATGTAAATGTTTGAGCCATCGGAAATTAAAGCGAAAATGTTGTCGCTAGGGAGGAAGTCAAGACCGTTACTTCCACCGCCTCCAGGATTATTTCCCCCTCCTAGCGATTCAGTTAACGGCGTTAAAATTTCACCAGTTGAAAGATCTTTTCTTACTACACCGTATCCTGGTAGGCCGAGATGAAGAATATCTCCCTGCACTGCAAGCGGGACACTATTGGCATTATTTACTCCAGTAGAACCCCAAGGCGCCAAAAATGAATCATTGTTTAAGTCGAAGCGAGCTAGACCTATGTCATCAGTAGCAATGTATGCAGTATCTCCATATATTGCTAAATCATTTAACCCGATACTTGGAATATCAAAGACTTCAATCGGGGAAATTCCGCTTAAGTCAATTTTTGATATTGCACCGGAACTAAGTGCTACTAAATTGTTTGAACTAACAGCAATAGAAATTACCTCATCTTCATCCAATCCAATACTAGTATCCCAAGTTTGTAGTAATGAGCCATTACTGTGCATTTTGTGCGCACCAGAGGTCTGTCCAGCAATGTAAACGAATGAACCATCAGAGGCTAATTGGTTAACATTATCGCCGATAAAAGTAGGATTTAACCATCTGGACTGAGTAGTATCATATCTGTTGATAAAACCATCAGCTGCAATAAATACAACATCATCGAGTTCAACTGCATCTTGCATAGAAGCCGAGGTTGGGCCACTCGCAATTAGCATGTTTCCGGTTTGTAGTGGCGTATTTCCAGGAGTTAATTCCGCTAAAAGGCCGAAACCATCACTGACTAAAACTAAATCATTAGCAGGAGATCTAGATCCTATATTTGGCCATAGGATTAAGTCATCTCCAGCATCACCATTCAATCCAAAATCTGAAAGTTGGTATGTTTGTTGGAAAATACCATTTGCAGTATTATATGAATGAAGAGCATCTCCGCTAAGAATGTAAAGAATATTATTTGAAAGTACTAAATCACCAATATAGTTACTGTTTAGCCAATTTGAAGAAGACCATGTAGAAAGCCAAAATCCCGAACTCCAGTCATATCTTGCTAGTCCACTATCTTCAGAAGCCATCAATAATTGATTGCCGGAAATCAAAAAATCAGTTACCGAATCACTGTGTAGATTATTTGCTGTTGTCCAAGTATTTAGGGCGGAATTGGTATTCATATCCCATCTTACCACCCCTTCATTTTCAAATGAGAAGTATAGTACATTGCCAGCCTCGATGATATCTAACGCCTTTCCAGCAGTAGATTTAGTATAAGCGTCTGTCCATGCAGCGCCGTTAAACACTGAAATTCTATCTTGATTTGATGCGTAAACATTTCCATCACTAGCAATATAAAATTGGTCATATTGAACAGTTTCAGCAATTGGGTCAACCGAAGAAGATATAATATCCGGTAAAGGTGTTACTTCTGAGGTATCAATAAGTGATATTGCATGGAAGAAATCATCGCTTGTTAATACGTGAAGTGCTAAATTAGTGGCATCTATTTCGATATCGGTGATGTCTCCAGAATCCTGAAATTCGATTATATCAATGATTTTTGGATTGTTATTATAATCAATAATCAATAAGGAATTAGAAACTGCTAGATATAATCGCCCATCAACGAAATGAATAGCATAATCGGCAATTTCTAAATTTACAGGTTCAAAAGATACTGCAGGATCAACAGGTGCTAGGGCTTCAACAATCAATTCAGTTATTTCAGCACCAGCAGGCAAAGTCCAAGATGCACCAGCCTCACTATTGGGTGATAATCTGCCGGAATGTGGATTTAACCCATCGAATGAATCACTTGAACCTAACATGCCTAATCCAGACCAATCGAAAAGATTGATTCCAATGTCCGATGCTGTTATGACCGGCTCTTCAATCATCAAATTATTACTACCATCTACTCTAATTTCCATAGTCAAGTTAGAAATTTCAGCACCGGGGGCGAATTCTAATTCCCAATTTGCACTTGCCTGTAAGCCAATTGAAGGGTCACCTCCAACAGCATCTAATTGAACCCATCCAGTATCGTTGCTTCCCTGCTTTTCCCAAATCACATCATCTTCGGTTTGGTGTGCTGAAACAGGGGAAGCAATGAGCAATGGAGACATTAAAGAAATTAGCATTAAGTTGACCAAAAAAAGAGATTTTTTTCGTTTCAAACCGAATGATTTGGCACTAATCTCAGATTTCATTAATATGCTGGCGTTTCTTACACTATTTGAACGCGGCCCTAATTCGTGCGCTAATATATCATCCAAATGCACGAGCCAATTCATCATCTGAGCCTCCAAGGAAGGTCATATAATCAGTTGTTTTCTAATGAGATACACCAAACACTCAAACATGATACGCGCTGCCACCGAGATGGTGCTAGAGTGGTTGAGGAAAAACGTGAGAGGCTTTTGAAAAAAGAATCACTGGATTATCATGAATCTTTGCCACATGGTAAGATAAAAGTTGTACCAACCAAACCGCACGCGACAGCCTATGAACTAAGTCTGGCATATTCGCCAGGCGTTGCTTATCCTTGCTTAGAAATCGCTGATAGTCCTGAAGCAGCCTATCGTTACACCTCGAAAGCTAATTTGGTAGCAGTAATTTCTAATGGAACCGCAGTACTGGGGCTCGGAAATATTGGACCTTTGGCCAGTAAACCGGTTATGGAGGGGAAGGGGCTATTACTGAAGACATTCGCAGACATTGATGTATTTGACATTGAGGTTGACACCGAGGACCCAGAAGAATTCATTAGTACAGTAGTTAATATTTCGAAAACCTTCGGAGGAATTAATCTAGAAGATATCAAGGCACCGGAATGTTTTGAAATTGAAAAAAGGATAGCACAGCAAACAGATATTCCTGTGATGCATGATGATCAGCATGGAACTGCAATAATCTCAGGTGCAGCATTATTGAATGCTGTAGAGTTGCAAGAAAAGAAACTAAGTGAAATCAAAGTTGTAGTAATTGGAGCGGGGGCGTCAGCGATTGCTTGTGCTAATCATTATGTTGCATTGGGTGTTGAACGGACAAATATTCTGATGGTTGACAGTAAAGGAATTGTTACTAAGAAACGGCTTGAAGCAGGTGAGTTAAACGAATTCAAAGAAGCCTTTGCTCATGATATTGAAGAGGGTGAATTAGTTGATTCTTTAGTTGGAGCAGATGTTCTTCTTGGACTTTCTAAGGGCGGCTTAGTGAGCAAGGAAATGGTTGCTAGTATGGCTAAAAAGCCGATTATTTTCGCTTTAGCAAACCCTACGCCAGAGATTATGCCCGAGGAGATTTTAGAGGTTCGAGATGATGCAATTATAGCAACTGGTAGGTCAGACTATCCTAATCAAGTAAACAATGTCTTAGGTTTTCCTTATATCTTTAGAGGAGCACTTGATGTTAGAGCCAGAGACATTACTCAAAATATGAAAATGGCTGCA
The DNA here is from genome assembly GCA_002727485.1 of Methanobacteriota archaeon. Next base: position 2,166 of record PBXE01000011.1, on the reverse strand, counting down.
ACATTGTCACTTGCCGAACTAGCAAAGGAACCAGTACCTGACTATATTTCAGCAGCTTATGATGGCGTAATGATGCAATTCGGTCCAGAATATATAATTCCTAAACCTTTTGACAGAAGGGTATTGATTTGGGAAGCCTCAGCAGTTGCTAAAGCCGCTGTTGATGAGGGAGTTGCTAGAATAAATGCTGAAGATTTTTCCGTTGAAAAATATCGTGANAAATTGGAAGGGCGTNTGGGNCAATCTTACTCCATCATGCGTCACATAATAAATCAAGTTAGAAGAAGAGGAAAACGAATAGTCTTCCCGGAAGGCGATAATGAAAAAGTTTTGAGAGCCGCAGCACAGTTAGTTGATCAAAAAATATGTACACCTATTCTATTGGGTTCGAAAGAAAGAATCGATGAATTAGTTGAAGAATTAGGCTTACATTTCGAATATCAGGTATTTGACCCTCGATATGATGAGAGGAGGAAATTAACATATGCTCCGNCATTATTCAAACGCCGTCAAAGAAAGGGAATGACATTAGAGGATGCTGAAAGGTTGCTAAAAAGTCGACCTTATTTTGCNAGTCAAATGGTAGCATCCGGAGATGCTGATGGTTTTGTTGGGGGCGTAAGTCGTAATTATGCAGATGTGCTTCGCCCTACTATTGAGGTAATTGGTTCTGACTCCTCTGCTCATTGTGTAATTGGATGTTACATGGTAAATGTCAATGGCCGAACGATTTTCTTAGCGGATGCGACCGTCAACGTATATCCAGATAGCCCTACGCTTGCTGAGATAGCTGTTCAGACGTCAAAAATTGCACGTAGATTTGGAATAGATCCTAAAGTAGCAATGTTATCATTCTCTAATTTTGGCAGTACTAGAGCCCAGCGTTCAGATAGAATCGAAGATGCTATATTAATTGCTAGAGAGATAGATCCAACTTTGAAAATTGATGGACCAATGCAAGCTGATACCGCGTTGAATCCCACTGTTCAAGAGGAATACCCATTCATGAACTTTGAAGGTCCAGCAAATGTATTGGTATTACCCAACTTAGCTGCAGCCAATATTGCTTACAAACTTCTAGAAGAGTTAGGCGGAGCCGAGATGACAGGACCTATTTTGGAAGGAATGGATAAACCAGTACAATTGGTTGCAAGGCAAGATGGAGTAAGACATATTGTCAATATGGCAGCAATATGTGCTGCAGATGCGATAAGACAAGATTCCTACTGGGAAACTTTAGCTACTGAAGAGTCTCTGTGATTCTTTCTCCTTGNTCGAACATTATGGTTGGTCTTCTTGGGCGCCAGAAAGCACCTGATACGAAACCAACACACAATCCTCCGAATAGTAAGTTTACCCATCCATCTGTAGCATACGACCCCATTCCACGAAATATTGGTATGGCGAAAGAAGGAATAATTCCCAGAACGAAGGTCCAAAAAACTTCTACTTTAATATTCGATAAGAAGTCAGCATTTTGAGGCACTTTTACTATCTCTCCTTGACGAATAGGAGATATGACGAGTCTTACTAAAACTCCATCATTCATCCTATCCATTGGGATGCTAGACAGTGCAGTGATATCTATCTTAGAAGGGTGAACTTCTACTGATGCTTTGTGATATTGCATAGGTCCAAAACCCTCGAATTTCCTTGGACGCCCATCCATCATTGCACCTCTATGGTTGGATGAGGTTCCATCGGATAATAATTCGCGAGTCTTAGTTGAGATGGTGATTTTTTTATTTTGCAAAGATGCGTACCATTCTCCTTGGCTGGGGCATCTAATTTCCCAGTTATTTTTTTCATCAATCAAGCAGTTACTTTCTTGAAATTGAGAAGTCAGGTAATCTAGTAAAGTATTCAACTTTTCTCCATCCCATCTATTCGAATCGACATCAATATCAATATTTTTCGAAATTTCAAGTAGGTCCTCATCAGTTAATTGGGACTCCATGATATAAAATTCAGGCAATTGGACTTCATGCCTAGGTCTTTGGCCGGCATAAATCCATCCACCTTTGTCCTCTCCAATAAATACAGAACCAGAATCTACTTTTTGAAACAAGAGCCCAGCCAATTCGAGCGATGTCATTTTATCACTCCAAACATTCAGCATTCATTCTGTTATACCATGCAATTCCCGCTTCATGATCCTCTAATTGA
>PBXE01000030.1 GCA_002727485.1 Methanobacteriota archaeon | reverse complement strand
GCAATGATGCTTGCATCAACTGTCTTCTTCATTCTTGAAAGAAATAATGTTGCTGCTAAGTGGAAGACTTCAATGACTGTTGCTGCACTAGTTACTGGTGTTGCATGGTACCACTATACATACATGCGCACACACTGGGCAAACTCCTACGCTGCAGTTGCTGCTGACGGCACAACCGGTGTCGGCGACTCCCCACTAGTTCTACGATACATCGACTGGTTGATTACCGTTCCATTGCAAGTTTCTGAATTCTACCTAATTCTTGCCGCTGTTGGTGTCGCTACTGCGGCCCTATTCTGGAGACTATTGGTTGCTTCACTAGTTATGCTAATCACTGGATTCTTAGCTGAATCTGGAGAAATGGCTGACAGTCTAACATGGCCTCTATTTATCGTTGGTATGCTAGCATGGATTTACATCATGTACGAAATCTGGGCTGGAGAAGCAAAGGAGAAAGTTGGAGAGACCAGCGAGGGTACACAATTTGCATTCAAGGCTATGGCTTTGATCCTAACTGTCGGATGGGCAATCTATCCTGTTGGGTTTGTTCTTGGACAAGGCGACGGTGGAACTGATGGATTAAACATCCTTTACAACATCGCTGACGTTGTCAACAAGACTGCTTTCGGTTTGATGGTTTGGTATGCTGCAACAATGGATACCAAAGCATCTACTTCAGCTGAAGAGTGATTTACGTAATCCTTTGATTAAAGATTCCAATTTCGCCCTTGGATAGTAACGCATCCAAAGGGCCGAAATTGGTATCCATGAAAGAGTGTAAACTGCTACAATTAATGCTGACACCTCTAGGGTCCAATTATAATTTGATTCGTATTCATGCATAAGTGAAAGAGGAATGAAATGAACGATATATATCGTTAATGACATTCTTCCAGCGCCTGAAAGTATGGTTAACTCTAATTTCTTTATGATGATCCAGAGAATCATTACTCCGGTAATTCCTGCTATGATAAATGGAGGATTTGCTGGAAAAAAGGTAAGGTATGCATCCGAACTAGGATGTGCCCAGAGGTCTCCATTGAATTGTGCAATTAGGAATGTGGTTAAACAGAACAATNCTCCTAAAATAATGGCTANTATACTTGNTTGACTTACTTCCTAAAGTATCATTTTCCTCATANATNGANGAAATNANNGCACCGAATAATGCAAATATAAACCANGGAAANATAGGATATGTGCCTGTAANCAATAAATGAGAGATAATTGTATTTATTCCATCTGTTGATACTCTATCGTTCCACTGCCCNGTACCTTGAATTTCTGGGAATGCTAACTGAAGTGTAAAAGANATGCTAAGTATTACTAAAATCGATTTCCCTTGATACTGCGCTACTAATTTGTTGATGAGCGGTGTTATCAAAGTCAATATAGCCATCAAAGAAAGAACGCCAGGAGTTAATGTATTGAACAAGTGTGGAGAAGATAAGTTAACAACTATTTGAGAAATAATCAATACTAGACAGTAAAAAATCCTCTCATTTAAATTGATTTTACTCCTATACATTCCCCACCCAAATAATGTCACGAATAGTGGTGCTGCTAAACCTCCTAAGCCAGATATTGTATATGCCAACAACGAGTATTGATCGCCTTGAAGAGGATTCCAGGTTGCTGCAGCATGAACCATAACCATTAGTAAAACTGCTAATCCACGTAATGAATCAATATGTGAAATTCTGTTGATTTGTGACATGCTCACCTATTGTTTTGGATATATTCAACTGCATTGCGGAAAATCTGTAGCCCTTCGCCTTCCCATTCACCCAACGAGTCACTTTTTTCTGGTCCGGGGGCATTTCCTCTTGTGTGGTGAGGATGGAGCCATTTTGCATAAACNGCNTCTGGATGNGGCATTAATCCAAATACTAATCCTGTAGAATCGCAAACTCCTGCAATGTTTCTCATACTCCCATTCGGTGAGACTGGGAACGGTAATGGCTCGTCGGTAATTCCTTTACCGGTTTCTGTTTTAGGATCGACATATCGAACTGTTAGTTGATTATTTGCTGCTAATCTGTCAAAATCTGTTATCTCCGGCATTACAAATTTGCCTTCACCGTGTCTAACAGGGCAGTCTATTCTAGTCATTCCTGATGTCCATATACATGGGCTTTCAGGGTCAAACTCTAATGTAACCCATCTATCTTCATATCTTCCTGAATCGTTTAATGTTAGGCTAGCTCTTTGTTGAAAGTCNGGTAATGTTGCCGGGGCACTCGGGCCGGGTAATAAACCGGTTTTGACTAAAACTTGGAATCCATTACAAATACCAATTATCGGCTTACCATCTGCGACAAATTTGTGTAATTCATCACGTAGAGCGAANCGCATTCTATTGCCCATCAATCTACCACTACCGAGGTGGTCTCCAAANGAAAACCCNCCAGGGACGGCTAAAATATCATAGTTAGATAAGTCGGCTTCTCTATTAATGAATTTGTTCAGATGTATTCTTTCNGAGTGNGCTCCAACTAGCTCAAATACNGCTGCTGTTTCATGGTCNCAATTAATCCCAAAACCAAATAATACTGCTACTTTNGGAACGTACATCATTGTGCACCNCCTGTCATATCTAGTGTCTTTTGCCATGATGAAACTAAATCTTCTACATCTAAATTGATTATTTCATCAAATCCGTCTGAAATAATTAGATTGTTTTGTTGTTCTGTCTTACCTAGATATGTCACTTTATGNCCTGACATTTCTTTNAGCCATCTTTCTTCGTTTTCTGGTTTTACTCCAATGATGAATCTGCCTAGACTTTCACCCCATAACCTTGCCCATAGGCTGTTATCTCCAGTCCCATCAAGGTCTATTGTGGCACCAATTCTGCCACCTATGCACATCTCTGCAATAGCAACGCCGACTCCTCCTTCTGAGCAATCATGTGATGTTTGTACGAGACCTTGTCTAATAGTTCTCGATAGGGTTCTGTATGTGTTTAGATTATTTTCCGGGTTTGGTAAAGATGGAACATTGCCGCCTATCCCCATAGATGGGTTTTCATCTCTGAACATAAATGATATCTCTGAAGCACCTAACTCATCCATAGATTCGCCGACTAAGTACAATTTTTCTCCTGCGTCTTTTAGGTCACTTGTTGCGGTCATCCTAACATCTGGGTGATCACCAAATAGNGAAAAGAGGAGNGTGGGGGGGATTGAAATTTTATTTTCTCCTTTNCCATAATCATTCTTCATCGAGTCTTTTCCGCTGACACAAGGCAANCTATATGCTCGGCAAACCCTCTCTAATTCTCGGTTTGCACGAACTAATTGTGCTAATTTGAATTTACCATCTGGGGTTTTTTCGGACTCNATGGGGTCTGGCCAACAAAAATTATCTAATCCTGCTATTTTATCGATATCGACTCCAACACAAACTGCATTTCTTACTGCTTCATCAATAGAAGCTGCTGCCATTGCCCCTGCATCGATATCAGAATATCTAGGGTTAATNCCGCAAGAAACTACTATTCCATGTGTGCTTCCATGAATTGGAGCGATTAGTCCCGCGTCTCCGGGGCCGTCTCTTTCCACTCCAACAAATGGTTTGACTGCGGTTTGGGCAATAACTTCGTGATCGTATTGTCTAACCCAAGTTTCCTTGCTTGCAATATTTGGCCTTGCTAACATCTTGAGTAATATTTCGCCGTGATTTGCATTTTCTGGAGGTGAGAATGGAGTTAATTGAGGGGGATTCCATTCTGATTCTAATTGTAATTGGGGAACACCGTCATGTAGGAATTCTATGGGTAAAAATGCGACTGTATCTTCATTATACTTTACATGGAAGTTTCCTGATGAAGTAAATGATGCTACNGCAGTTGCTTCAACTTCATGTAATTTAGCAAGTGCTTCGAATTGTTCAACATCTTTTTGACTAACGGCAATGGTCATTCTTTCTTGGCTTTCAGACACTAAGATTTCCCATGCTGACAATCCCGGTTGTTTCAAAGGGACTTTTGCTAAATCTATCTCGCATCCATTAGTATATTCTGCCATCTCGCCAATAGAAGAAGATAGGCCNCCAGCACCATTATCTGTAATGCATGTAATCAAACCTAGATCTCTAGCCTCTAATACCATATCAAGCATTTTTTTCTGNGTNATTGGGTCTCCGATTTGAACAGCACTTGANGGTGATTCTTCAGTTAATTCAAGTGATGAGAAAGTTGCACCGTGAATTCCATCATATCCTACCCTGCCTCCAACCATGTAAACAACATCTCCAGCCGTCGGCGTCTTGATATGTGATTCACGTCCATCTGGGAGTCTTCTAGGCATTATTCCGACGGTGCCACAATAAACTAGCGGTTTTCCAATATACCTATCATCAAATACAATTGCACCATTGATTGTTGGTATACCTGATTCATTCCCACCTACTCTAACACCTGCATGTACTCCGCGTAGAACTCGAGAAGGGTGGAATAGATTTTCTGGTAAATCTCCTTGCCAATTTGGAGGACCAAAACAGAATACGTCCGTATTTGCAATCGGGCGTGCTCCTAATCCTGTGCCAAGTATATCTCGGTTTACACCGACTATACCAGTCATAGCCCCTCCGTATGGATCTAAAGCAGATGGGGAGTTATGAGTCTCTGCTTTCATACAAATACTCCATTCATCATCCCATGCTATTACTCCAGAATTGTCATGGAATACTGAAAGAAGCCAATCGGTATCTTTNTGCATATCATGGGTTGGTTTCATAATGTGAGTTTTGAAAATTGAGTCGACTGTGGTATCCTCGCCTGTTTCTTTATCGATATGGTGAATCTTTGANGCGAAAATTTTGTGCTTGCAGTGTTCACTCCAAGTTTGTGCTAAGCATTCCAACTCAACATCTGTAGGTGAATCTGTTACAATTCCGACCGCTTGTCGAGATTCTCTGATTTTTTCATCTCGATAATGGGATTGAATGGTTTTCATCTCCTCTAAATTAAGTGCAAGTAAGCCTTTTTCTGATAATTCAATTAGATCATTATCACTAATTTCTAAAGAAATATGTTTAGGATTTTCAAATACTTGTTCGGGTTTTGGAGAATATTGAATTTCAGGCCAATTTGACTTTGAACAATCCTCTTTGTTAGAAGAAATGGCTCTCTGTATAAGTGGGTTGTGTAAGGTTCCTGACAGCCAATCAATCGATATGTTATTTGGTAAATCATAAAATACATATGTAATGTAAGTAGAAATTTTTGATTCNGCGCTGGTATTTGGGAATAATGTCCTAAATCCATCTAAAGCGGCTGCNCCGGGATTATCTGTGACGCCTGGTTTGAATCCTACAGATATTACTGCATCTGGTGNNGNATTGAATAATTCAGAATTAGCNATGAATAATTCGTTGGTACATGAATGTTCAATNATTGGNTCGGCNAATAAATCATCGGCCCTATTNCCTATTTCTTCCGGAGATATTGATGACGATATCAAAAACCCGACTATGCTCTTAACATTACCAACCTTGATGTTATGATCAGCCAATAATTGTCTTCTAACAACATCACCTCGTACATCTCGTAGACCTTCTCCTTCTTTGGGAGTAACTTCGACTCTTGTGATGTTCATTATGGNCGCCCCCCTACNGGTATGATACTGTGGCGTTGGATACGCTCTTTGAACAATACGGAAGATTTGTCAAAGTAATTCGGCTAAATATTGTCCTGTGAAACTGTTTTTATTGGCTGCAACATCTTCCGGTGTGCCTTTTGCAACCAAAGAGCCCCCTCTTTCGCCCCCTTCAGGGCCCAAATCAATTACCCAATCACAAGATTTGATTACATCTAAATGATGTTCAATAACAATTACAGTGTGACCTTTTGCCCTTAACTCCAATAATACATCTATCAACATTTGAACATCTGACAAAGCAAGACCTGTGGTTGGTTCATCTAAAATGTAAACGGTGTGTTTTGTTGGTGGCCTTCTAAGTTCGCTTGCCAGTTTAACTCTTTGGGCCTCACCCCCAGATAGTGTTGTTGCTGGTTGGCCAAGTCTAACATATCCTAGCCCTACGGCTCTTAGAGTATCTAGAATTCGATGGATCTTCTTATGGTTTTCAAAGAATTTTACCGCTTGGCTAATCGGCATTTCTAGAATATCGTGGATATTCTTGCCTTTCCATGTTACTTCCAAGCATTCCCTAGTATACCGCTTACCGGAACAAACATCACAAGTCATCCAAACATCAGGTAAGAAATTCATTTCCAACTTAATCGAGCCCGCTCCACTACAAGCTTCACATCTACCACCTTTAACATTGAAACTAAAATGGCCAGGAGTGTACCCTCTCTCTTTTGATAGTGTGGTCTGTGAAAATAATTTACGAATTTCATCGAATACTTTGGTGTAAGTAGCCGGATTTGATCTAGGGGTTCTCCCTATTGGAGATTGGTCAATAATAATTGATTTGTCAATATCGTCCAAGCCTGTAATTGATGTATGTTTACCAGGGGTTGTGTCTGCGTTGTGTAGAGTCCTTTGAAGATGGGGCGCTAATATACCTGAAATTAAAGAGGANTTNCCNGAACCTGAAACTCCACAAACGGCAGTCATACAACCNAATGGAAATTCGACATTTACNGANTGNAGNTTATTATGNGCNGCCCCTTTAATTTTNATNTTCTTACTTGTTGGTTTTTTCCTTTTTTGNGGGACTTTAATCTCCTTTTTTCCACTTAAGTATGCTCCAGTTATTGAATCGGGGGCACCCATCACTTCATTAGGAGGGCCGTTAGCAACTATTGTGCCTCCCTCAAGACCTGCGCCTGGGCCAAGATCGCACAACCAATCCGCTTGACGAATTGTATCTTCATCGTGTTCAACGACGATTAGTGTGTTTCCTAGGTCGCTAAGTTCTCTAAGAGTCTGTAATAATCTTGAGTTATCTCTTTGATGAAGTCCAATAGATGGTTCATCGAGGACATACATTACCCCTGTTAAGCGACTGCCAATTTGCGTAGCAAGTCGTATTCTTTGGCTTTCGCCACCTGATAGTGTGTTTGCTTTACGGTCAAGTGTNANATAATCTAATCCAACGCTGTTAAGAAAATCAAGACGGTTTTCTATTTCCTTAAGGATTTCATTGCCAATAAAGAGGCTCTTNTCATCCAATACTTCTAACTGGTCAGCAAATTCTTCGGGTGGACCAACTGTGGTTTCAGGCCTCCATGATTTTACTAAATCAAGCGATTCATAAATTGAACATGAGGATATTTCTGGCAATCTAATTCCGCCAACTGTGACATACCTCGCTGCTGCATTGAGTTTCTCGCCATTACAATCATTACAAGGTAAATCGGTCATACAATTGATTAATCTACTTCTAGTTCTGTTTGAAGTGGTCTCAATGTATGTCTTTTCTAATCTTGGAATTATTCCCTCCCATGGTTTGTTGTACTTATACTGAGAACCTTTTTCAGAAGTAAATTCATAATGAATTATGGTTGACCCAGAGCCATATAGAAGTATATCTTTCTCATCTTCGTTGAGTAATTCAAATGGCAATGTAGTTGAAATGCCATAATGCTGACAAGTTGCTTCCATTAGTTTTCGATACCATGAAGGGGACATTGATCGGCGCCATGGATTTACACAATTATTTGACACGCTTAATTTTTGATCGATAATTAAATCAATATTGAATTGTCTTTGAACTCCTAGACCTTGGCATGAACTNCAAGCNCCTANTGGTGAATTGAATGAGAAAACTCTAGGAGAAAGTTCTGGCATNAATGCGCCNTGGTCTGGGCAAGCAAAATCTTCTGACCAAGTAATAATCTCTCCTTGTTTTGTTTGTTTTGATTTGCTACCTTTAGCAACTTCAATTGTTTCATCTGGAATTTTTAGACTTTCAATAGCAATTGTTCCTCCACCGAGTTTTAATGCATTNTGAGTGGCTTCAGTAAGTCTTTGTCTNTTTTTATGAGTGCATTTGAACCTGTCAATTCTAACATCGATATCGTGCCTAAAATTCTTATCTAAAATAGGGGGTGATTCGAAATTGGCCTCATGACCATTGACTTTTCCAGACAAATATCCTTGTTCAACGAGTTGTTTAAACAGGTCTTGATGAGTTCCTTTTCTTGCTCTAATAATCGGAGACCATGCAGAAATTACGTGCCCTTCTAAATTCCATAATATATCGTCAACAATCTCTTGAACTGAACGCCTTGCAACTTCTCTCCCNCATGTTGGNCAGTGTGGTTTACCAATTCTAGCCCATAATAATCTTAGATAATCTTGGATTTCTGTAACTGTTGCAACTGTTGACCTAGGGTTATGACTACCTTGCTTTTGATCGATAGAAATGGCGGGNGATAATCCCTCAATGCCATCGCAATCTGCCTTCTTCATCTGTCCAATAAATTGTCTTGCATATGAAGAAAGGCTTTCCACATATCTCCTCTGTCCTTCAGCATAAAGAGTATCAAAAGCGAGTGATGATTTTCCCGAACCTGAAACTCCAGAGATGACTACGAATTTACCTCTAGGTAATTCAACATCTATATTTTTCAGATTATGAGTCCTTGCCCCACGAACTGAAATCCAACCGTGTTCTTCTTGTTTAGGCATAACAACCCCTATTGGATGTCGAGGGTTCAATAAGTCCTCTATTTGAATTGATGGTTAAATCCTAAATGAGTGCTTTTCAGTTGAATGGAACTTTCGTTTCAAACCTAACCGGCTCATCNGTTTGTGGATGGAGAAATTCTAGTGAAGATGCGTGTAAACAAATCCTGCCCATTGGATCTGTTTGTGCGCCGTGTAGATCATCCCCCACAACAGGTGTTCCCAATGATTTCATAGCCATTCTAATCTGATGTCTTCTTCCGGTATCAATGAGAATTCTAACTAATGATGTTGTGGAATTCTCCCTAATTACTTCCCAATGAGTTATTGCCTCTTTAGAGGATTTTGAATTTGCTTTTACTTTCTTCACCCTTAGGTTTTTATCTTCAAATAACCATTCGATTTGAGTTCCTGATTTTTGCGGTAACTTGCCCTCAACTAGAGCAAAATAAATTCTGTAAACACTTCTTTCAGCAAATTGCTCCTGTAAATATTCTTTATTTTGTTTAGACAATGCAAAAACCATTATCCCAGATGTTTCTCTATCAAGCCTGTGTACAATAAAACACCAATTAGAATGATNTTTTGATTTTACATAATCAACACATCTTGAATGAAGTGTATCAGATTCCATTTTATTTGTGGCGACCGANAGAAGTCCGGCGGGTTTTTCTACAATCAAAATATCTTCATCCTCGAAAATTATGTCTAAATTTTTCGCTTTTTGTTTAGGGGGTGGGGTTAATTCTTTACTGGTTAATTTATCTAAGATTTTGACTATGTCGCCATTGATTAATTCTCTCTTAGCTTTATGTTCAATTTTACCATTTACTGAAATTCGGCCTTCTGTTAACATTTTTCTTAGTTTATTTTTACTAGTTTGTTTGAAATTTATCGATAGTGTATCTAATAATGTTGTGTCACCATCAATAGTTATCTCCACAATTATCCCTCAAAGAATTATAACGTCACAATATTCATCTTTCTTACCTGAATGATTTTCCCCTAACAGCGTCAATGCTTCACCTAGAGCAATACTTGCAATATTCCCAGAGCCCTGGTGATGTTTTGTTGTTGCAATTATTTCGTNTTCAAATTCGAACAGATTTACTCTTCTTAATGTTAAAAACCCTGATACGGTTTTTATGTCTTCACCAAGTTTTACTCTTATCTTATTTTCAATTGGCTTGGATGAATAGGTTAAGGATCTAAACCATGGGGCGCAGAGAATACGAAAAACAACATGACTGCTAACCGGATTTCCTGGCAACCCAAAAATCGGGGTATTAGACCATGAACCGAATAAAGGAGGGGATCCAGGACGTACTTTAATTCTCCAAAAATCAATTATTCCTTCTTGTTCCATTATCTTTCGAACAAAGTCTCTTTCGCCCATAGATACCCCTCCTGATGTAATTATAACATCACAATTTTCTGCGGCATGGTTAAGGGTTTTTCTTAATTCATCGATGTTATCAACAACTGATGAATAACGAATAGGTTCATGCCCGAGCCAAGATATGAGGCTTGAAATGCCGAATGTATTGGATTCGAAAATTTGCCCNTTTTCTAATTCCTCTCCGGGTAGTTTCAATTCATCTCCTGTTGGGATTACTGCAACTTTAAGCGGTTTGAACACTTCTACATCACNATGTCCCATTGCAGCACAAAGTGAAANTTTTTCTGGAGATAAATATGTCCCTTTCGATAAAAGTATTTCATTTAAGGCAAAATTTTCTCCCTTTTTACGAATAAAATGTGGTTTAGATTCTTGAATGAACGTTACGGTTTGGTTTGCTTCATCCAGTTCACATAACTCTATTGGAATTATTGAGTCTGCCCCTTTAGGTATTGGTGCACCTGTCATTATTCTAATTGCTTCACCCGGATTGATAGAGTTATCAAATTTATTTCCTGCCTCTACGGTGTTTGAAATCTTGAATGTTTTCGGGGGGTTTTTGGTTTCAGAATAAATTGCAGCAAATCCATCCATTGCAGAATTATCAAAAGGGGGATCGTTGGTTAATGATTGAAGTGATTCTGATAATATCCTTCTATACGCTTTGTCGATAGATATTGTTTCAGTTGGAACATTTATTTTGCGGGTTTTTGAAATCTCAACCGCCTCATCTATTGGGATAAAATATGGGGTCTCGCTGCCCATGAAAGTCCTAAAACAAGATTTACTTTCATGTTATGGGAGATTTTATCGGTTGTTATGATGTTTGAGTTCGTTTTTTTATTATTCGGACTTTTTTTTATTGCTGTACTGTATTCTAGTGTAGGACATGGTGGTGCTTCAGGATACCTAGCAGTACTTTCTCTAACATCATATGGTATGTTAGAAAGTGATTGGTTGAAACAACATGCGTGGGTTTTGAATGTCTTTGTTGCTGGTATCGCTTTTGTTTATTATCAAAAAGCGGGTTTTCATAATCTAAAGACAACTCTACCTTTCATTGTAGCGAGTATTCCGATGGCATTTATTGGTGGGTATATATCGCTTGACGATTTTTATTACGACATTTTGTTATCTTTAGTATTATTATGGGCAGCTTGGAAATTAATGGATAAGAACCAATATAAGAGCATAAAAGAGGGTGATTTGAATTTCAAAAAGGCATTACCTTGGGGTGGGGGAATTGGTTTTTTTAGTGGAATGATAGGTGTTGGTGGTGGCATTTTTCTTTCTCCAATTTTGCTTTTGAAGGGGTGGGCCACCCCCAAAACAGCAGCAGCAACATCGGCGCTTTTTATTTGGGTAAATTCTTTATCTGGTCTTATGGGTTCTACCTTCGCTGGAAACTTGGATATTGATTTAGAAATAATTCCATATTTTATTGGGTCTGTNCTATTAGGTGGACTAATAGGTTCATATTATGGTTCTAAAATTGCAAATGAACATTCTGTTAAGAAAATATTAGTTGTTGTTTTAATAATTGCAGGATTAAAAAGAATGATAGAATTGATTTTTTGATTATTCTTCTTCAAAATNTCGTGATAATAATTCGAAAACCTTTCTTGCCTGTGTATCGGGAGATAGGTCGATTGTTNCAACATGATTTCTGCCTGCCTCAGACCATTTTTTNCGATTTTTGTGTCCCTGNTCTATTGCTCCAATCCAATCATCANCATCATCGAGTAGTCTTCCTGTCACCCCATCTACAACAGTTTCTCGAAAACCACCTTGATTAGAGACGATNACCGGGCAATCGACAAAATATGATTCGGGTGGAGTTAGTCCAAATGGTTCGTTTATTGCATTACTGATTAAAGCCCTAGCATTTCTCATTAAAGCCCTAATTGTATGTTGAGGAACTCGGGGGAGGGGTTTTAATTTTACATTGTTTTTTTCTGCGTGTTCGTGGTGTTTTTTTGTCACTCCACCGCCTATTTGGACCAATTCTAAATTAGAATCTTTCAGTTTTTCAATTGTTTTCCATAAGCCCTTTGCATAAATTGCATGTCCTATGGTAATTACATATTTATTTTCTAATAAATTGAATTTGTCTTTTACTTCATCCCAATTCTCATCATTGGTTGGTTCTATGGGCCATAGATCTAAATTTATACTTGGGTAAAGAAATTCTGATTCTATATCATAAACTTGNTTNATNNTNTTTGAAGTNTTTTTTGAGTTGCCACTTATNGGGCCTCTTTTATTAGCTAAACGGACTAANTTTTCATCAATTTTCCTTTGTTTAGATAATAGAAAATTTGTAAATTTAAGATTTTGTTTGGGGGTGCCATCTATATCAAAATGTAGATCATTACTATGTAAACCCCGATTTGGTTCGTGCATATATGTGTGAATGGGGATTCCTTTCGGGATAAATGGGAGTATTTCTAGAGANGCCATTCCTGTTGTAATGTTCACTGCNTCAATATTCGAAAATAATGTATTNAGGCCTGGTCCTTGTTTAGTTAAAGAAAGCATTGAGTACCAAGATCTTGATGCCCTCTTACTAGACAATGCAAAAATTTCAGAGAAAACNCCTCTAGAGTATGACCAATTTTTTATCGGGGAAAATAAAGGTATGTCCATTTCATCTAATTTATCTATTAATTCCTCATTAGGATGAAGTGTTGCTACAGTAATCTCAAAAAATTTGGACCATGCTGATAGATTGTTGATTAAATCTCTTTCACCACCACCAAAGTGTTCAAATGAGCCTTTAATTAACAAAAGGCGTTTTCTTTGGGGCTTAGCCATAATTGATGTGGAAGGGTGGTTTGCTATAATCTTGAGCCGTTATTTTTCAACAATATATTATTTAGAAGTAAAAATAATTCCATCCTCGCCTAAATTTGAGTCGTAGAGTTTTTGTAAAACTTCTGATGTTTTGGAAAATTCATGAGTTTGATTATTATTTGGGAGATGGANTTTTTTGAAATGTTTAGGTAAGACTGAAACAAATTGTTCAACGCTAATACCAGCTACATTTTTCAAATGATGNGGTANAAATTCTACAACTAGTGTTTTACAATTNGATAGGATTTCTTTCATTCCTTTCATAGCAAAATATTCTGAGCCTTCAATATCGATTAGAATTAGGTCAAATTGTTCATCNCCCAGATATTCATCTAGTGGAACGGAATCTAATTGTATGGTTTCTGGATTATCATATTCATATAAAAAATTAGATTTTTTAGGTTTTCTCTTACTGCCCCCAGAATTGACGGTGTTCAAAAGAAAATCAACTTTCTCGTGCTTATCGCCAGCAAAAACATTGTGGGTTTTTATGTTTGTAGAATTGTTTAATTGAATATTTATCATCAATAAATCAAATGTNTTNGGATTTGCTTCTATTGCTGTAACTGATTTACAGTAATTGGAAAGCGGTATTGCAACCGATCCTATATGTGTTCCAATAATCANAATATTAGAATTGGAATTTATGTGACTCTTCAATCTGTTTATCTCATCTATTGCAAATCCACCGGAAAGAATTTTTTGACCGACTTCTAAGTCTTCCGGGTCAACAGCAAAAATTCCATTTTTGCTTTCTGTAATTATTGCTTTTACATTCTTACCTAATTTTTTCTTAAGTCGCTTAGATTTTATTTTCTTAAGACTAAGATTAATTCGCCAATATAAGGCTTTGAGCATGACTAATCCTCAATTGAACTTCATTATATGCCCACATTCAGNATATGAACAACTAACTGTATATCTCTGTTTTTTGGGTTTTGGTATTTTTAATCTACAACCGCACATTTCACATTGAATAACTAGAGTTTCGGGTTCTTTTGGTTTGGCTGCATCTTCTAACACCCTACCTGTTTGTGATTGTGACCAACCGATTGAATCTGTATAACTATCTGCCTTCTTGATCTTACTCTGCCTTAAAGATAAACGCATCTTCCTACGCTTCTTCTTCTTTGGTCTGGGTTGTCTTGAATCTTTTTTAGGTCTTCTAGCAGCCACGTCAATCAACACAGGGTGAAGGTCGTCATATTCAATCACTTCGGATGCTTGTTAATTAGAAAAATAACATTATTTCATAAGTGTGAACTTCAACCACTATACATGAAAAGAATGTTTTTATTGGTTATTTTCCTTAGTCACTTGATGTGTGGGAGTATAATTTTACAAGAACAAGATAGTAAAGAATATACTGTAACTGTAGATAGTACTAACTTAAGGTTTTATCCGGATTCATTAACGATTAATGAAGGAGATAGTGTTAGATTTTTATGGGGTGGGGAATTCTTACCTCATAACTCCGTAGAAGAAAATGGTGTTTTCAATAGTGGAGACCCTGAACGTGAAGTTGATTATTTGTATACATTCGATTATACACAATCNGGAGTTTACAACTTCTTTTGTGAGCCGCACGAANCNGTTGGNATGGATGGTACAATAACTGTTTTAGATAANATTGAAACACAAAATATNGAGGTTTCAAATTCTGTAGATGATGAAAATAAAATTATTCCTTTGTTTGTTTATTCGGGAATTGTAATTTTATTGATAATTGTATATTACAGGGTTAGGATTTCTGGGGTTGAACGGTTATAATCAAGCCCATTCCCTATCAAATGGGGTAAGATCGTGTATAGCATTGTAAACTTCATTTTTAACCAGGTTTACCTCATCTTTTCCAAGTCTTTCTGTGATTNATTTGTTTAGTTTTTTACACCTTCGAGAATCTTTTCCTGACATAGCAGATAATGCAACTAAGAATCTATCAGTCCTTCTTTGATCTGTTTTTGATATCGTAGCATCTTTATCCCAATCATCCCCGAATATTTCTAGAACTCTAATTTGATTAGGATGTAAATATCTTGCAGCTGTGACCCTTTCAATCAGTCCTTCAAGTACTGCCTTTCTGAGTCCTGGGTTCATAGATTTCAAACCTTCTGGAAAGGTATGTTCAATTAATTTGGGGGTTAATTCATGCCCCACTAATCTAGAGCGCATCTCTGACATTGTGTGCTTCATTCCAATTATATTCAATAAAATGAATATTGGTAATGCCAATAATTCAACATATGCTCTTGTAGCAACCCTGCCGATTATTCTAACCCAAATTCTCCTTAATATGGCTTTGAAGAATGTAAAACTACTAGCCGAACCTATTTTTTTCAATACTTTTCTAATTAAGAGCCCCAATTTGCCAATCTTTTCTAATGGATCAATTCCAAATAAAGTTCCCCGATAGCCGGGTGCTCCTAATGCGGCATAAATCAACCAAGGTCCTATTGCATGTTCAACATCCATTTTTGCTATTTCTTCTTCTGGTAAATCGATAACTTTGGCCATCCTAGATGCGGTGACAAGAGAATCTCGATACAAATATGCTAATTCGATTCCCGTTGTGATAAATCCAATTAATCCTAAAACAACTGCAAAAATGATTTTTTGATTTTGTCCCCCGAATTCAAAATCTCTTAGTAATAGAGCAAAAAATATGACTATTAAACCTGATAATAATCCTGCTAACCCGGCTCGAATAATGGCCATCCTACACAATAAATCTAATCTTTTATCGGCTTCTTTTCGATTTTGAATGTGAATTTCATCAGATCTAGAAAAATTCTGTAACAAACGCTTTACTGCCCAATTTTTCAGTAATGATTTTTTCAACATAAAATCAGCTATCTAAGTAATATGATATTCCATTTTCAGGACAAAATACCTTGATTCCAAGTTCTGTTAATTCTCTTTCTAGGTGAGGTCTTGCTTCTTTTGGATCTGTGTGATAAATTACAACTTCCTTTGCATTACAATTTTTAGCAAAATCAACTATTTCTCTATGGCCAGCATGGGTTGAAAATGAATAGGAGTTCCAGTTTAATCCTATTTCTGTTTCTTTACCAAAGATGTCAACCTTGCCTTCATTCTGAAGTTTTCTTCCACCAGTATCTCTTGCTTGATAACCTGTAAACAAAATTTCATTTTTCATATCGTGCCTTAATCTGTTTAGATACCATATCGAGGGNCCTCCTTGTAACATTCCNGAAGTCGATACAATNACATCTGAATCNAGTGCTTTTTTCTTATCNGATTTACTAGAGACTTTCTTACACCAAGACCATGCTTTTTGTAAAGCAATTGGATCTCTTAATGTTTCNGGATGTTCCATTTGCATCCTTGCAATTCTTTTNCCCATACCNTCAACATGTACATCTAAATGGGGTGAGTGTTTGTGTAATTTCATAACTATNTCTTGCGTTCTACCATTTGCAAATGCAGGNATNAGNGCTGTTCCACCATTGTCAACNATAGATTCTATTTNNTGAAGAAATTTTTNGGTTTCTTCNTCTGAATTNGGATGATNTCTNCCNCCATAAGTCCCCTCAACAAATANTGTGTCAATATNTTGTGGTTTTGCACCTGAAGTTAATGGTGAATCTCTTGTATCAAAATCTCCAGTAAAAAGTATTCTTTTTTCCGGGGTTTCTACTTTTAACATAGCTGCACCTGGAATATGACCNGCTTTGTGTAAAGATAATTTCCAGTCNTCTTGATTCCATTGATTTTCNAAATTATGTGTTTTCCATGAATTCATAGCGGTATCGATATCTCTCTTATCCCATGGTAGAGGATATTTTTCTATTGAGCTGATTTTGTAACAATCGTTCCACATTAAATGGGAAATTTTTGATGTTAATTCTGTACCATGTAAAGTTGTATTATAATTTGAGCAAAGCCATGGAGCCATTCCCAAATGATCTACATGAGAATGNGTGATAATTGCATTTTTTACGTTAGGAGCCTCGGTTGGATATTTGGGTGGATGTGTTGGTGCTAAACCATAATCTAAAATCAATTTATTTTGCTTTGGATTTTCAAGCATTATTCCAACATTTCCAACTTCATTACCACCACCTANATAATGAAATCTCAAATCTTTTTCAGGTGGGTCTTCTGGATAATTAGAAGTTCTACCTGGATTGTAAAGAACCATGCCAACCATCTATACCAAGTGAACATAAGAAAAGAATGTATTGTTTAATTGATGCTACACCCCTTTGTTTCCTATGGAGTAAATATTTTATTTGATCNGCATAATAATTTCTTGCTAATTTNAGATAAGTTAAATAACTAATTTTTATAATATCTTCAATGGCATGTTTTCACTTTATAATTTAATTTCTTATCCATTTTTTCACTANAGTATTGAAAAAGTTTCCAATGGAAATAAAGGGGTCTAAAGATAACTAATTTTTAGATGTCTAAATAATAAAATATTATTTCTTATAGAAAACCAATATTCAAAAAAAAATGATTCAGAATCAAAAATTGGAATAATGTAAATTTGAAATTTCTCTATTCCGCAAATTGAAAAAATCTGCAATTGAAATAATTTCCATTGAAAACATAGAAGATAACATGAACTTGAATATTCACCCATCGTACATGCCAAGAAAGGAAGGTTATACTTTCGTGGTAGATGAAGATAGATGTTTTGGATGTGCAGCTTGTATAGCATTATGTCCAGTTAACGTACTAGATCTTGAAAATAAACTAGCAATAGTAGACGAAAAGAATTGTACACACTGCAGATTATGCATACCATCATGTCCAGTATTTGCGCTAGATATTAAACCTGAAATATGAGGGTAGAGAATGTATGATATTGTCATAATAGGGGGAACTTTACCCGGATTAATTTCATCAATTAAATTATCTAAAAAATTTAGAGTTTGTATTATCGATTTAAATCAAGAAATAGGATTCCCAACAAATTTTCCTGGTTTAATAGAAAACCAAGATTTATTGAATGAATTATTGGATTCAAAAGATAAATTATACCTCAAACAAAACGAATTAGGTTTCGGGTTAAGAAGTGAATGGTTAATGAAATATCTAACTCATAAAGCGGCAAGAAATGGTGTCGACATTCTAAATCGAACTAGAGTATCAAATTTATTTTTTGACAAAAACTTCAGTATAGAATTGATAGGAGGTGGCCCCCAAAACCAAATTATATTTTCAAAAATAATCATAGATGAAACTGAAAGGACGTATTCGGCACCTGGAGATAAAATACATAATTTTTCGAATGATAACCAATATATTATATCAGTAAATGAATCTCAAAAACAATATTTTGTAGGTACAATTCCTTCCTTAAACTATCAAAATATCACTAATTGTCTACTTAAAATCGATAGAGATGATGAATTAACAGAATTATGGTTCGATCAAGATCCCGAATTGAACATAAATTGGATAGAGGTTAAGAAATGTTATTCTTTTTCTAATCCTAAATTTCTTAATATTGATAAATACGTAGAAATTTCAAATGAAATTATAGAAAAATTACCAATTTAATTAACATAAATTTTTGAATAAATATGTATTGGAATAAATTATGTCAACCACTAAATTATACTTGGAAAGTGGAATAGATTCAGCATATGATACCAAGTTTCACGCTAAAGTCACTGAAACTTCTGAAGATGGTGTTGTTTTAGATAGGACCCTATTTTATCCATTAGGGGGTGGACAAAATTGGGATGAAGGTGTAATAGAAGGCCCCAATGGTAGTTTAGAAGTTAGAGAAGTTAGAGGTCGAGATGACATTATTCATAAATTAGACAAAAACCATCAGTTGGAAATTGGCGATGAAATAGTTGGTGAAATAGACTGGGAAAGACGCTATGCTCATATGAGAATGCATACAGCCCAACATTTAGTTTCAGGTATAGCATATGAATTATTTAACGGAGTAAGAACGGTTGGCAATCAAATACACACAACGCATTCAAGAATTGATTTTAATCCAATATCATTCGACGAAGAAATGCTTAACCAACTAACCCTAGAAACAAATAATATGATTGAACAAAAATTAGAGGTTACAGATTTAATTTTAACAAGGAACGAAATAAATTCAATCATGCCTCCAGAACGCACTAACATGGATTTAATACCAAAGTTCATCGAAGAATTAAGAATTGTACAAATAGGCAATGAAATAGACCTATGTCCTTGTGCCGGAACACACATTTCCAACATAAGTGAAATAGGAGAGATTTCAATTATAGGTAAAAAATCAAAAGGTAAGGGTACTCAAAGAATAACTTATGAATTATCTGAAACCAAATTTCCTAGAAATTCCAACTCAATCATCATCTAAAATCTCATCAATATCTTCAATAACATCTTTCCATTTTTTCCTTTCTGATTGTTTCACCCTTACAAATTCATCAGAATCCTTAACATTTTTTACATTGGCTTGAATACGGTCTGATAAAATCAAATCTTCACCTACTCTTTCACTTCTATCTACTTTCTCTATATTTTTACTTGGAATCGTTCTAGATCCATAATTCAATAAATCCAATTTTTCTTCAGAACTCCACGTTTCTTCACCTATCATTCTAGCAATACTTGGGCTTGGAGCATTATCTTTCCAAGGGTTTTTATTTCCCAAATCTTGTAATAATCTCTTACTAGATTTTTGTTTTTCAAATAATTTTTCTATATCATTGCTGTCAATTTTCTCATTTTTATTAGACAAACTTGCAGCAAGCTCTTGTTGATAAACCAATTCATTTCTATGAATTGTATCGTGATCATATTTATGAGGTTCACTTAACATAGAAAATAATTCTTTAACATGTTGAAATAATTTATCATCTGGTGAAGAAGAAACCATCCTATTCCTAACATTAGTGTGGTTAGAAATACAAATTTCACATCTTTTCAACCCCGAAACATCAGGCGCATCACACCTTAAACAACATCCTTGGAAACCAAGAGATTTCATTGCTTTGCGTGGTTGAGACATAATTTAAGCACACCCGAATAATTAGTGATAATCAATCATGTATAAGAGGATTCAATAAAGTCGAGTCAAACACTATACCATGGCCGGCCGAGACCCTAGAGCCGACATTGTCGACGACAACCCCTTTACAAACATCAAACAAAAAATACCAAGAGTCCATTCAACAATTTCAAATGATGGAACTATAAACATAAATTTAGGTAAAGTAAAATCATTATTTAATACTACAAATAAACCTACAGATACTAGTATCTGGCATTTCAGTGAAGTTGAAAAATCTAATCTAAAATTAGCAACCGGTGCATTTACTTTAGCACTAGGTTTTATGGCAGTAAGGGGGATATCAGGAATATCAAATCTTGGTCTCGAAACGTGGATGTTAACACTTCTTCTTTCGATGCCTGTAATGTTATTAGCTGTAGGGCCAGCATTTTTACTTCATGAAATAGGGCATAAAATAGTAGCAAAAAAGAATGGCTGCTGGGCCGAATTTAGGGCAGATCCAAAAGGCCTTCAATTTGGAGTTATAATTTCCTTCTTCTTAGGTTTCTTATTCATGGCACCAGGGGCTGTAATGGTTGCAGGATTGGTAACTAGAAGACAAAATGGACATATTGCCGTAGCAGGACCATTGACAAATTTATCATTATTTTTAGTAGGAATCCCACTGTGGATTTTGATTTTAGGTTTGACAGGAGCGTTTGATTCTGCAACATTTAACACGGGAATAAGTGTCAGCACTTACATTATTGATGGTAATATTGTTTGGCAATCTATGTTAATAGATGCAGGGGTTTGGTGGCTATCAGCAAATCTGATTCTTGGTCTTTTCAATATGATACCATGGGGTCCACTAGATGGGCTTAAAGTAAAGGATTGGAGTGAACCAGCCTTTTACACAGTATTCATTATTTTCCTAATCCCTGTTTTTGGAATGTTCTTCGGATTTTGGAACCCAGGTGCCCTGTTGTATAGCGGAGTAAATACAATATTCGGTTAACTAGAACCCATTTAATAAATCTATGCAACTTGAATAAAAATCCAATTAAATGAATAAAACCACCAAAACAACTTCTTTATTTACTTCAAACCAATCACAAAACCAATGAATGACGACTCAAATTTAGTTTGGGTAAACAAAAAAACCGGACTAATAGCATCAGATTCAGAATTAAATGAAATGTGGGAGAAACCCCAACACGATTTCGAACTGAAACAAATTCCCCAAAAAGAAATTAATAACCACCAAACCAATGAATCATACAAATCTGATTATAGTAGTAACATTCACCTAAAACAACCTATTTCTGAATCCACCATAGCATGGATATTTATTTTTTTAAATTCTATATTCATCTTAATTGGACAACCAGGATTTCTTTGTTGTAGTTTAATAATCGCTATACCACTATACATTTCTTTTTTAATATGGAGTAAAAACGAGTTACCAGCAATTATTAAAATAATTTTAATAATCACTTTCTTAGTTTTACTCTACTTTTTTGGTATGTATATGTTTGAACGTGCATGGGAAAGTAACAATCCTTATTCTGGTTGGTAATACTGTAATTATAGGTAAGAGTTTAAGATTGGTTGATGATCAAGATGCAAGAAAATCATAGTACCATACCAAGTCATTAAATCTACAGAATTGATAAGATTCTGCATTCCAGAGGCATAATCATTCTCCATCCAGTACAACATTTCATCAATTGTGTCACATGTCTGATGATAACAATCATACCCATCTACTAAACCACCAAATCCAACAGTAACGGTATCAATTGCTTGGAAAGATGCATGGTCACTTCGAGCAGTTGTAGCTTCATTTATGATAATACCAGGCTCTCCTGCTTCTGCCCAAGCAGCATTCAACTCTCCATTTAGAACAGCCAACTGTTCTTCAACACCCAAAGCATCTCCAGCCAACCACTCTGCTAGGTAGACCATCTTTGGTTGATTGATTACATCTTCTTCAGTGTCAGGGCCTATGTATACTCTAAACGGCCAATTCTCCTGACTTGCAGGATATGAACCCCCACCATCGGGCCCAACTCTGTCAGAAGGAGTACCGTTTCCAGGCCAATTTACACCACCCATGTCGATATTGATGTAGTTAGAAATTGTAATATCTTCAGGAATATCATCTACCCAAGCGATACTACCTCTTTTCCCACCTTCTTCACTACTCCATAAACAGAAAACAATACCTCTTCTCGTAGGGATATCAAACATCGCCTCAGCCATATTCAGAACTACAGAAGTTCCAACTGTGTTATCATATGCTCCGACTCGAGTACCATATCCTCTAGGAGCGCCCATGTCTACAGGAGTAGGTGCAATTATCGGGGCAATATCGAAGTGAGCACCAATAACCATCCATTCATCTGGATATTCATAACCTTCTTTGTATGCGCAGATATTGTATGCTTCAGGATTTCCTTCGATATATTGGAAACGGTGCCTTTCTACGTTATCATAACCATATTCGGTAAATTCAGCAACTAGGAAATCAGCCCCGCATTCATATCCCGGACTGCCCATCCCCGCCCACCTATTCAAGTAACCCTTTGCCCCATCACATGTGTCAAAAGGATCTGTGGTTTCATCTGAAAGAACAGATAACATGTTGAATGTTTCAAATCCACTAACTATTCCAGTGCTATGCATGCCCCCGTTTTCAACAGAAACACCCGCAGCCATAGGTCTAATTATCGAAGCAATTTTTGCCGAAACAGAACCCCCAGTTTCCGTACTATTTGTTAATTGTAATAATCCCCCATCAAATTCACTTTCGATAATTTTCACACCCTTGGAACTTTTCATCCCATTATCAATCCATGTTGTCCAAGAGGTATTACCATCTCGAATTGGGAAATATTCCCTACCTGGTTCACCAACCAGTACAACAAACGAATCTATTCTTGGAGGAATTAGAATAATAATCTCAACCTCTTCATCTTCTTGTAAATCTAAAACAGTTCCATTTTGTACATACCCAGTACTTGGCTGCAATATCAAATATGGGACGAGAATTCTCATTTCTTCATCTGCTTGAAAATATACAGTTTGGAAAATACCAGCAGTAAGGGGGTCTGGAGCGATAGTTAAATCACTCTCATCAGCAAAATTATCTCCATCATCATTTGCAAAACAACCAGACAAAGATGCCGATAAAAATACTAGAACTAGCAGCATTGCTTGATAAGGTCTCCCACCCGCCATGAGTCTCCCAAACAAAATCTTAACCTCAACCCATCGGTCAAAAGTTCAAAAAAAAATTAATTTATTTTTATCAATTAAACAACAAATAAAACATTATATTGCCGGTTTACGGTAAAGAATTTCCATTTTTATGACATCATACAGTAAAAATAACATTTTTTACCGATTCTTTGATATACTTCCAATAACAATGAATTATTGTTAATATGTCTACAACCACGGTTAGAATATATTGTAAGCTCAAGAGTGAACTACCAAGAAATAAATTTCTTTGGGCAAATACAGTTATTATCGACGACACCGATGATATGTGTCCAGTAATTGAAGGTTGAATAATTAGAAATTATTCAGATTCATTTACACTTTCTTGGTATCCATCATCATTAGATTTTCTAATTACGAGCAAAATTAACAATCCAACCGATGAAATTCCCGTAAACAACCCAACATAAAGCAGCATTTTTTCCGGATTCATTCCGTCATTACTTTCTACATTTTCTTGACTTTCATCTTCACCATTATTAACACCAAATTGGCTACCGATTGCAGGTAAATTTTGTTCCATATGGCTTCCAGTATCGGCAGTTAATTTGATCGTCCCGT
>PBXE01000025.1 GCA_002727485.1 Methanobacteriota archaeon | reverse complement strand
CAATTCCATCATAATCTGAATCTATAGAGTCGTTACCTCCTTGGCATTTATCAATTGAATCTTCAATTCCATCATTGTCTGAATCAATTATAGAATCACACCCATCTGGGATAGAATCATTATCTAAATCAATGAGATCATTAAACCCAAAACAAATATCATTTTCATCAGATATGGTATCATTGTCTGAGTCAATTAAATCGTCACATCCATCGGGAATTGTATCGTTATCAACATCTTTAAGGTCATCAAAACCTTCACAAATATCCAATGAATTAGCGATTGAATCATTGTCTGAATCAATTAGATTATCACAACCATCTGGTATTGAGTCATTGTCGAAATCAATGTTATCATCAAAGCCTTGACAAATATCTAATGAATCTGCTATTGAATCATTATCGGAATCAATCAAATTATCGCAACCATCGGGTATTGAATCATTATCAATATCTATTGAATCATTATATCCATTGCATTTGTCCAAATTATCTTTTATTCCATCAAGATCTGAATCATCAATGCATCCATCTCCATCAATATCCCAAAGTATTGATTCTTCATTAGGGCACTGGTCATTCCACGTTTCAATATAATCACCAGGATTAATTTCTTTATCTTTGAAAGCATTGTAATTTGGATCATATCTTCTAACTTTGAAAACTTTGTTGCCATTGCCTGTATAAATTGAATCTCCTTGATTCATCTCGTCACCAGTATTTATCGGGCTGATATATTTCCATACAATTTCGCCCGATAAATCAACTTCATAGAAAGTACCTCTAGTACCATATGTCACCAATGTGTTACCATTGGGTAGTCTTTCAACTCCAGATATTGAAGGAGCATACATATCTGTGCCGATATTCCATGACCAACTTGTATTCACCGGTCCGAAGGGTTCACTTAGATTCTTAGTATAACTTCCATTAACGAGTGGAGGCTTGAAAATATCTACTGAAGAATACAGAGTATCTCTTCCGTTGCCATTATTGTAAACAATTAAATCTCCGGCATTTTCTCTACCAGATTCAATCCATTGAACATCATGTTGGGCAAAAAGTATCTGGTCATTTTCATCTCCTGCTCGATATGCTTCAGGATTGCCCCAACGGTATAAGATATCACCGCCCATGCCGCTATTTCCCCCAGTATGTCCAGCAGCTTGTGAAGTTGTAGTGCTATGGTCTATGATGTAAATTTCATTCATATTTTTGCAGGATAGTGCGATTTGGTCAAGAAATTGATTATAATCGATACCATTGCAATGCATCCAATCTCTTCCACCAGAAGCACCCCCTTCAGCATCCATATAATTAACATCAAGTAACTCTGGATGGTCTCCAACCACTCCGTAATTATCTTTCGACGAATCGTAATCCTGAATTAGATGATCCCAAGCACTCCATTTCCAAACTATATTATAATCGTCAGTACCAATTGGTTCCACTTCTATGACTATATCTGGCCATAAGGTTGTTGAGGTTACCGCTTTACTTGAATTACCGGAGGTATCTTTGCCCGCTTGGACAACCTCTTGTTCAGACATTTCTTCCCAAGCAATAACCAAAATATTACCATTAGGCATGGGCTCTATGTCATGATGACTTCTAAATGTTTGAGAAGAGTATGTCCATGACCACTCAAGTTCACCATCCCAAGAGATTCTTTCGATTTTTCCTGCTGCTCCGCCTGCAGAAAAATCACCTGGCTGGTTATTACCCAAGTTAGCAGTTCTCAGTAAGTCGCCATCTTCTAGTAAGTATGCTGAAAGTCCAGGTCTGTGACCTCCTGGGGACTCCCATCGATGTAACTCACGTCCATATTCATCAATCAAATAAGATGTTGAAGATGATATCGGAGAGAAAAGAGTATATCCTGTACTGACATTACCATTGCAATAAATTAAACCAACAGTCCAAGTCTCATTTCTATTGGCATTACAATTCACAATTTCTTGATTTTCTGAATTTGAAGCCATACTTGATTTTGATATATCTATAACAGAGAAAATTAAAACAAAAATAATGAAAAAAGCACGGTATAGTTTACCCATAAAATCACTCTTTTACCCTATTTGCGGGATTGTGCTTTTTTGACAGCATCTTGAATGTGTTGTGAAGAAATACCTAGTAAATTTAACATTTCATCAGGCTGGCCAGATTCACCAAATCTATCATTTACGCCGACTCTTTCGAGCGGCGCTGGGCAATTTGAAGATAAGTATTCAGCAACGGCTCCGCCCAATCCCCCGATAACACTGTGGTCTTCAGCAGTAATTATGACTCCACATTTTTCTACTAAAGATTGAATTAAATTTGTGTCCAACGGCTTCAGTGTATGCATATCGACCACTGTTACTGATATTCCTTCTTCTGACAATTTTTCAGCGGCCTTCATCGATTCAGAAACCATTACTCCACATGCTATTATTGCAGCATCACTACCTTCTCTTAGTATCATACCTTTACCGATTTTAATTTCATCTCCCCTTCCATCATACATCACAGGAGTCTTATTTCTTGCTGTTCGCATGTACGATGGCTTACCTAATTCTGGAAGTTGTTTTGTTAGTTCTTTAGTACTTACATCGTCACATGGGTGCATTACTACTACGTTAGGCAAGGTTCTGTAGATCGCTAAATCTTCGATAGACTGAGCAGAAGATCCGTCGGTTCCAGTATGTGTGCCGCCATGACTTCCACAAAGATGGACGGGTAAATTTGGTCTAGCAACTCCATTTCTCATTTGTTCAAATGCTCGCTCAGTAAATATTGCGAAAGTGCTGGCGAAGGGGATATAACCAGAGGAAGCCAAACCAGCTCCTACGAGTAACATATTTTGTTCGCCGATTCCACAAGAAACAGTTCTCTCAGGATACTCTTTGCGGAAATGAAGAGATTTGGTAGATTTTCCTAAATCGGCCTCTAAAACAACGACTTTTGGATTATTTGCTAATTCTAATAGAGCTTGTCCATAACCATCTCTAGTTGCAGCCATTCTTGTCATGCTTCTACCTCCCCAAGTTCAATCATTGCTTGATGAAACTGTTCATCATTAGGAGCTGCACCATGGAATGAAGGATTATTTTCCATGTATGATATTCCTGCTCCTTTGATAGTATTAGCAATAAGAATTGCTGGGCAGTCATTTGTTTTTTCAAGGAAATCTAAGCCTTCCATAATTTCGCTCATATCATGTCCATTGATTTCTTTTACAGACCAACCAAAGGATTTCCACTTGGCTGGGATATCGAACATTCGCATCTGTGCTTCGCAAAAATCATCATTTTGTATTCGATTACGATCTAATATTACTTTCAAATTTCCTAATTCATGATGAGTGGCAGCCATTGCGGCTTCCCATATACTACCCTCTTGGATTTCGCCATCCCCCAACATTACAAATATTCTTCTTTCGCTATTCTCAAGTTTTGCTGCAACAGCACACCCCATTCCAAAAGAAAGCCCCATGCCTAAAGAACCGGC
Organism: Methanobacteriota archaeon; assembly: GCA_002727485.1. Next base: position 11,107 of record PBXE01000025.1, on the reverse strand, counting down.
AGAGAAATCCACTCCTGGACACCATTTCATGTCAACATGACCCTGACAAACTCCTCCAAGTACTCTGTAAGATTCTAAATCAGCATGAGATATGAATCCCATTTCCGCCAATACTGCATACATTCCAGGAGAAGCATGACCTTTTGATAGAATGAAACGATCTCTATCATTCCATTTAGGTTCATTTGGTTTGACTCTTAGTCTTGTAGTGTAAAGTGCTGAAATCAAATCGATTTCTGAAAGTGAACCACCCGGGTGTCCTGCTTGAGCTCGATGCACCATCTTCACAATTTCAACTCGGCACCTTCTTGCAAATTCCTCGACATCACTAATTTCCATAGTCATTTAGTCACCCTCAAGAGTTGGCCAATGCCGACGACCTTTGATGCTTTTGATTAGGAATATTTGAAAATTCAATCAAATTTTTGATTTTGGTGTAAAAATCCCAATAAACTTAGAAATTGCATCTTTGATAACCATCAAACTTTCTTTGAACAAATTTCCTCCACTAGGAAGTGCTCTAGTTGCTAACCAAATGAAGACGAATACAAACCAACCAAAAAAGGCTAGTGATAGTAAATTATTCAGCGTCCCAGTTCCAAAGAATTCGTATAAATGGAAATCTGAAACGATCAAAACAGCAACTAATACTCCTAAAATGGATTCTCCAGCAATAAATCCGGCGCCGATTAAAACACCTCTGTTTTCGACATCTTTAGCTGCTTCAACTGCCTGTTTTGAGGGTGGGTCGAGAATTTCACCATCGACTCTAATATGTGCACTTTTAAACACAAAGTATGATATTACACCGCCAAGCATAATTGGTACAGAAAGTCCTAAAGGAAGGTATATTCCTATTGCTACACTCATAACAGGCATTTTTAATCTTATTAGAACGATTGCAATAACTACTCCAAGAAGAATCATCTGTAAATTAACATCACCAACAAAGGCACCTTTAACAATGTCTCCTATCAGTTCAGCTTGTGGCGCTAGTAATGCTTTATCACAGTCCCTGTACTCAATTTTTGCCTGCTCTAGACAAGCTGTTTGTGTGATTCCAAACGCACTATGCAATAATTTCAATGTTGGACCAATTACTAAAGCACCAGTAATAACACCAATAATTTCCGCTATTTGTTGTACTCTTGGAGTTGCGCCTACCATGTGACCAGTCTTTAGATCCTGCATTACATCACCGGCTATTGCTGCTGATGAAGCAACAATGGACGCAATTAGAACAGTAGCCAGCATTAGTGTGGAAGTGTCTAAATTCAAGAGTCCGTCTCCGATAAGTAAAACCAAAACAACAGTAAAAAGTAATGTTGCGATTGTCATACCGGATACGGGTGAATTTGATGAACCAACAACTCCGGCAATATATCCCGCTACAGCAGCGAAAAAGAATGCAGTTACTGCCAAGAAAAGTCCACCTGCTAAAGCTAAAATCAAAGAACCTGTTTTACTCCAGTAAAATAGAACAGTTAGAATTACTAAAACTCCGCAGAAGACGAATACTTTATTCATCGGTAAATCGATTTCAGTACGCAATAATTCTTCATCAGTCGATGATTTTGTTCTAATTGCTTTAGATATTCCAGTAATGATAGTTTTTCTCATTGACCAAAGAGTGTATAATCCACCAAGAACCATTGCTCCAACGCCAACATATCTTACTTGTTGACGCCAAATAATATCAAAACTCTCAACAGCGCTGCCTGCCGACCCCCATCCATTTATCAAACCATACATCGGTACCAAAATACCAAAACCAATCATTCCACCTAAGAAAATAAAAGATGCAATTCTAATTCCTACGATGAAACCTACTGATAACAGGGCGACAGAAAGATCCATGCCTGCATAAATCCTAGTTCCTAGGAATGAGGTAGCAGCTTCTACAGAATGTTTCGTTGCTTCGAAGCCTTTCTGAACTAAACCATATATAGCGCCAATTCCAAGGGCGTAAATAATAGCTTGTGCGCCCTCTCCACCCTCTTCACCTGCAACTAAAACTTCTCTACAGGCTACTCCTTCGGGATATGGAAGTGCTTCTTCGACAATAAATAGCCTTCTGAGAGCAATAGTAAACATAGTCCCCAAAAGTCCACCTAGTAAAGCAATTATGGTGGTTTCAACCAATTGAATTTCATCCCAAACATTAGGAATAACAAGTAGTGCTGGAACTGTGAAAATTATGCCTGCAGCAAGAGACTCACCGGCACTAGCCATTGTTTGAACAGCATTGTTTTCTAGAATACTGACATCTTTGAATAATGAACGAAGAATAATCATCGACATTACCGCAGCAGGTATGCTTGCTGAAACAGTCATACCAGCATATAATCCGAGGTATGCATTTGCGGCAGTCATTAAGATACCAAGTAGTATACCTACTATTATCACTCGAGTAGTTAATTCCAGTGGCGATTGGGATGCCGGAATGTATGGCTCTCCGTGCACCGACATGAACCGGCTAAAAATTAATGATTGTTCAAAACATCGCTCAATAAGGGATAACCACCATCATTATCTTAAGTTGATTTATCCTCGTTAAATCAAGGTGGACTATTTTGGATGAAAATTGGTTTTCTCAGTCAACTGAAGATGTTTTAGCGGATTTAGGTGTTAACCGTTCTGGATTAATGAACAAAGAGGTTGCCCAACGGAGGGATAAATATGGAGAGAATAAACTATCAGAACCTGAAAGTGTTCCCGGTTGGAAGAGGTTTTTATCACAGTATAATGATCCTTTGAATTATCTATTGATAGGTGCTGCAATCGTTGCTTTATTGATTCACCCTGATCAACCTGGAGATGCCATCTTCATCTTCATGGTACTCACTGCTAACGCCTATTTTGGATATTGGCAAGAAGGACAAGCAGAGCAAGCTATGGAATCTCTAAAGCAAATGTCTGTATCTCAATGTGTTGTAGTTCGAAATGATACTGATATTGAAATTCCTACTATTGAGTTAGTTCCAGGAGATATAGTTAATCTATTCGAAGGACTTAATGTCCCTGCTGATATTCGAATTCTAGAGTCATATCAGTGCAAAATTGACGAATCTGCTCTTACTGGAGAATCATTGACAATAAAGAAAACTCCGGACACTTTGGATAAAGATACTCTGCTTGCTGATCGAAAGAATATGGCTTACATGGGTACATGTGTGGCATCAGGTCGAGCGATTGGAGTTGTAGTTTCTACAGGGATGAATACCCAACTCGGTAAAATAGCAAGTGACATTGCAGGCTCAGATACACCAAAAACTCCTCTGGAACTTAAACTAGAATCACTAGGTAAGTTCCTTGGTTTCATTGCACTTGTTGTCGCAGTGCTTTTAGTTTCTATCGAGATGATTATTGCTTATGGTGATTCATCTGTTGATATTTGGGAAGCAGCAGTAGATCAATTCATAATTGCAATAGCAATTTTCGTTGCCATAGTTCCCGAAGGACTACCCATTATTTTAGTTATCACATTATCTCTTGGAATGCGCAATATGGCAAAACATAAGGCGATTATTAGGAGGATGAAAGCAGTTGAAACACTCGGTTCAACAACAGTGATATGTTCTGATAAAACAGGAACACTGACAAAAAACCAGATGACTGCTAGACAGATCTCAACTACTGAAGGTACTTTTCATATTACGGGTGAAGGTTTCAAACCTAAAGGCGAGATTCTATTCGATGGTAAACCATTAGGTGATAGTGATTTATCTCAACACCAAAACAATCTAGGCTTTAGGCTTGCAGCAGCATGTTTGAGTTTATGCCATAATTCAACCTTAACAAAGATTGATGGTAATTGGGAAGCATTAGGAGATCCAACAGATTCTGCTTGTGCTGTTGCCGGTTGGAAAATAAATGGCGATGTTCAAAAGTTTGCTCAGAGACATAGTAGAATTCACGAATTCTTTTTTGATACAAAGAGGAAGCGTATGTCCGTTATTCATGAATACGAGGGCGAAAAATGGGTATTTTCCAAAGGTGGTGCCGGTGGATTCATAAATTTAGTAGAGTGGAAAGTAAAGGGAGATGAAATAGTTCCTATTGAGCCATCAGATTTTGATAAAGCAGCAGAAGCAAACAAAGAAATGGCAGATAAGGCTATGAGGATTTTAGCTCTTTGTGCTAGAAGAATCGATGATGATGAAGATATTTATGACGTGGAAAAAATTGAATCAGGATTTATTTTCCTAGGACTAATCGGTATAATGGACCCACCACGTCCTGAAGTTAAAAATGCAATTGAAATTTGTCAAAAAGCCGGAATTAAAGTAAAAATGATTACAGGTGATCAACAATTTACAGCTACGGCCATAGGCAAGGAATTAGGAATAACCGATGGCGGAATTCCAGCAGTTAATGGTGGTTCTATCTCTAACTTTACTGATGCTGAAATGGATGAGGCAGCTGCTAATTCAACAATTTTCTCCAGAGTTGCTCCAGACCAAAAAATGCGTATTGTTAGTTCATTGCAAAGTCAAGGCGAAATTGTTGCGATGACCGGTGATGGGGTTAATGATGCCCCGGCTTTGTCACGGGCTAACATAGGTATTGCAATGGGTATAGCGGGCACAGACGTTGCTAAAGATGCATCAGATATGGTTTTACAAGATGACAATTTTGCGAATATCGTTAATGCCGTAGAAGAAGGAAGAAAAATCTATCAGAATATTAGAAATTTCGTTCGGTACCAAGTTTCAACAAATGTTGCAGCAGTTGCATTAATAATTATCTCCACATTGGTATTTGGCTGGAATCTACCTCTAACTGCAACTCAAATTCTTGTAATCAATATTCTAATGGACGGCCCTCCTGCTGTTGCTCTAGGTGTTGAGAAGAAGCATGGAAATGTCATGAATAGGCCTCCCAGACCAGTCGATGAAGGGATGCCAAATAAGAGTGATATTTGGCTAATTTTTTACTTAGGCGCTGTAATGGTTATTGGTACACTAATAGTATTCTTCCTCGCTGGAGGGGGAATACAAACTTGCGAAGGACTGCCTCTTGCTTCAGACAGTGATTTACCATTCAATAAAGCCGACTGTGAAGCTGGAGTACCTAGCGCTGTTGACCAATGGGAGGATTATGCTGATGAGCGCTTCATTCATGCTCAAACAATGACACTTTCTGTATTTATCATGTATCAGTTATTCAATGTGATGAATTGTCGTTCACAAGAAGAAAGTATCTTCTCACTAGGTGTATTTTCTAACAAAGCGATTAATATTGCATTTTTAGTTTCATTNGCTCTACTGTTATTCTTTGTACAACTTGCTAATGTCAATATTCCTTTCACTGGAATTGAAATTGGAGGATTACTTTCTACCAAGGTACTCTCTATGACCGATTGGGCAATAATTATGTCTGTAGCATTTTCAGTTTTGGTTATTGAAGAATTCAGAAAATTTATTGTAAATTCAAAATTATTTGCGATAAGAAATATTCCTTAGGCCGTGTACATATATATTTGAAGTATGGCTTTAAGCCGTATACATGACTGAGTGGTCATCAACTGTAAAATTAGCAGGTTGTGAACCAAATTGGAAGTCTAATGTAGCTAAATATGTTGATCAATTCAAATGGAGTGATGAAATACTACCAGTGGTAAAAAAAGTTCGTAATGGTGAAAGGTTAGACATGAATGATGGTATTCTATTGTACAATCATTTAGATATCTTTGAAGTTGGATTACTCGCTACATGCTCAAAGAAGTCTAGATTTGGTGATTTCGTTTTTTTCAATTCTAACGTTCACATAAACCAAACCAATGTTTGCGTGCTCTCGTGTAAATTTTGTGCTTTTAGCAGGACTAAAAGATCGAAAGACGCTTATTCATTGAGTATTCAAGAATATCTTACTGAGTTAGAAAAGTATTCCCCATTAGTAGATGAAGTTCATTCAGTTGGAGGACTGCATCCAGATTGGGATGTAGAATATTACTCTGAATTATTTTCAGCGATAAAAGATAGATTCCCAAATATTTCAATTAAGGCTTTGACTGCCGTTGAAATTAAACATCTCTCAAAAGTTTCAAATATTTCCATAGATGAAGTTTTCAAGAAATTAATCGAATCTGGTCTTGATTCTTTACCAGGTGGCGGTGCAGAAATCTTGAATGATGAAATTCGAGATATAATTTGCTACGGTAAGGAGACTTCCAGTGAATATATTGAGATTCATAGAGCAGCCCACAAATCTGGAATTCCATCAAATTGTACTATGCTTTTTGGAACAATTGAATCCTTGGAAGATAGAATCGAACATATGTTTCAGATTAGAAATTTGGCTGATGAGACCTCAATGGTGCAATGTTTTGTTCCTTATCCTTTTTTGCCAGATTCCACGCGTTTACCTGAAGCACAGTTAGCAACTTCAAATGAGATATTGAGGACTATTGCAATTTCTAGATTGATTCTTGATAATGTCCCACATATTAAGGCTTACAGAATGAATATAGGAGATAACTTAGCTGAGTTAGCATTGAATTTCGGTGCGGACGATGTTGATGGAACCGTGGGTAGAGAGTCTATTATGCATTTAGCTGGAGCAACATCAAGCCTCGACTTTGATAAATACCAACTTGGTAAATTAATTACTGATGCAGGCTGTATTCCAATTATACGAGATACTAAATATGAAAATTTTTCACGNTATGTCATTAAACCGCCAAAAAAGGTGAAGAGACTTAAGATGGCTGTCTGAGGGAATTCAATGGTTGTACAGAATAGTAAAAAATTAATTTCCTTCAATGAGAATTGGAAATACACAATCGGTAGGGTCGCATTCTTGAACTGTGACCCGCTCTTCCATTCATTAAGAGCACCTTGGAGCATTCTTTCTGCCCCACCCTCATGGTTAACTGGTCACTTACTGCGTAGGGATTGTGTAATAGCACCTATACCTGCTGCTGATTATGCAAAACACAGTGATGAGTTAGTCCTAATTCCGGAACTTGGAATTTGTTCCAAGGGCGAGGTCGGTAGTGTAATTTTATTCGGTAACTGTCCAATAGAAAACATGTCTTCTATTGCNTTACCTTCTGATTCTTCTTCTTCAGTTGCTCTTTTGAAGTATATATTGAAGACTAGAGATTTAACNCCTGATTTGTCTACAATGGCACCTGAAATTGACGAAATGTTAGGAAGTTGTGACGGTGCACTGTTGATCGGTGATCGTGCACTTGATTTTGCCAGAGATAACCCGAGTATGGTTAGAATGGATTTAGGTTCTGCTTGGCTCGAAGAAACTGGTAAACCTATGGTTTTTGGAGTATTTGCTGCTCGCAAAGATACAAATGTTTCTGAAATAAAATCTGCGCAAAATGTTTTACTAGACTGTTTGGAATTATTTGAGTCTAGTAAACAATGTAGAGAATTAGTTATTTCAGAAGGTGTTGAAAAATCAGGTTTGTCTTGTGAGAGACTGGAGAAATATTTTGGAGAGGTGTTCAATCGTTTAGATGAAATTCATATTGCTGGCTTAAATCAATTTCTGATTCACGCTTGTAACATGCCTAATGGTGCTGAATTTATTTTCTANTCTATTTCCCATGATACATCATTGTCATCTATTTCAGTTGAAACCTTTTTGACTTTTCTTGTCTTGATATCCTTCTTGACAGCCCTAACTCCAACAGTCTTCTTCTTCACTTGTGGCTCTTCTGCTCCACCTAGGCGTTTTCTTTTTGTAGACATTATTGGGCCCTGTTTGTTTCTATTCATTTTCCCTACACGCCTTTTTACTTCTGGAACGCTTTCTTCTTCAATATCCAATNCGAAGGATTTACGATTAACNGGTGAATCTTCAGATGGAATGAATTTCTGTTCGAACACGCTTTCATCATCATCTCTTAGAATAATTTCATCATCTTCAATTGGTTTTGGCTTGGGCAATGTAGGTGCTGAATCATCCAAAGTATCTTCATCAAATTCAAATTCATCTGAATTTTCATCATCTAAATCTATTATAATTCTATTTCTACGTCTAATAATTAGGAAAACTAAAGTAGAAATTATTATTATAACTATGGCTAAATTAAACTTATTGGATAAAAAATTATACAATTTTAGACTTTTTGCAACTTCTTCCTCTTCTGAAAAAGTAATCGTTAATGATCCTTCATTTTCCCACCATATTTGTCCTTCATTATTTCCTTCTGAAGAAATTTGAGAAACAAATATCGGGTGATTTTCGACTAAATGAGTAATAGTTGAATCCGAGAAAACTATTTGTTCCTTTATCGATAGGTCTACAGGCAAAGTCGCATTTGGAATTACATCAAAAACTAATTTTAACATGAATTTTACGCCATTTGGGTCAAAGGTTTGTGTGAATGACAATCCGCTAGTAACTATACACTGGAGGCTACCATTAGCGACTTGTCCAATTGATAATTCCAAATTATTTCTCCATGTTTGAATTATGTCACTCGAGTCTAAATTATTACATACTGCGTTTTCAAAAAGATTAGTTTCTTCATAACTAATTTGCTGATCAGAAATAATTGCTCTTCTTGTTAGGTTCCTAATTTCTGCAGATGCTAAGAGTCCAAATGTATATTCATCTTCAATAATTGCTGAATCATCTGAAATACTAATTGTTATACTTCTAATATTTTCAACATCAGGGTTTCGTTCACATTCAGCCACTTCTTCTGGACAATTAAAATCCCACTCATCTAAAAATGAATCACCATCGTCATCATCGTCGATACTGTCTGGAATTTTGTCCCCATCTAAGTCTGCACCAGTCTCGCCATAGCCTTCTCTAGCAGTAGGGACAGCATAATTAGTAATGTGGTTAGAATCTGTTGAAACATAAATATCACTTATTATACCATTACTTAATTCATTTAAATCAAAATCCAATGATTTGTGAATAAAGTATGTTGAAGAGATTTCATTGAATGTAGAACCATCTAAGGATAATAGTCTTGGTTCGTTTCCATATTCGAGGACATATAGAATATCCAAAGTTTGTGACCATTTTAATCCCATAGCTGAGTTAATACTCTTTTCATGTAATAGATTACCAGTTATTGTCCATGTTGATATCTCTCCATCAATCGAAACTGCGGAAACTCTCTGATTCTGAGAATTAAATCCACATCCAGTAATTTCACTCTGTAAATTAAAACTCTTACCTGTGAATGTTCCATCGGAATTCCATAAATTTAGAACTCCATTCTTATCTCCTGAAATAAGTAATTGTCCATCATTAGAGAATTCTATACATGTTATATCTGCTAGGTGTTCATTTGAATATTGTATTTCTACTTCCATAGTATCAATTTTGATAAGATTTATTCCATTTTGAAAATTAGATACTGCCAAATAGTTACTATCTGGCATCCAAGAAATACTACTCCTAACACTATTTGTTTTTTCTCTATCTGGAAATACTTCATTCTCTAAAACATCATAAATAATTACTGAATCACTAAATTCAGGGGTACTTACCGTTGTTATAGCCAAATGATTCCCGTCGGGCGAAAATTTCACATCAAATACTTCTCTTTGGAATTCTATAACATCGATTACTGAATAGTTTGATGTGTGATACAACACAACTTCTTTTGAATATGCTCCTGCAATTATTGAATTATCATGATTTACTGAAACATAATTTGAGGTTGAAGATTTAATATCATTTGTCGCTGCACTATTGTATACAAGACCGGATGATGCACTAACAGATATAGAAAGTAAATTAAATGCTAAAAGCGAAATCAAAAAGAGGGGGACAAACCTTCTAAACATTTTCCTTAACCATTCGTCGCTCAACTTCTAGATACTTTAAGATATAGACGACACAAAATGAATTAGGTATATTTTCATCGTTTTATACTACATCGAAACGGATGGTTCTTGAAGGTCATTATGTTGGGGTAGATTATGTCACAACTTCCAGTTGATGGTGATGGCAATTTTATTGTTCGAATCGGACACTCTCCTGATCCTGATGATGCTTTCATGTTCCATGCTATGACAAATGAAAAATTCCCTACACCCGGGTACAAATTTGTTCATGAACTTCAAGATATAGAGACACTAAATCATAGGGCTGTTAATAAAGAATTAGAAGTTTCAGCAGTTTCCATTCACGCTTATCCAAATATTGCTGATAATTATGCATTGATGAATTGCGGGGCTTCAATGGGTGAAGGATATGGTCCTATGGTTGTTTGTAAAAAAGGAGTGGATGTCGAACACGCAAAAAATTCAACCATAGCTGTTCCCGGATTGAAAACTAGTGCATATCTTGGTTTAAGGCTTGCATGGGGTGATGTTGATGTTGAAGTTGTACCATTCGATCAAATCATTCCTAGAGTATTGAACGGTGATTTTGATTCAGGTTTAATTATTCACGAAGGTCAGTTAACATATGTTGAACATGAACTTGAGGTGTTGATTGATTTAGGTAAGTGGTGGAATTCTAAAACAGATAATTTTCCAATGCCACTAGGTGGAAACGTTGTCCGAAGAGATTTGGGTGAACAAGCAATGAAAGATATTACTTTGTATACTAAAATGAGTATTGAGTACGCCATTGAAAATCCAGATGAGGCACTAGAATTTGCTAAAAAATGGGGTCGTGGGATTGATGATGACACAAATAGAAAATTTGTAACCATGTATGTTAATCAAAGAACAATAGACTACGGTCAAGATGGACGAGATTCGATTCGCCAATTCATAACCGAAGGTCAAGATATTGGATTAATCGATAAAAGTTTTGATGTTTCAACAATTGACTTCATTGGTAGTTGATTTCAATGTCAGATAGAATCCCTCAAATTAGTCAATATGGTTCAGTTGATCCTGCACCACCTTCACAATTAGGAAATATTGAAATTTGGAAGAATTCATTGGTAGATGATAATACTCCAATGTTCCAACGCATGAGAAACTTATTTTCTCTTCGAAATGAAGGTTCTGATGAGTCCTGTCTAGCTTTATGCTATGGATTCAAGTCCAGTAGTGCATTATTACGTCATGAATTAGCATATGTTTTGGGTCAAATGCAGAACCCAGTCGCTCTTCCTCATCTAATCGAAAGGCTGAGTGATACTGATGAACATGTTATGGTCAGA
>PBXE01000010.1 GCA_002727485.1 Methanobacteriota archaeon | reverse complement strand
CGGATATCTCTGCAGAAACCGCTTGAGATAGACTGTGTTTAGGACAATTTATCGTTCCAGACCAAGTTGCTGAACCATTGATTGGATCAACAAAAATCGGCGTACCCGAAGTTCTGGTAATCGTATCACAGCCACTGTTTAGCCCAAACACAGTGTTATCGGAAAGTTCACTCACAGATTCGTACTTGGAAGCAATTTCATTAATCCCAGCAGACCAAGTCATTGAGACCATTAGAAACACAATGAACAGAGAAGTTCGAATCTTGTGGCTCGCCGACAAACTAGACATTGCTTACGCCTCCCCCTTAGGGGGGAGGCGATATTCTTCCCGTAAGAAAGTAACCGATTATAACAGGTTACTCTTCTTCATTGTGCTTGGGATATTGAAAAATAAATTTATTCTCATCGAGTGGCCAAGCCTTAGAACTGGTATTAAATCCGAGTTTTGAAAAAGCTCTTTTTGAGCGTTTCCAAACGGGCAATAGATAGCCTATTTTTGAACGTTCATAAAAAGTCCAATGCCACGGACAACGGGGTAAATTTGAAACCCAAGATTTCAACAGTGATTTAATCATCTCATCACCAATTCCACCTGGCAATATCCATGATGCTACATTTATCGCTCCAGCAGATCCTTTTGTTTCCGCCCAGCAAATCATTTCTAAGCCTCTCAGTGGGCCATCGGTAATTCTCAATCCAAGTGTTCTAGTGGTCTGTGTTATTGGCATGATGATAGCAAATCTGTCAACCATTCTCGCACCTTCGTGCCTCTCAAGAGACCAGCCAGTATTTTCTAACACCAATCTCAAGGCTTTGATGCACTGAACTGGTGATACACTGAGTTCGAAATCAGTGGTAGCACGACGCACCATGATAGTGCGAACTGTCTCAAGTGCATGAATGAATTGGTTTAGCCTATCGGCACAACACTGTTAGCGTTCCATTTCTGGTCACTTTGCACGATTCTATCCTGGCCCGTCTTCGAACGAGGCTCTTTCGATAAGGACCGTTTAACCGTGCGTCAATTTGCTCTCGCCTACTTAGGCAAGCGTCAATAGTGCTCGGCAACTTCGTTCCTGATCATCCAAACAAAGAGCCTAGACCGTCGAATCCGCCAGCTTCTTCTTCCTCTTCCTCTTCTTCAGCGGCAGGGGCTTCTTCAGCAGCGGCAGCACCACCAGCAGCTGGCGCAGCAGCGGCAGCAGGGGCGGCAACAGCCTGGGTCATGGCTTCAGAGATATCGACGCCAGCAAGAGAAGCAACAAGTGCCTTTACTCTAGCGTCATCGGCTTTAACGCCGGCAGCCTTCAAAACGGCGCCAACAGCCTTCTCATCAATGTCTTGTTCAGCAGCGTGCAGTAACATAGCAGCGTATACGTATTCCATATTTTTTCACCTCATATTTTGTGTTCAACCGAATAGGTCTCCAAGTCCACCAAAACTGGCGTCCTCTTCTTCCTCTTCTTCTTCCTCGGCTTCGGTTGGTGCCTCGGAAGCGTCTTCAGCGACGGTTGCTGGAGCTGATGCTGCGGCAGATGCTGCGGCACCAAGCATACTAGCTAGTTCGTCGTCGAGTGCTTCTGGGGAAAGTGAACCTGCAACACCCAATGCTGCTAGGTTCGCTCTTCCAATTAGATGTGGTAGTGTGTCGGCAGTGACAACAGCGGCTTCAAGAGCAACTGCTAATGCCTCACCACTTGCCTTAGCAATAAGCGTAGGCATTGTCTGGGATGTAAACCAGGTAATGTTGCAAGCAAGGTTGAATGCGCCTGCACCATAACTGATTAGATCTGATTCGAATTGTTCTAGGTCTAAGTCTAGAGTTGAAGGAGCAAAAACAACTCCGTCTTCTAGTGTCCCACATAGACGTAGTCCTGTGACGATTGGGTTTATTCCAATCTTAGAAAGCATCATTCCCATATCGCCTTCGAAAACTTCGCCTTCTTCAAGTACGACTGTTCTCTTTTGAATTTGAACTGAACCGCCCATAATCTTAGCAGGGATTCCTACAGAATTTAATTCACCAACTATAGGACCTGGCGCCATTCCTGTATCCATCTTCTCTACAACAATTTGGTGTGGGGCGACATCTCCAGGTTTAGCGGCTCTACCAGCCTCGGTCTTCTTTAATTCCGAAAATAATTCAAAGGAATTCATTGCAGAAGTTGAAACTAATGCAGGTTGGACTACGCCTTGGAAAAGCGTTTCAAGATCTTCGGAATTGTTTCCGGCATTTTCCCATGCAATTCTCATCAGCCTTTTCTTAGCAACTTGAATGTTCATACTATCGCGAAGTGTAGACCTCATTCCAATCATAGCTCCAGCAGGAACTCCGTGAATATCGATGACAGCAATGGTATCGCCACTGTTCAGCAGAGTAACTAAATCAGAAACTGTGTCTTTTTTCCAAGACATAACCTTTGGAATCAATTTACCACCTCAATTCTTTGAGCAGGACCCATAGATGTCTTAATGAAAAGTGAGCGGATATTGCCTATTCCTCTTTCAAGTTTAGAAATAACTCTGTTGTAAACTTCCATAGCGTTAGCAGCCAGTTCATCTTGTGATTGTTTGGCAGTACCAATAGATGCGTGGAAAGTCATCTTATCTCCAGATTTTACAACGACAGTTGATTGTAAACCATTTGCTATGATTGAAGGGTCAAGTGTAGGTGGTACAGGACGTGGCATTTTTCCACGCGGCCCAAGAACAACACCAAGATATCGTCCAATTAGTCCCATGTGAGGTACTTCAGACAAAAAGAAATCATATGAGTTGGCTACTTTCTTAGCCTTACCTTTCTTTCCACCTAGTTCTTCAATTTCTTGTGGAGTGATTACATCAATTCCCGCAGCCTTTGCTTTAGTTGCAGCTTCACCTGCAGCAAACATTGCGATTTTGATTTCTTTACCGCGACCAGAAGGAAGTCTAATCTCTTCTTTAATACGGTTGTTTGGGTTCTTCAAATCAACATCTTTGATTGTGAAGGAAATGTCGACTGACTCGACAAATTTTCTCTCTGGCGCATTAGCAAGTGCGTCTGTTATTGCTTGGTTTATTTTCTCTTCCATATTTCCTCACCTCTGCGGTCCACGAGGTTTTATCCTCTTCCGCGGTTCGTGAATTCAATTAAATCGCTCGTCCCAATCTCCTTTACTGATTATTGCGAGCGCCTCATTCGCCCAATGTCCGTCGATCTTGACTCTCATTGATACGCAAGTACCGATAACTTCGCGTGTTTGAGCTTTCAAGTCTGCTCCGGTTAAATGACCTTCACCATGCTTCTTCTTGGCAACCTCGATTGCCTTCTCCAAAGGTAGGTCTTCGGTCGCGGCCTCCATACTGCCATTACACTTCTTGACTCCAAGAGCATCTCTGATAAGATGTGATGTCCAAGGTTTTGGCATTATTTCAACTCCATGCTCACTACGTGGGCAACTTGCCGACTAAACTCCCCTATATAACCGCGCCGCGTCCAATATTGGCCGCAAAGTTTGGAGCAGAAAAGACAATATTAGACTTTAATCTAAATCCAACCAGACTCAAGAAGGCCAGTAAGTGCGACTAGGCCCCATAGAATTAGTGGCGGTGCATTTTCCTTCCAAGTCATAACCATAGGTTCTTTTCCAATGTCAAATTCTAAGCTCATTGAACAACAGACAACAAACCAAACCCAAATCGGACCGCCAATTACTAACGCTAATCTCGCCTGTTCTTCCCCGTCTAAGCAAAATCCTGCGTAAAGCATTGTAATTGATGTTAACAGAGTAAATCCTGCCATCATCTTGTTATTGTCCTTTGACCAATCGGTTGGGATGATAATACCCACGATAGCGTGTACAAACGCAACAAGAATTAGCCAAATCTTTGGATCCATTAATGTATCAATCATTCACTAACCTCTGTGGATTCTTCACCATCTTTGTGCATGTAACCTGACACTCCAAGAAGGATTACCAGTAGCATCATTACTAATGGAATAATAGTTGCAGCGCCGCCACCTGTTCCGTAATCATGGCGTTGAGTCATAAAGCCCATTCCACCACCAATAATTACAACAATAGCGGCGGAAGCCGTCATAGCCATTTGTGAGAGTGCCTTGCCTTTGACGAACAATCCTGTTGCGATTGCCATTGCTCCTAATGGGATTAGATGGAGACCCCACATTTCTTCATAAGCGGCTTCATTTCCAGTTAAGTTGTCTTCTCCCCATGCTTGTTTAGCAACGTCTTCAGCACCAAAAATTGTACCCAATGAAGCCAAAATCAAAATCACGCCTAAACCAATCATCCATCCTTTCGGATTTAGAATCTCTTTCATTTCCATAAGCCGATAACAATGAAGGTAGAATATAGTATTTGCATGTGCATTTAGGCACAATGTCAAGTTTTTTCAAAGAGTGACGATTATTCGACTCTTTCAATAACTCTTACGTGATCTCCACGCATGTTAACTGTCATTGGAATCAATTGTTCATATAATTCCATGCTAACTTCTTCTTTAGTATCTGAAACACTGGTGATTCTAGCTTTCTCACCTTTGAATGCTCCAGTAACTATCTCTACAATACAACCGACTTCTATTCCTGCTGTAACAGCCTTTGGCTCCAAGTATGGCAGAATATCTGCTAGTGGCGCTTCACCNGGTAAAACGGTCTTTGCATTCTTCAAAGGTGTTTGATTTAGTCCTCTACGAGCAGCAGGATCNCGGCCGCCTGAACGACCAATCAATTTCTCAACATGGTAAAGAGCACTAGATTCAACGAATAGATAACCTCTCATCCCAGTTGGATGAAGAATAGACATTATATCGCCTTGAAGGGCAGTGAGTGAACCGCTNCCATGTAATCTCGCATACATTTCATCTGCTACTCTTTGTTCAGAACCAATTGCAGTCTTTACGATGTATAAGAAAGAGCCGACTGAACCGTACATTTCACGGAATAATGAGTTGGCATTTTCCATATCTATATTAGAAAATATACAGTTGTAATTTTGAAGTTCACCAGGGTCAATCCATTGNTGCTCGCTGTACCTACCAGANACTTCTACCTCATCNGAAGAAGATACTACTAGAATAGGCATAACATCGACTAATGAACGGCCCATGTCAATACCTCTTTCAGGGCCTGTGCTGTGATAATGTAGAGATTCAACAGGTAACCCAGTAGATTCTGCTACTCTCTCGAGAACTTCTTCTTGGGTATCTGCAACACCCCAAACACCATCCCAGAGTGCAGGGAAATCTCCATCGGATTTATTTCTACGCATCAATAATAACTTCTCTTCAAAGCGAACAAATGCAACAAAAGCTTCTACCATTACCATCTCTCCATTCTCAGTTACCGATACCGATGACATCGTGTATCAACCATGGGAAGAAATTATCCATCAGCACCAGTAATCCAAANCCAATTGCTCCTAATACGAACAAACCAATTCCGCAAATTATACTGGTTTGTTTGAATTCTTGTGCAGAAGGTTTGCGCGCCATACGGATAATTCTAGCCCATGAACCTCTGGAAATTCTTCTAAATTGGGACTCAATCCAATCTTGGCGGTCCTGAACTCTCTCTTCAAAAGAACGCTTTTCGGACGTTTCACTCGACATGGTATAACCTCTGGCTTGTCACCCCAAATATCCACCCAATATAACCGCGTCGGCTAAAATGGATTTAGAAAATGTATCAAATTTTGCCTTTCTAACCTCTGCGAGGGTTGATGAGGGAGTGCATTAGAAGCCCGCATGATGGCGCAGAAAGACCCGTACAGAGTTTTGGGAGTTGGTAAAGATGCCAGTGATGGTGAAATTAAACGCGCATTTCGNAAAAAAGCTCGNCAGTTTCACCCGGATAGAAACCCCGATGATGCAAATGCTGAAGCGAAATTTAAGGAAGTTCAATCGGCATATGAAAAAATCGGAACCGCTGAATCAAGAAGAGAATTTGATCAACAACAACAGATGGCAAATATGTTTGGAGGCGGCATGAGAGGAGGTTCTCCGTTCGGAGGAATGGGCGGAGGACAAGGTTTCGAAGACATTCTTGGGCAAATGTTTGGAGGCGGCATGGGCGGCGGTTCACAATTTGGTGGAATGCGAGGGAATCCTTCTTTTCAAGGCGGCCAAAGACCTCGGAGGCAATCTAGACCAAAGGGTAGTGACATAAATGTCGGATTAGACATTACAATGGCTGAGGCTGAAAGTGGTGGTTCGTTCTCATTTACATTCAAGAGATTGAAACCTAACCCAATGGGGTCGATGGAAGCAAAATCTGTTACTCTAAAGACGAAATTANAACCTGGTGTTAAGCATGGCACGGTTAAACGCCTCAAAGGACAAGGTCACGACCATCCTGAAGGTGATGCAGGAGATGTTCTTCTAACAGTTAGAATAGATGCTGGAGAAGGAAGGAGTTGGGATGGAGAAATTCTAGTACAAGAAGTTCAAATTCCTTATTCCACATTACTACTCGGAGGTAAAGTGAAAGTAACTTTACCTTCAGGCAAAGAAGGAATGCTAAATATTGCACCTAATTCACAAATTGGCGACCGTAGAAGAATGGTTAAATCTGGTTATTTAGGTGGAGATTTAGACTTAGAATTCATATTAAAAGAAGTTGAAGAGTTATCAAAAGAACAACAAGAGGCGCTAACTAATTTGAAAAATTTAGGACTCTAGGCGGGATTTTAATGGGCAACAAAAAGCGTTCTAGAAGTCATAATAANCGTAAGGGCCCGCAATTGTCTGAAGGAGAAAGATTGTGGAAAAGGCTAAATTCATTATTTGGCAATAATCCACAATATTGGAATAAAGAATGGGACTTACAATCACTGGCAGATTTCATTATCGAGAAAGAAAAAATGGCAATACGTTTTGCTAGAGACTCAAAATTAGAACGGGTATTTATGGGTGAATTGAGTCAAACGCTTGCTGCTGTTAGAAAAGACAGACAATACTTCACNGTACTAGAAAATAGAAAAATAATTTTGAGAAGTAGAGAAGTGATTGAAGAAATAAAAATTAATATCCAAAAATGGCAATCCTTCTTTTCTAAATATGCTGGCCATATTAGCGGAATTACAGCCGGCCCCCCTATTCTTGATGCTGGTGATGATGAAGAAATATACAACCTAATTGAATCTTCATGGTTGGCAATTCTTAGAGGTGAAAAAATGCCAACAGATCTTACTTTGCTAAAAGATGATGATTTGCAGGTTTGGGGTAATTTTGACTTACAAAAAGAAATTAAAAGATTTGCATCTAAACGAACTGGCTTTAGATTTCACGAAGATGAGCCAAGTATAGCATTATTATTGTTACAAAATAATATACTGACTTCTGCTGAACTATTAAAATTAAGACTTGCTAAGCGAAGAAAAGACAACAGAAATCCATTTCCCGAGACATATGATGAAAAATTATGTGAATTGGCAGAAAATCTACCCGAAGTTGATGGGGATAAGGAAGTCGCTAATGGAAGAACCGACCTCAGAGATTTGCCTCTGGTAACTATTGACCCGCATGATGCGAAGGATTTCGATGACGCTGTTTGTTTAATCAGAGATGGNGATGAATTGACTCTTTGGGTTGCTATTGCTGATGTTGCAAATTATGTTCACGTTTCTTCCCGTCTCGATACGACTGCTAGGGCAAGGGCCACTTCGGTCTATTTACCTCATACTGTTCTTCCAATGCTGCCACCACGTCTTGCTGACGACCTGTGCTCTCTTAGGTCTGGAGTAGATAGATTAGCAATGGTTATTTCAATGTCAATAAAANAACAAGAAATAATCGAAACCAAAGCATACGAAGCAGTAATTAGAGTGAAAAATAATCTCGCATATGAAGATGCTTTGGATAATCCTGACTTCCAAGAAATGTTTGACCTGGCTGCTGCCTGGCAAAAAAAGGAAATAAGATTGAACATTCATAACGCTGAAATGCGGCCAAGAATACACGGAGATAATAGAATAAATGTTGAAGTTAAATGGCCAAATGCTGCAACTAGGATGATTGAATCCTTTATGGTTGCAACCAATTCGGCAATTGGGCATTTACTTGGAAGCAANGGGGCTCCTCTACCTTGGCGATGTCACTCACCTCCGGATGCTGAAGAAGTTTCTTCGCTAAATGCAAAACTATCTGCTATGGGAGTAGATATTGAACTGCCAATGCCTAGTCTCAAAACTCACGGGCAAAGTGACACTGAAGAATTATCAAATTTACTGGGGGCTTGGGCACAATCTTCTGGTGGAGATAGTAATATTGAGTTAAATTCCGATTCTAATAATTCAAAGGATGATGTTCCGTATTATCTTCAAAATGTCTTGGACCCTGATGCTAGACAAAATATTCTTGATGCATTAATGAAAGCACAAACTCAAGCATCTGAGCTAAATCCAACCGTCAGGAGAATTGTTGATCAAGGATTATTTCATCTAATGCAAAGAGCAACTTATTCAAATGAAAATTCTGGCCACTTCGGACTTAACCTTGATGCTTATGTTCATTTTACAAGTCCAATCAGAAGGTATCCAGATTTAATCGCTCATAGACAACTAAAATCATATCTACGGGGAGAGGAATGGAAACATGATGAAGATGAAGTTGCAAAACTTGCTGCCCATTGTACTGAACAATCTTTGATTGCCAAGTACATCGAATGGGAATTGGTAGCTAATGCATATCATATTCATCTGCTGAGAGGNGGAGAAATTGGAACTCAAACCGACGTTGANTCNCCAATGATCGATGGCAAATCATGGCCTGCAAGAATTGTTGGATTAAGGACTCCATGGGTTTTCCTTGACTTATATGATGATGGTGCAATTCAGGGTAGAATGCATCTTAGACAACTGGGGAAAAAGAGGCAATTATCAGTAGACTCTCATGGATTAAGCGTAATAAAATCTGATTCCGAAGATTGGGAAAATGAAAAACCTGTAATCAAATTAGGTCAATATTATCCCTGCCGCCTTCGTGGCATCGATATCTGGAGCGGTTCATTAGACCTAGCGCCNAAATAAATGAGGCTAATATATGAGTGAAGAGCTGCGGCTAAATATTGCTGGCATGACTTGTAGTGCATGTGCAACATCTGTCGAAAAAATCATTTCCAATCAGCCAAATGTTGTTTCTGTGTCGGTAAATTTAGCACTTAATAAAGCACTAATTCAAGTTGAATCCATTCATGAAGAAAATATTCACTCATTGATAGAAGCTATCAATCAAGGAGGATTCGAAGCAGAGAGGCCTGAAAAAACATTCTCGATGAGTGAATCTGCTGAAGAGATTGTCAATATTCAGAGTAAAAAGGCANTATTAGCAATAGTTCTAGCTTTACCAACTCTTTGGCTGACGATGTTTTCCTCCGATTTAGGTGAAATGGCTTCCTTCGATCTAAGGCTTACTTTGGCTATGCTTACTACAATACCAATCTATTTTTGGTCAGGCTGGGAATTTCATTCAAACGCTTGGAATTCTCTCAAACGAGGTTCTACAAATATGGATGTTCTAATCCATCTAGGAACNACTGTTGCGTTTTCTTGGTCTACTCTAGTCACATTGTCGACAGGAATTGATGGATTTCCTGCGGTAATAAATGACGCAAAACATGTATTTTTTGATGGTGTAGCNTTTATTATTGCATTTGTTTTAATTGGAAACTATTTGGAGGCGGCTGCCAAACTTAGAGCGACTGACGCTGTTCACTCCNTGATGCAACTTCAACCAAATGATGCTAGATTGATTTTAGATTATGAAAAAATGGATACTGAAATGAAAAATGTTGAAACAATAATNACTGGCTCTTTGATCAAAGTTTTAACTGGAGAAACTATTCCAATTGATGGAATTTTAATCGATTGTAAAGCAAGTATCGACGAATCAACAATGACCGGTGAAGCATACCCNGTAAGAAAGTCTGANGGCGATGANGTTCTTGCAGGTACAATCATTCTTGATGGTTCTGTAATAATAAAAACTACAAAACCTTCAGATGATTGCTTAATCAATAATGTGATTGATCTGGTTGAGCAAGCCCAAATGGGTAAAGCACCTATTCAGAGATTAGTTGATAAAATCGCTTCCATATTTGTTCCATTAGTGGTAATATTAGCAATTTCTGCAAGTGTTTTCTGGGCCACATTAGGAGGTAGTTTGATTGAAAATCCTATGAATTCAAATCTTGAATTAGCAATAATGGTCCTAGTTTCTTCTCTAGTTATTGCTTGTCCTTGTGCATTAGGATTAGCAACTCCAACTGCCCTAGTTGTTGGAACCGGGGTAGGAGCAAAAAATGGGCTCTTAATCAAGGGCATAGACGCTTTAGAAATGGCACATAAGTGTGATACTCTAGTTATGGATAAAACTGGAACTATTACTTCTGGCAAACCTAGAGTTAGCCATATAGAAATCATCGATTGTGAAGTCAAAGAGATTCTTTCGATAGCATCAGCTCTTGAATCTGAGTCAACNCATCCACTGGCTTCAGCCATACACAAGTCCTGGTCAAATGTGACATCAGAAAAAGCAAATGTGGTAGATATTAGAACAATTTCGGGAATGGGTTTAGTCGGTAAATTAGGTGACAAGGTTGTCGCTATTGGGAATAAAGAATTAATTGAAGATGTAGGTGTTGAGATTTCCTCAGATGTAGAGTTAAGTCTCGTTAAAGCCAGTATGAAAGGCGTATCTGTAGCACTAGTAAGCCAGGGAAGTCGTTTACTTGGCTGGATTGAAATGAGCGACAGAATCAGAGAAAGTTCGAAATTAGCAGTCAAGAAAGCTAAACAAATGGGATTGAATGTCATGATGCTAACTGGAGATAATCGATATTCGGCAGATTCAATTGCGAAGGAAGTCGGGATTGAGAAAGTCATTGCTAATATCAAACCAGATCAAAAAGCAAATGAAATCAAATCTCTACAAAATGATGGTAAAATTGTTGCAATGCTCGGTGATGGAATTAACGATGCAGCTGCATTATCTCAAGCAAATATTGGCCTTGCCATGGGTGCTGGATCAGATATTGCACTTGATGCAGCCGATTTTGTCCTTGTTAGAAATGACCTTATTGATGCTGTATCATCAATTGATTTAGGAAAAGCTACAATGAAGAGAATCAAGACTAATTTAGGCTGGGCATTTATTTACAACATTATTGGAATCCCATTAGCCATGGGAGTATTATTACCATTCACTGGNATGCTATTGCCTCCAGCCTTTGCTGCAGCCGCAATGGCCCTTTCGTCGGTTAGTGTGGTAGGAAACTCATTGGTACTTCGTTGGTGGAAGCCCATTCAAGAATAATAAAATGATTCCGAGNATTAGNNGATTTAATGTCAAGTATAACTCATCACTTGAAGATTAACGGTATGACTTGTGGTGGTTGTTCTTCAAGACTTGCCTCGGTATTAAATTCTACAAAAGGGGTATTGAGTGCAGACATATCACACCAAGNCAATAGTGGGGTCATAATTACTGAATCACATATTGATTCTAAAATAATCATAGAAGTAATAAAATCTGCTGGGTTTCATAGTTCAAATTAAGCGCTTAATTCAAATCTAAGTGACTACGCCCTCGGGTTGCGCGGGGATCGCCCAGCTTGGTCAACGGCGGTGGGTTTAGGTCCCATTCCTTATCGGTTCGCAGGTTCGAATCCTGCTCCCCGCACCATTTTCTCTATAGTTTTAGCATTGCCTCAACAGTCGACTCTACCTTTCATCTATTCTCATTTCCAAATTTTCTCATGTTGAATGATTGACGTTCCCAAACCCATTCACAATCCGAACATGGATAAACAAACTGCATATTGTCCATTAGCAAAATTGGCCTATCCCAAGGAATTGTCGATCTGCATTTTGGACATTTTGTTATTGGGTCGTACATATTTTCCAGAGAAAACATCATTACAACATTAACGTAATCGTTACTTCCTGGTGGAATTAATCTACATTGAGATAATTCAAGTTTTACTCCATTGCTTAGATGGATTATTCCATCATTGTCTACTTGGTTAGTTTTTACAATTGCATCAATATTGTTTTCATCGTCTTTTCTATTCATAGCACTCACGCGCACATGGTGGAAATAGAGATGCATATAAAGGGAAAAAGTTTGAAATTATGTTTAAATTGAAAAAGTAGGGAGGTTTTACCCGCTAAAGTAGGGTAGTTTTACCCGAAATTGAATATTCAACAAAGGGTAGCGTTGTATATGGTCCACTGCAACCCCTTTAGTTCGCTCTATCTGAATACATGGGTGTTATGCAATAACCCATTAATTCATACCTAGAACCATTAGATTATCATTCAATCATGTATTAATAATCATCATCATATTCATGGCCGTCTCTATCTGAATAATCCCCGTGAACTATATCTTTCATATCATCATAACATTCACCACAAAGTGAAGAATATTCTGAATCATCTGGGGTTTCTACCAAGTGGCCTACGCAAAACCATAATTTGCATCCATCGCATTTTTCTCCGCAGGATGCTGTGTTATATGCACAAACCTCTTTCTCACATTGCTCACAGGATA